>JASJBX010000032.1 GCA_030066295.1 Crocosphaera sp.
TAATCACCAGTTTATCCTCAAAATAGGGTTTCTCCATCCCATGAAAATCATCCCTGACCCAACAAAACTGTTGTGCGGTTTGCTGCTCTAAGGGGATATGGGGATCGATCCCCCCATGAACCAACCAGACATCCCCTAAATCTAAATAGATGGGCAAGGTTTTCATCCAATCGATATGCTCTTGAGGGATATGATGATCGTAACTGACTAAGGTAGAGTAACCACCCCCATATAGCCATCCTTGCAGTTGATGACTATTAATACCCCCTTGGCCAATGGTTTCTAATAGCATATGTTCATGGTTGCCAAGCAAACAATTGTACTTATGTGTCATGACAAGTTCTACCACTTGAGAACTCTGGGGCCCGCGATCGATTAAGTCCCCTAAAAAGTAAACCTGATCCTCTGAGTTAGGGGCGATCGCTTCTAAAAGAAGATTAAGGGTATCGTAGTGACCATGAACGTCACCAATAACAATACGACGGTTGGAACTAGCGGGTTGAAAGGGGGAGGTAGGTGTTAACATCTTGAGTTTTCTGTCATTTTTACGATGTCTAGGATTAGTATTCCCAGATGTTGGTCTAATATCTCACAGTCGCTACAGGACGATGAACATAAGCGATCGCCCTACCTGAAACTTTTTCTTGATTATAAGTTCCGATGAAGGTTCCTTCTAATTTTGTGTGGTGACGCACAAGATTTAATTGATAGTTGGCTTCTGCATTCGTGTTAGTAAATAGGTTAGGGAAGATTTGGATTCTGATGGTTAATTGATATTGATTACCATCAATTTTACTATCTAGGATTTCTCCTTTAATTCCATCACCATAAACTCTTTTTTCCCATTGGTTATCCTCACAAACTAATCCCACGGCTAAATGATTTTTACTAATTTTAAAACTGGGTTGATCTTCGATTGTAGACGGTTTTAAGAGTTGTTGGCTGACGGTGCTATGAAGTAAGGTGAGGAAAATTTGTCCTTGTAAGGGTTGATGATTTTTCTGGGGCGGTTGTTCCCAAAAAGTTGCAATGGAAACGGATCTATAATTAGCTTTTCTTAAGGGGTTGATAATATTAAATAAGGGTTGATTATTCCATAATTTATCATCGTTTCCATGCCAACGATATTTGGTATACCCTAATACCCCTGGATGGGAAAAGATACGATTCATTGTTTCAGTGGCTTTAATTTTTTGTCGCGTTTCTGGTTCGTAACCTCCTGGGGGTTCAATGGGATTTCTAAAGAAGGTATAGTGATCGGTCCAAGTGCTAATTTCTCCATTTAAAATAGGCCGTTCAATTTGCTGATAAAAATCATCAAATAGTTCATAAAAATTCGCTCGATAATTGTTACGAGAAACCACATCCGCCCATTGTTTCTCTACTTCTATAACCGCTTTTCCTGGTGTTTTTCCCCAACGACAACCTAAGATTAAGTGATTGGGGTCATATTTACGGATTTTCTCAGTACAGATGCGATAATATTGTTCTACCCATTGTTTAATAAACTGATCATTATCTTCTTGATAACGATCGGATATTATAATTTCTTCTCTTAGGGTTAATTGTCTGACACTTTCTTTGCTATCAATCTTTATTTTCCAGGCTTTTCCTAACTTTCCTAAGGATTGATAACGATTTAAAACAAATTCCCAAGCTTTTTGGGCAGCCGGAATATCTGGTTTTTGACTTAAACAAAATTGCAGTAAACCGATTCCTTTGGGGTTCAATTTTGGCTCAGAAGGTAATTCAATTTCATCGGATTGTATGGGTCCATCATGGCGATATGTTGGAGCATTTGCCAGAATAACTTCATTATTCTTAACCATTTCCATAAACCCTCTTTCGTTGTCTAAGAAATAGCCTAAAAGCATTTTATTATTTTTGAGAGGGGTACAAAGTTTTTTGCATTTTTTATCAACATTTTCAGCCCATTCAACATCCCAAACATCAGGAAATTTGGTAATCAACCAAGGTTCTTCATAATAGGTTTCAATGATTTCTGTAAAGGCCATACCTTGGTCAAAAAATTCTGAAGTAGTCCAAGAACCCATGGCGTTAAACCCCCATTCTTTTAGGTAGTTAACCCAAGTTTTCACGGTCTTTTTAGGAACAGGAGGACGGTTAGCTCGTCTTCCTCCCATTCCTCCTGCATTTAAACCAGTACAACCTCGATGATAAAAAGCTTTTCCTTGGGGATCAATAAACCACCATTTACCATTAATACTCTGTCCTACTCGAAAAAATCCCTCTTTTCCCCGAAGGGTTTTACTATCAAATTGAATCGCAGTTAATAGGCGATCTTCATTCACTTTTGCCATATCTATTGTTTGTTGCCATTGACTTAATTTCCATTGATAAACTGCTTCTATTTCTCTTTCTGTAATCACTGTAAAACGAGGAGCTAACCGAGCCATTTTCCAAGGCAACCACCTTGTTTTTTCACCGTGATAAACTTCCATAATGATAGGATAAAGACCGGGCTTAACTCGGATCAGTTCTCCATGTTTTACTGCTTGATTATTCATCCAAATATTAGCTTTAACGTTTAGTCCAATCGCCCCATGACAGACTCTTAATAATTGAGGTTTATCGAAGGATATTACTGTATACAATAATGAGGAGATTTTGGGTTTATTTTCTCCTAATTTTTTTAAATCAATCGCCTCAGTAAAGTCAGGCCAGCTATTAGCTATGATTTGAGCCTGTGGTAGTTCTTCTAATGTCTCTAAAATGTCTGGACGTTGCTCTCTAAGAAAAAGAGCCAACCTTGCCCTATCCTCTGGGTTTACTGAAGTTTTATATAACCATTTTTTGGGAACAGTATCATCACTAAATTGGACGGGTTCAATAATATCCTTAAAAACAATAGGTTTAGGAGGTTCAATGTTTATGATTTTGGGTTTTTGAGGTTTAGGCTCAATCCCTGGAATCTGACTATTATTCCTATTGAGATCCGTCTGGGCTAAAAGGGATTTTTGATTAGATTTTTGCCAAATTCCATAAAGAAAAACTGTGGTTAAACTTAATAAAAATCTTCGGGTGAATTTCATAACAATTTTTAGTTTGAGTTAGCTTTTTCAGTTATTTCAAGCTTTTTTTTGACCTAGTTTACGTTTAAAAAAGGCACCAAACCCGATGGCCGTGGCTGAACCTAAAATCGTTAAAGGTTCAGGAACAACAGCCATTTCAGGGGCAGGTGTTGAAACAAAAAAGGCACTTTTTTCTGTGCTACTTTGTTGAAGGGTTTGATTGGATGGACTTCCAAATAAAGTGGCTTCAAATCTGACATTATTATTATCACCATTGGTTAAAAGCTTGATAATTGGATCTTCTGGATCGTTAAAGGTTCTACTAAATTCTCTACCACTGGAAGTGTTATTAATGGTTCTTAATCCACCAAATAAAGAATAACAAACAGAAGACAGATCAGATGATTGGCAAAAATCAACGTTTAAGGTGAACAAAGAACCGACAGTATTTAAACTCCCATCACGATTAATAAACCAACTTCTTTCTCCTGATGATCCCTGTTGATCGAGAAACGACACTTTCAGTTGTAAGTCTAAGAGATAATCCGTTGAAGAAGTTTGAGGTGTGATTGAAACTTCGTTGACAACTAAATCAATTTTTTCAATGGCTTCCCCTGCAAAATCTTGTTTGACTGTGGCAGCGATCGCTTCTTGAGTCTCAACACAGCCTAATGCTAAAGAGACTCCGGTTGTCAAGGTCACTAACTTAGAAAGTTTAACCATGGTTTTTTTCCTAATAATTTTACCAATTTGAGAATTCATTTCCTAATACCGATTAAACTCGATTAAGAGCAATTTGTCATCCTAAAATGTAATCGTTAATGTATAACTTTGCGTTACGTACGTATATAACATCCCTTCGGGTCAGGCAGAAGGCAGGGGGCAGGGGGCATGAGAAAAGATTTTTAGTTCAATTTAGGTTTTAATGTAAACCTAACAATAAAAGTTGAGTGGTTTGTTCCGGGTTAAAGTTGTCGTCACTGATTAAGATTAATGTCTGAGTGCCATCTGCTAATGTTGGTCCGAGGGTCATTCCTTCTAGGTTATCTAATTCGATCCCTATGCTTTCTAGGTCCAATAACAGCTTTTTTCTTAAGGGTGTAATCCCTTCTATTCCGTCTTTAAAACTAACAATGGTCGAGGTTTCAGACGCAGCACTATTGACCACTTGAAATAATTTTGCCCCAAACCCAAACATTCCAAAGGTTCTTTCTAAGCTTAACCAGGAACCTTCACGGGGCAAAGCGAGTAATTCCGTGAGACCATTGGCGATCGCACCTTTGGGGGTTTCATCCAACAAGTATAAATGTTCGGCCACCACCACCGGGGGACCGACGGGACTAATGACATAGTGCAGCAGACGCACCGGAATATTCACGGGAGGGGTTGAACTGGTATCTTGTGTTAACGAGGCTTCTGTGGCGGTAAATAGGCGGAAGGGGTCGTCTTTTAAGGTACTGGTGGCACTGATGGTCAAAGGTTCAAACCCGAGATTTTCTTCAACGCCTTTCGGTTCACTGTCGGGAGCGGTTGGAATGAGATAACGTTGGGGGAGACGGATCTGCTGTTGAAGTTGTCCTGTATTGGGGTTAAATTCGCCGATAAAGGGGTTAATTCCCTGTTTACGAACCCCCTCACTAGAAATAAACAGAGTGCCTCTAGGAGACAAGGAAATGCCTTCTGGATCGATAGTTTGGGATGAGTAGGTTTGTCCTGTTTCGTTTTTGAGCAAGGTGACATTTTCCACCGTTACCCCTTCTATTTTGACGGGTTGCTCGTTATCCGTAGAAATACTTATCTTCAGGGTATAAAATCGAGCGGGAGCTTGTTGGGAGCGATCGTCGGATAAGGCGTAGAAGCGATCCTGTTGGCGATCATAGGTAAGGGCTGATAGACCTCCTAGAGGGGTTTGCTGGAATGTTTGACTGGGAATTTCGTACTTATCTAGGAATTCTAAACTAATTAGGGGAAATAGCCTCTCTTCTGCCTGAATTTGAGGGATATCACTACAAGCAGATAAACTAATGATCAGGATTAAAGCTAAGAGCAGATCAGTAATTATCCTCACATTGATGTCCTAATAACACAACTCTCTCTCAAATGTTATCTTATATTGAGTTATCCGTGACCTGTTATCAGTGATTTATTTGCGACTGATTGGTTAGGGTAAGTATATGATTCAATTAATATCAATGTTGGTGAGGAAAATTATGACTTCTTTTGGAAACTATATTCATAAATTATCTGTTTTAACTATTCTAGGGTTTATCATGTTTGTTGCGGATATTGTGCCATCTAATCAGCCAGCTTTATCCCTTCCTGAACCTGAATTAAATCCTTTAGAAATACCTTTGGATGATGAATTACTTCCTTCTGTTCCTCGTCCTCTAACCCCATTAGAACAAAAAAGATTGAGAAGAAACCTAGATGAATTAAACCAAGAAGCGCAACAAGAATTAGATGATGGTAACGATAATGAAGCTTTTAAGATTTGGTATCGAGAATTAAGATTAAGACGAGTTTTGGGAAGAATAGAAGAAGTTAACGCATTGGGACGGGTTGGAGAAATTGCTTGGAATAAAACCCGCACCGAAGATGTACAAATTATTAGCAAAAGAATTGTCGAATTACAACAATTATCGGAGCAAGAAGATCCCTTAAGTCCAGAATTTTTGATTGCTTTAGCTAATGCTTACGCTAAATTACATAGTTTAGATAATTCTATTATTGTTTATCAAAAGGTTCTAAATTATGCCAGAGAAAATGATAGTCCTTTTACCGAAAAAGAAGCGTTACAAGGGTTAGGAAGACTCTATTTAGCTAAATTTGATTATCCTCAAGCTGCAACCATCTATGAGGAATTATTAGATATGGCACAACTGGAACAAAATACTTACGAAGAAGGGTTATATTTACAAGCACTAGCTGAAATCTATACCGCTTCTTTACAACCTAATAATGCAGCAGATATTAAACAAAGATTAGTGGATAGTCATCTTGCTAGTCAGAATATTGAGTTTGTCCCCCCTTTAAAAATTGATATTGGTCAAGATTATGAAACCTTAGACCAGCCAGAATTAGCCAGTCAAAACTATCAGGAAGCTTACGCTTTAGCTTGGTCTTTACAACTGTTTGGTGCAGCAGCAGAAGCATTAACTAGATTAGCTAATTTATACACTGAATATGAACAAGAAGACTATGCGTTACAGATTTATCAACGTTTAATCCAAGTTGAACAATTATCTTATAATTATTATGGTTTGATGAGAGTTTATGATAAGATTGGAGAAATTTATCTAGAAAATGAACAATATGAACCAGCTTTATCTGCTTTTCAAGAAGGATTAATTTTAGCCCGTTCTCTCAATCATAATCAAGAGCATTTTCTATCACAAATTCAAAAAGTTAATCAAGGAATGAATCAAGGAATTGAAGAGGAAGAGGAAACCCCTACGGTTGAAGAAGATGCACCCTCTGTACCCACTGAGCTTGATACCATTAAAGATGAAATAGAAAACCCAGGCAACCCTTTTGATAGTATTGATGAATTTGAAAATAGATTTGAACGGGATAATATCTTAAGGTAGGAAAGATTAACTCCTCTCTTCTTTATGTTTTTTCAATTTGATTATTTAAGGCATTTTGAGACACTTTAGTAACATAAATGGTCACGAATAAAGTGGCAATAAAACCGATTATATATAATGCCAATTCTAAGGGTGTTTTCTCTCTTCCGTCTGCTCCTAAAGTGGCAATATTACCAATGAGAGAACCAATGTAAACATACATAATTGTCCCCGGTAACATCCCAATCCAAGAGGCAATGGTATAATCTTTTAAGGATACTTGGGTAATACCAAAAGCGTAGTTTAAAATAACAAAGGGGAGTACAGGGGATAAGCGAGTTAATCCGACAATTTTCCATCCTTCTTTGGCTACTGCTTCATCAACTGCCTGAAATTTTGGGTATTTTTCTATCTGTTGGCTTACCCATTTTCTGGCCAAATACCGTCCGATTAAAAACGCTAAAATTGCCCCTAACATCGACGCAATAGACACTAAAAGAGAACCTTTAACCACATCAAAAATAACCCCTGCACCCAAGGTTAAAATAGAGGCAGGGATGAGGAAAACGGCTGATAAAATATAAACAATGATAAAGATTAGATAACCAATAGTGCCTAAATCTTGTATCCATTGTAGCAAGTTCTGTAAGGTTTGAGTAATACTAAAAGCATCCAAAACACCTAACTGTTTAATAGTAATAATAGCAGCAGCAGTTAACACAGTAATGCCTCCCAATTTTAACAAGAGTTTTCTTAATTTTGTCTGTTGTATCACGTTTTTTCCCTAGGTTTAGTTACCAAATCAATTAAATTAATGCTCCTCCACAACTCGAACCACTCCCCGCAGTACAACCATAACAATAATTGGCGGTTTTGATGTCAGTAATAACGTCTAAATTATCAAGTTTTAATAAGGTTTCTACCGTGATGGGTTCCCCATTAGGTAAGGTAGCTGGAATGTTCTCCATTTGATTAAAATCACAGTCATAAACATTGCCTAAATAATCAATAGAAAGTTGATTCCGACACATAATATGGTGGAGGGTTTGGGGGTTATAATGAGACTCTAAAAATTGCAGATAAGAATCATATAATTGTTTGTTTTGTAAATAAGTTTTGATTCGCCCAATCGGTAAATTAGTAATCGTAAAAAGCTGGTTAAATTTCAGATCGAAATTTTCTTTGAGAAACGTCTTATAATCTTTCTCTAATTGAATCTGATTGGGAGTTAAAGAAAAGTTTTTATTACTAGGAATAGAAGGATTATAAACCAAATCTAAAACCAAACTAGGATCAGATCCATAACCCAATTGATTGAGTTTTTGAATGGCACGAATAGAAGCATTATAAACCCCTTTACCTCTTTGTTTATCTACATTATCCTCTAAATAACAGGGTAGAGAAGCAATCACACTTAACTGACGTTGGGCAAAATATTCGGGTAAATATTCAAAACCTGGCTCAAAAAAAATAGTTAAGTTTGAGCGTACAATTACTTCTTTTTTAGCTTTTCTTGCTGCTTCAACTAACAGGTTAAAACCGTAGTTCATTTCCGGCGCACCTCCGGTTAAATCAACGGTTTCAATTTGTGGGAAGCGGTTAATAAGTTCCAGTAATTGTTGACATATTTCTGGGGATAATTCTTCTGTTCTTTTAGGACTTGCTTCCACATGACAATGGTGACAGGCAAGGTTACAACGTCGCCCTAAATTAATTTGTAATACGGTTATTTTTTGTTTATCTAAAGGGGTTTTTATTTTCTGAGCAAAGGGAGTTATTTTATGGGTATTTAAAGCAATCATCTTTCTCTCCATATCAATAAGTTGTTAACAGTAATCGGTAACTGATTCCTGATTACTGCTAACTAATCATTCCATAATTAACAACATTCTCCAGGGGTACAACAGTCCATATTTTCTGTAATTTCTGTTAAATGATAGTGACTGCCCTTGGTTTCTTTAGGATGCCGAATTGCCTTATTTTTGCAACTAAATTCTGTCGCTTCTTCTAAGGGTATTTCTTGATAGGGAAGTACCCCAATAATATCCTGTTGATAAGGACTTTCGGACTGGGTTAAAATTTGATAAGTTTTATCACATACGGCCATTCTTTCTCCCCGACAAAAAGTATGTCCATCATCGTCTTGAACTTGTTTCCAAGGCCCTTTGTAAATAATAGATTGTTTTCTTTCTAAACAAGGCCTTTCTTTTCCTTTATAAGCACGAATGGTCAGAGAACGAAATTCGACACCATCAATAACTTGCCAGGGTTTTTCCTCTCTTTTGAGAATTTCTATCCCATAAAAACCGACATTTTCAAACATCTTTAAAAATTCATCTTCTCGAAATGCTCCTGCAATACAACCACTCCATAAATCAGGATCATTGAGAATATTTTTTGTCGGATCTTCATCACAAACAATATCAGAAATAACCGCCCTTCCTCCTCGTTTTAAAACGCGATATAGTTCTTCAAATAACTGTTGTTTATCCTTCGGTGTAACTAAGTTTAAAACACAGTTAGAAATGACAACATCTATGCTATTATCTGCAATTAAAGGAGATTCTTGTCGCAAGCGATCGCATTCACTTTCAAACTTACTTAAATCATCCACCGATTGAATGGGATGCTCCCGTAACCAACCTTCGACTAAGTCTAAATTCAATGTTAAATCTTGTATTTTTCCCTTGACAAACTTAGTATTATAGGTTCCGATTTTATCGGCCATATCTTGCTGATATTTACGGGCAATTTTTAGCATTTCATCATTAAAATCCACCCCAATTACTTGACCATTTTTACCCACTTTTTGGGCTAGAATGTAACAGTTTTTCCCCGTACCTGATCCCAAATCTAAAACCGTTTCTCCTTCAGAAATGTAACGAGTAGGATCACCACAACCGTAATCTTTTTCGATAATTTCTTGGGGTAGAATTTCTAAATAATTTCCCTCGTATTCCGTGGGACAACATAAACTCGGTTGTTGAACTTTTGCCCCTTCTTGATAACGATTTAGGACAGTTTTTTCGATATCATAACTAACAGCGTTTGAAGTGTGAGATGTTACCATTTTTAGTCGCCAACTACCTGTGATTGATTACAAAAGAAAATACAATAGACCATTACTTCAGGAATGTAATATCATTAAAGAGGAAAGAAATGAGAATTTCCTGAGATTTGCCTTAACTTTCTTAACATATCATCAATTTGTTACCCATACCTCAATTATGTCCGAGTCTTTGAACCAAGAAAACACCCCTGATTTAGCTGAAATTTTAAGTGAAATACAGCTGTTAAAGGATAAAGTGCTTACTTTAGAAGAAAAACTAAAATTAGTCTCAGATATTGATAGATACAGTCAATTACAAGACTTTTTGAAAGCAGGAAATTTCAAAGAAGCGGATCAGGAAACCAGCAAAGTGATCCTCGACGCAGTTAACCGTAGTCGGGATGATCTCACCCCCAACGATATGAAACAACTACCTTGTAACATTTTGCAGGTGATCGATAGACTATGGCGAGATTATAGTGGCGATCGCTTTGGGTTTAGTATCCAGTTACGTCTTTATCTGGAGGTAGGGGGTAGTTTAGACACCCTCCGCGCCCAAAATATGAGTATTCTAGAGAAGTACGGCGATCGCGTGGGATGGCGCAAAAATGGACAATGGGAAGGGAATAACTATCCTAATTGGGATTTTAGCGTATCTGCTCCAGAAGGCTCCTTTCCGGCTATTTGGTGGAAGTCACCTTATGGGTTTAAGATGGCAACTTTTTGTTTTATGCGTTTAATTGAATGTGAATTAGTACAATGAGAAATATTCTGAAATCTGTAATAATTTTAAGTTGTTGCTATTATCCCCTAGGACAACTTTTAGCCCAAGGAGGATTTGACCGGCCTACTTTTTTTAGGGATGGCCAACGTTTAATGGAGCAAGAAATTCAACGATTACAACAACAATCTTCCCCCAATAATATTGAACACCCTTCCCAACTATTAACCATTGATAGGGAACAAATACGCTGGCAAAAAATTGTCTTTCGGGATGGGAATTTTTCTGTTTGGATGCCCCAAGGAATACAAAGTTCAGAAACCGTAATTATTAGTTTAGGCGAGAATAATTTATCGTTTGAAGTGGTAGCAACCCATCCCCAAAATTATCGCTTTGTGGCTGCTTACTCTGATAATTTAAACCCTGAACAACTGTATGATTCAGAACAACTACTTAACCAAGTTAAAGAAGGAATTATCAAAGAAACTAATTTCACCCTGTTGAAAGATGAAAGTCTAACTTGGCAACAATATAGGGGAAAAAAGTTAACCATGCAAGATGAGGATGAGTTAATTAGTTTTCGAGTTTATCTTATCAGTAGTAAAGTCTATGTGTTAGCCGCTAGACAAAATCATAACAACCAGAATACCTCAAAAAATATTGTTAGTTTCTTTGAATCCTTTCGTGTTCTCTAATCAGGTAAAAACCGAGAATCACAAACACTTTTTAAACACTCCATCATTTCAGGATTCACTATTTTGCCGATTTTTTTGTCGTCGCATTCCTTTGGTTAAATAAGCTAAGACAAAAACCGTCAAGCCCATCATGGCATATTGAAAATATTGAGTTGTTAAAGTGGCTGTTAAAATTAACAATAAACTTAAAAACCAGATAGGAAATTTTTTAACCATTGATATGGGCCTCCACTTGAGTTGACGAGTTCACCTAACATCAAATATAATCAACAAGATTTTAACCGATGGGATCAATGAACCTAGGGGTTCTTGAGCCACCCAGGTAGAATTTTCTCCGTCTCTTGGTGGTCAATAAAACGAAAAGATTTTACACTAATTGAAGCATTTTTCGCAGAATTCGCAACCGTTATGCAAGACCTTTGGTTTCAACCGTTCATTTGGACAGATTATCGACTTGCCATTGTATTCACCGTGATCATACCCTTAATTTTAAGTATTTGGGCATTATTGAAACAAGTTGATGCCATTGGGCGTTTATTAATCATTTACTGGCGAGTAGCAAGCTTATTGTTGATTACGGTTTATTTATTAGCCCCTGGTTGGGTGGGAGAAAACTCTCCTTTTGAGGCATTTTGCGGACAAGTTGGCTTTATGACGGCTCTGTCCGCCCGTATCCTCATCCCCATTTCCCTGTGGTTTTGGGTGGACCTGAACGATGAAATTAAAGATTTACCGGGGAGTTTCCTGAAGTTGATGGTCACTTCTTGGCGTTGGGCGGTGACAGTCTACGGTAGCATCGGAGCAATGGTTCACGTTCCTTTTCTCTCCTGCGCCGTGTCTCAAAACAGCTTAGAAACGCCGTTTTGTCAAGTTTGGATACAAGCCCCCGTCGGCTATTGGTCTATGGTTCATGGAGACGCAACCCCTGGGTTTATGGGGTTTCTGGGTTTACTGGGATTGTCTATTTATGTTCTCTATTTTGCCTATTTCTTATTGGTTCGTTTGGGAAAACAAGGACGGTCGGCCCTAGACCATTAATCTCTTGATTACGGAGTCTGAAAAGGGTTTTGTACCATTTGTTTCTCAACTTTTTCGGTCAAATTATCCAATTCCATCACCTCTCCTTCACTCAGTCGCCAACCCATCGCGCCTAAATTTTGTTCCATTTGTTGATAATTTTTGGCCCCAGGAATGGGGATAAACCCTTTACACATACACCAATTAATCGCCACTTGTGCCATGGTTTTTTGTCTCAAGGTTGCAATTTCTTCTAACCCTTGTAATAAGGGACGAATTTTCGGCAACATTTGTCTAAAAAATAGACCCCGAAACCCCTGAGGAAGCTTACCTTTTTCCTCATATTTCCCTGTTAATAATCCTAAAGCTAAAGGACTATAAGCAATTAATTTTATCCCCAACTCATCGCAGACTTCCTTCACCCCTAACTCTGTCACAGGATAGGTGGATAACAAAGAATATTGTATCTGTAAGGTCACAATGGGGATATCTCTTTCAGCGAAGCGTTTAACGATTTGTTTAAGCCGTTTTGGCCCATAATTGGATAACCCGACCCCTTTAACCAACCCTTGTTCAGATAAGTCCCCTAACCCATCTAATAACGGCCATTCTTGCCAAGGAAAATAATTGGCGGTTGGCCAGTGCATTTGAACTAAGTCGATATTTCTGCCCAACCGTTGCGCCGAAGCTTTCCCCGCGTTTACCATAGATTGACGAGTCCATCGCCAAGGATAGGCCGCTAATTTAGTCGCAATACAAATGTCATCTTTATTCGGTCCGTCGTACTCATCAGTAAATTGTCCCAAGAGGGTTTCACTGCGTCCCTTGAGGGTTCCAGTCCCGTAGGAGTCTCCCGTATCAAATAAGATAACCCCTCGACTCACCGCCAAGTTAAACACCTGTTGGAGACTTTTATCCATGGTCTGATCATAACCCCACAAAAAACGATTTCCCCAAGCCCAAGTACCACATCCCATCTGAGACAATGAGAGGGAAGAATTAACTGTAATCAGGGTTTCTGGAGTCTTGTCTAAGTTTTGCGAGGGTTGAGTTGTCATCAGTTATCGGTGAGTTTTTTGTCAGCTATCAGTTAGAAGAAGAATTATGTGCCGCTTAAAGTAATAAATAAACCTTGTCTAACGACGATGTTCTGATGCTTCTATGAGAAAATGTTCCCCATTTTGTTTATAAACTAGCACTCGTTCCCCTCTAGTTACTGAATTACTTGGATGATGAAATCTTAGCTTTGTTTTATCAGATAATTCAACAAATAAAATACTACCATAAGAACCAGATACCACCCCTGTAACCGTACCCACTTCATAAGGAGACTGTCCAGCTACACTCTCAGAATTAAAACCTTGCTGTGCAGACGTTTGTTTAATGGGTTCTGCGGGGGCTATTTTGGCAACAGAAACTAGGGCAAAAATTGATATAATGCCAACTAAAAATCCACTCATTTAATTTTCCTCAATGATAGAATAGCTGAGGTTATTTCAGCAGTTGATAACCTCGGTTATCACTATTTCTTCCTTTCTTTCACTGTAGAAGTCATCGTTGAGTGAAGCTATAAAAAGAAAATAAAATTGGTTATTAATCGATACGTTTAATTATTAATTTAGTTTTATTTTTCTCAAATAAAGTAGAATTGAGGTGTCAAGGGAAGAGTTGACCGACTCACTGATTCCCCTGACAATTTGGAACGAGAGGGAATAGGGAACAGGCAACAGGGAAAAGGAGTAAGATATCAGTCAAAAGTTTGTTGTTGTAATTTTTCCAGAGTTTTAAGACTGTGTTCAGCCTTTTTGCTATTACCTTGTGCCTGAAATAGTTTTGCTGCTTTTTCTAAGTCTGCGATCGCTGTTTCATTTTCTTCTAGTTTGAACCGAGTAACCCCTCGGTTATGATAAGCTTCAGCAAAATTGGGATTTAATTGAAGGGCTTTATCATAGTCTTCAACCGCTTGTAAAGATTTACCTGAGCGATTATAAGCTAAGGCACGATTATAATAAGCTTTAGGATTATTCTCATTAAGACTAATGGCTTGATTGTAATCTAATATGGCTGCTTGGTGCATTTGTAAATCATCTTTGGCATTCCCTAAATAAATATAAAAATCCGGGTAATTAGATTCTAATTCAATGGCTTGAGAACAATCTTTAATCGCCTGTTCATAATTCTTTAGTTGATAGTAAGCATAACAACGATTACCATAAGCATAGGCAAAATCGGTTCTCAATTCTATGGCTTGATTATAGTCCTCAATGGCCGGCTCAAATTGTTCTAGCACTAGATGAGAATAGCCCCTATTATAATAAGCATCTGCATCAGTTTGGTCTAGTTTAATGGATTCACTAAAAGCCTCAATTGCTGCTGGATAGTTACCCGCGTCTATTTCATCAACCCCTTTGTTATACCAGTCGACAGCCGTCAATGGGGTTTCTTCTTCTGGCTCTTCTGAGACAGTTTCTTCCATCGTTTCTGGCACTTCTTGACTGAAACTATCAGCAAGATTTAAAGTCAGATTGGTTAAACAAATAACACTTCCTATTAATACCGTTATCGATAAATTATTGAGTCTAATCATAGTTTTTAAGTTAGGTCAATTTATTTATTCTCCTATTATAAATGACGTGGAGTAGAAACTGCAAGCACCCCTAAAACTTTAATTCTTTGATTTCGTAAAATCCTGGCTGCTTCTTTAACCGTTGTTCCTGTAGTATAAATATCATCAACTAATAAGACGGGTCTAGATAGAGAAGAATTTTTTAGAGATTTGCCTAATTGAAACGCCCCTTGAATATTTTTTTGTTTTTCTTTAGCGGTTAAACTAAACATCGCTTTTGTCTGACGTTTTCTGATCAACCCTCGGCTATTTAAAGGATATTTTGTTACTTGACAAAACCCTTTTGCTATGATTTCTGACTGATTAAATCCTCTTGTTTTTTTCTTAGCTTCATGAAGAGGAATAGGAATAATTAAAGGCGATATTTTACGATTAATTAAAGAATAACTTTCCCAAGTTTTTGCTAACCAAACCCCTAAAAGTTCCCCAATTTGAGGATGTTTATCGTATTTTAAAGCGGCGATCGCTTGTTTTAATTTACCGTCATATGCTCCCCAAACAAATAAAGGTAAGTCTCCCTGCCAAAATTGTTGAGGCTTTTTAAGTTGACAACTTTTTAATTGTTTCTGACAATAAGAACAAATATCTTCATGGGTTGCTCGTTCACAAAGAGGACATTTTCCTTGTAGAAAAATCGATAAAATATTTTTTAACATAATTCATAAAATATTGCCTTTAACTGACATTTTGCACCAGTACATAAAAACTAAAACTTAAAAGATAATAAATAAATTCTTAGGCAGTTACAATTAAAATGAACCCTGGTCCACGTTCCCTGTTCCCTGTTCCCTCTCCAAACTAGCTAATTTTCTCGAAGGGACAAGATATAAGTTTAAAATAAAAGTTGTCACCAAAATATTTAGATTTATTTCATTGACCCTGTGTTCTTGATCAACTGTTGATCAAGAACATTATTTAATAATATTTTAGAGCATTAAAACCATTTTAACTGTTAGCAGGAACTTCAGGATATAGACCTAATTCTTTAGCTAATTGACGAGCGACATGGATTAAAAATTTTGCTCCATCAGGATTATTTTCGTGGGCCATCATGGTAGAAACTTGTACCAAAGACTCAATAAAACCCTGATCCAATAATTCGCTGTTAGCAGTCAATACGTTGGGTTCTTCTCCATTGGGACAACGCATTAATTGATCAATTAAGTTAAAGTATTGTTCTTGACGAGATAATGCCATGATTTCTCCTTAAAAAATAAAGGGTAAGGCTTAAGCAAGGTGATTGATTCCATTCTAGTCGCAAGGTTTCGCTTTACTCGATAATTCTTAAGATTTTTTTTGTAATCTAGAAAATGATTTCCGACTTATTGATTAATCATTAATTGAATTAAAGAATAGACAAAATTTTGATGATTGCGACTCTCATCAATCTTAATCTGTCATCGTTATGACTTTGCTTTTAAAATTGGCTAGAAATTTACTAACATTCAACAACTTAACTAATAACTAATTAAAGGAATCCACTCGTAACTATCAACAATCCCTTGAAAATAATCATTAATTGCTTCTCTAGAGTAAGGGGTTACTCCTGTTTCTTCTCCGAACCATTTTTCATAAATTTCTACCTGTTGGGGTTGATCACTAATAATTCCTTCCATAAACTTTACTAAACTATAATTGACCATTCCTCGCCAAGCAGATTCATCTTCAGGAATCATACAAGCATAGGCTTCATACATATAAGGAAATTCTGGAACCACTTCAAACTGATCGCCATTATTAGTTTCTAATTTTAATCCCTGTAAAACAATTCCATCTCCTGCAATAGCTTCAATTTCCCCGTTTCTGAGTTTTCGTAATCCTTCGGTTCTATCTTTGATAGGAATAAGAATTGCTGCCGGTTGTTGTATCTTAATAGCTTGTTCGTTAGTTGTATTAGGAATCACTCCAATTTTACGACCAGCTAAAGAATCAATCGTTCCTAAATTGCTACCTTTTTTTCTAAATATTTTTGTTCCACTAGCAAAATAACTGACAGAAAAATCAACAATTTCATCCCTTTTCCACGTAAAAGTAGACGAGGCACACTCAATATCAATTTCTTTATTTTTAACTTTGTCAAAACGATTTTGTGGGGTAACTTCTACCAATTTTAATCTAATAGGTTTCCCTAGTTTCTTTTCTACATCTTGACGAATACTCTCTAAAACATCAATGGAGTAGCCCACCCATTCTCCCTTTTCATTGACATAGGCAAAAGGAATGGCATCTTTACGAGTTCCTGCGGTAATTACACCAGTTTGTTTGATTCTTTCTAGAATTTCTCCCGCCCAACTTGCACTTTGAGATGTAGCCGTTAATAATAATGTTAAAGTTAATAAGACGAATTTTTTTCTCATCATTTTTTACCTCAAACCATCTTAGGGTCATAGACTGCAAAGCAGTCGACTAAGTTTCAAGGAAAAATTGCTCAAACTCATATCTTGCACCTTCGAGAAAACTAGCTAGTTTAGAGAGGGAACAGGGAACAGGGAACAGGGAACAGGGTTTATTTTGATGGTAACGACTTAAGAATTTATTTTCTGTCTTTTGTTGCTGAGTTTTCCTGTACTGGTGCAAGATGTCAGTCAAAGAGCATTTTATTGTTCTTGAGAAAAACAGTAACCTTTTTATCTTTACTGGTTAAAACTATAATTTACCAATTTCTATGGATAGTCCCATTTGTTCTACTGACAAGATAAAGGAGATTTGCTATGGTAAACAGTTAGAGACATCAAGGATCAATGCCACTGTGAGTTCTAACAATTTACCCAAAACCACTGCCTATGTCCGCATTACTCAACAGTCTTGGCCACAAGGACAAATGGAAGGCGAAGTCAGGGCTGCAGAATATCAATGGCGGTTTCAATGGCATTTCCGTCAAGGACAATTATCAGTACAACCGTCCCTAGGTCGTGCCTTAATTTATGAACCTTTGGGACGGTTTTTAGAACGGTCTGACTATCAATTGGAACCTGGGGGCGATTATGAATTTACCCTGCGATCGCAGCTTTAATGGTTGGCTTTTTGTTAACTTTTCTAACAGAGATGAGTTCTGAGACGTGATCAGAGATATTCCTAAACCTGTGATTTCGCTTACAGTCAGAAAAAAAATTAAATTTATTCTGGATTATACCTAGATAATGTGTCTAAAATAATTTTATCTTTCCGTAAAAGATATGTCTGAATCTACTATTTTCTCCACTATCCGTACCAAAAGTCTGACCCAAGTTCTACCATCCTGTAGTATCTCTATGTTAATTTTATCGGGTTACTTTTCTATTCTCTTGGGTGGCCTAAGGATCAGTTTTGGTTGTGCAATCTTTTATCAAGCGTTACGGTCTAATCAAGAACAAAAAATACAACAAACCCTTATCGCTACATCCACTCATATTGACCCCCTTTAATCTTCGTCAAAGCCTGGCCATAGTAACCGTAAGGCCATCATCGCAAAACCTATGGCTGCCATTGCTTTTAAGACTTTGGTGGGTAATAATTGAGCAACTGTTCCACCGGCAATCACCCCCAAAAAACTCGCTAAAATCAACGCAGTGATTGAACCAAAAAAGACCGCACGAGGTGACTTAGAACTTCCCCCTAAAGCAATCGCTGCTAGTTGACTTTTATCCCCAATTTCTGCTAAAAAAACAGTAATAAAACTCAATCCAAATAATTGCCAATCCATCATTAATTTCCTTTAACTATTTAAGACATCTCCTACTAATAACCCTGTAATAATTAACAATAGCAGTGCTACCGCAATATCTAAAGTTTTGGGGGATAAACGACGGGCTAACCAATAACCAATTAAAACCCCTAACAAACTGGTAGCAATTAAAGCCACTGCTGCCCCTGCAAATACCACCCAAGGAGACTGGGATTGTGCGCTAATTAAGAGGGTTGCTAATTGGGTTTTATCCCCCATTTCTGCCAGAAAAATTGTCAAAAAAGTTGAGCTAAAGACTGTCCAAAAACTCCACGATTTTTCATTGTTTGACTTAGAATCAGGAGATGAATTGTCTTGTTCTTCGGTTTCTTTTGTTTCGGAAGCTGTCATAATTTACTGTTATTAAAAATTAATGATTAATAATCAATTATTTACTGTCTTGATAGGCCATACCATTTGCTTCTGCATAACGTTCCATGAAACGCATAAACCGATCCCAATGCTCATCTTTTTCAATATCAAATCCACATCGAACTTCTTTTAATTCATCCCCTTCATCTCCTCCCCAAATAATCTTCAAAGAAGAGGGGGTAACGCTAATTTCTCCTTCTGAATCAATTAACCGTAAATCTCCGTAGGTTTGAGTTGTATAACTTCTAAACCGTTCTAAAGATTTTAAATTCTCAAAAATCATTAGCACATTACGAATTCCTGTTTGTTTACTTCGTCTTAAACTCACATTACTTAATTCTTCAGATATACCTACAAAAAATTCGATAGAAGGGGTTACATCACTCATAATTAATGTTTTTGATAGTTGCTTGATAACACAGATTAAAATCAAGGAAGAAATTGAAAAAATACACTCAATTTCTTCCAGAAGTTCACAGCTTATTCAGCTTCGCCCCCTTGAATTTTCAGAATGAGAAAGCCCCAAGCTAAGCCAAAAAGAACTAAAACCATTAAGGTAACAGCCCCGTTAAACATCATACTTTCAGCAGTCATTTTTGTTCTCCTAATTGAATAGATAAGTATTAATAATTGCGTGACAGTTTTAGCTTATCATTGAAGTTACCATTACGGTACAGGCTTATCAATTTTCGCTAAAAGCAGCCCATGATCCTATAAACATTGTAAAACATCAAGGTAAAATCACAAGATGCCATCCTCTCACTCTCCACAACGTCAACGTCCCCATTTAGCCCTAACCATGGGAGATCCCGCCAGTATCGGACCAGAAATTATCCTCAAAGCATTAGCTGATCCAACCCTTAGCCAAACTTGCGATCTCACCGTCATTGGAACGCGATCGCTGCTAATTCAAACCTATCAGCAATTATCCTCACAAGGACAACCCCTAGCTGATCCAGATACTTTATCAATGATTGATCTTCCCCTTGACCCTAACACCCTTAACCAAATTATCCCAGGACAGGGGAATGCTGCCAGTGGAAAAGCGAGTTTTATCTATCTTGAGACAGCGATCGCCCATACCCTTGAGGGAAAATTCCACGGTATCGTGACGGCCCCCATTGCCAAATCTTGTTGGAAAGCGGCAGGGTATGATTATCCAGGACAAACGGAGGTGTTAGCCCAAAAAGCCCAAATTGATCGCTATGGGATGTTATTTGTCGGGCGATCGCCTTATACTGGGTGGACATTGAGAACTTTATTAGCGACTACCCATATTCCCTTAAATCGGGTTTCTCAAACCTTAACCCCTGAATTAATGTCCCTAAAATTAGACTTATTAGTTAACTGTTTACAACGAGATTTTGCCATTGAAAACCCTAAAATTGTCATCTCAGGATTAAACCCCCATAGTGGAGAAAACGGCCAACTAGGGACAGAAGAAAAGGACTGGTTATATCCTTGGTTAGAAACGGCAAAAAAACAATATCCCCAAGTCGAATTAATTGGCTTAGTTCCCCCCGACACCCTCTGGGTAAACCCCGCTAAAGCTTGGTATGGCAACCCTTTAAAAATAGGTCAAACCGGCGATCCGTCTAGAGATCAGCCCACATTAACGATGAAACAAGCAGGAGATGCTTATTTGGCGTTATATCACGATCAAGGGCTAATTCCGGTTAAATTAATGGCTTTTGATCAAGCGATTAATACTACGATTGGCTTACCTTTTATTCGGACTTCCCCCGATCATGGGACTGCCTTTGATATTGCCGGCCAAGGGATCGCTAGGGATAGCAGTCTCCAAGCAGCGATCGAGTTAGCAGGGGAATTAACCCAGCAACGATTACCATAGATGGACTCATAGGAGATCGGCTTTAGATAGTATAGTATCAAGCTTTGGAGCAGGGAGCAGGGAGAAAGGAGAAAAAACGTTACTCTACTAAAATAAGTAGATTGGGTATCAGAGGGACTTTTAGACTCAACACACCCAAAGTGATTAAGATCACCGTTTCCGTAAGGTTTTGATCAGTGGAAAGTACAAATTAATCATTCATAATTAATGATAACTTTAGGAGCGATCTAAATAATTAAACTATTTTTAGCTTATTCTTGCTGTTATTATGCTCTATTTGAAAGAAAATAAACAAAATATACAACATATACTAGCATTCAACTTAACCAGTGGCGAACGAGTTTTCTATCTAGATAAACCCCAGTATGCCATTGGAAGATATCCTCAAAATTCTATTGTCATCAATGCTGAAGGGATTTCTCGACAACACGCCACCCTCATCAGAAAACATAAAAAGAATGATCACTTTTCCTATGTAATTATTGACGGTAATATTGAAGGGTATAAAAGTCGAAATGGCATTGCTGTCAATGGGAATAAAATTGATAAGTGTGAACTCAAACATGGAGATATTGTCCACTTTACCAAAGAGATAACAGCACACTACTATATTATCGATCAAGAAAGTCAAGGGTTTATTCAGAAATTAACCCCTAATTGCTTTTTAACGGCTAAAGATTCCTCTCTCAGTAATCTTTCGGGCGATACCAAACTGATTCAAAGCACCAGAAAAAAGCCAAGCTTGTCGAAGATCACAAATTTAGCTTCTGTGGTCGAATTAAGTCCAATTCCCATCGTTGAAATTAATAGTGAAGGAACCATTACATATCTTAATCCTTCTGCTAATTTAAAATTTCCTGACTTAGAAAAAGCGCAACTTCAACATCCCTTGCTACAAGGACTGATGGAAAAACAAAATTATAAGAATGGTAGTTTAGTTATCCGAGAAGTCAACATACAAGAGCAAAGTTTTGAACAGCACATCCATTATTTAGCCAACCAGAAACTCATCCGTAGCTATATTTTTGATATTACCCAAAGAAAAAAAGCAGAAAATGACTTGAAATACCATGCGTTTCACGATGGTTTGACTGGATTACCCAATCGGACATTTTTCGACCAACATATTGCTTTGATGGTCAATAACTACCAAAGACATAATAAATTATTTGCTATTTTATTCATTGATATTGATAGTTTTAAAAATATTAATGATACCTTAGGTCATGGTATTGGCGATCGCATTTTAAAATGTTTTGCTCAACGATTAACCTCCCAAGTCCGAAGTAGCGATTTAGTTTGTCGCTGGGGAGGAGATGAGTTTGTTGTCCTTCTTTCCGAGATTGAAAATGCCGATGAAGCAGCTAAATTTTCAGAAAGATTGCTTAAAACCTTTGAACATCCATTAAATATAGAAGGACATCAAATTTATCTTAAATGTAGTCTAGGAATTGCCCTGTATCCTGATGATGGACAAGAGGCAGAAATGCTGCTTAAAAATGCTGATGCTGCTTTGTACCGTACCAAAGAATCGGGACGAAATCATTATCAATTTTATAACCCAGAAATGAGTTTAGAAATTGCTGAAAATTTTGCCCTAGAAACCCAACTTCACCAGGCCATTAACAATGGTGAACTTATCCTGCATTATCAGCCACAAATTAATATTAAAACAGGACAAGTTTATGGTTTAGAGGCTTTAATTCGCTGGCAAAATCCCAAACTAGGCTTAATTAGACCCGATAAATTTATTCCTTTGGCAGAAAAAACGGGGTTAATTCTTCCTATGGGAGAATGGGTACTTAAAACTGCTTGTCAACAGAATAAAAAATGGCAAAAAATGGGATTACCTCCCCTGAGGATTTCAGTTAATTTATCGGCCCAACAATTACAACAACCCAATCTGATTGAAACAGTAGAAAACACTCTCCAATCGGTAGGATTAGATCCCGAATGGCTAGAATTAGAAGTAACCGAATCTGTTTTGATGAAAAATACCGCTTTAGCCAGTCAAACCCTACAGGAATTAAGAAATATGGGAGTTTATATTTCTATGGATGATTTTGGGACAGGATATTCTTCTCTCGGTTACTTAAAAAAATTCCCCTTTGATACCCTGAAAATTGATCAAAGTTTTGTCAAGGAACTAAACAAAAATCCTCAAGATTTATCTATTATTTCTGCTATTATGACCCTGAGTCGCGGCTTTAATATGAGAGTCATTGCTGAAGGAGTAGAAAATCAAGAACAACTCAAACTCCTGCAAAAATTAGATTGTGAAGAAATGCAAGGATATTTATTCAGTCATCCCTTAAGTCCAGAAGAGATATTAAACTATTTACTCAAGTTTAACCAACAAAAACATTTGATTTTTGCTCTACCCTAACGATTTTTGAAACTTTTAGTGATTTTTTTGTCAAACTTATTAACCCAAAATCATGAATACTCATATCAATTATTCTCAGAAAAACCGTCACTTAATCGTGATTGAAGATGAAAAATATCGTCAAACTATTTCTTTAGAAGAAGAAACCTATTCTATTGGTAGACATACCAAGAATTCTATTGTTATTCACTCTCAACAAGCTTCCCGTCGGCATGGTACATTAATGAAGCGAAAAAATCGTCATAATAATACTTATTCCTATTGGATTATTGATGGGGATTTAGATGGCAATAAAAGTCGGAATGGAATTTATGTCAATGGAGAAAAATGCTTGATTAAAGAATTAAAAAATGGTGACTTAATTAACTTTGGCTGTGAAGTGAATGCAACTTATTATGCCAGTCATGAATGGTCAAATACAGTGATAGATATTGGCAAAAATAAGCATCAGGAACTCTCCGATAACTTCACAGAAGTTAATAGTCAGTGTACCCTATCACAGCCCCATATGAATTTTGAACCTGAGTCTCAACCCTTGAATCCTAAAGATACACTTCAAGCGCAAGAATATCAAGATACTTTAACTCAATTACCTAATCGAATTTTATTTAAAGAATATCTATTAAATGCCCTAAAAAATGCCAATCAATATCATACATCAATGGCAGTAATTCTCTTAGATATTAATCATTTTAAAGCCATTAATAAAAACTGGGGTTATCCTGTAGGTGATAAAATTTTGGTAGAAGTGGCTCAACGGCTTAAATCTAGTTTGCGAGATAGTGATATTGTTGCTCGTTGGGGAGACGATGAGTTTATTATTTTATTGCCAAAAATTAGTCATGGGGATAATATCGAAAAAATAACTCAGAGAATTTTAAAACATATTAGCCAACCCCTAGAATTATCTGAAACCCTCTTATATTTAGAATATAGCGTGGGTTCTGCTATTTATCCTCAAGATGCCCCAGATAGTAACAGCCTCTTGCGGAAAGCGGAAATTGGGTTATTAAACCATCAAAAAGAGATGCTATCATCTAGCAAAAAATCTCATTTAACCATTGATGCTAAAGCTTCTAAATTATTGAAAGCTAAAACCGCTCTACAACAAGCGTTAAATGATCAAGAATTAGAACTTTATTATCAACCTCAAATGAAAATAAAGACGGGAGAAATTTCTGGAGTCGAAGCATTAGTTCGTTGGAATCATCCAGACTTAGGCCAAATTAATCCTCAAAAATTTATTCCTGTGGCTGAACAAACGGATTCAATTTTATTGATAGGAGAATGGATATTAAGAGAGGCTTGTCGTCAAAATAAAGCTTGGCAGGATATGGGTTTACCCAATTTTATTATGTCAGTTAATCTGTCTCCACTCCAATTAAAAGATCCCAATTTTGTTAACATAGTGAAACAAATATTACAAGAAACCAAACTGTCTCCCCACTGGTTGGAATTAGAAATAACAGAAAAAGCACTTCTTACTAATTCAGAACTGGCACATCAGGTTTTACAGGATTTGAGACAATTAGGGGTTCATCTATCTATGGATGATTTTGGAACTGGTTATTCTTGTCTCAATCACCTTCCCAAATTCCCGTTTGGTACGCTCAAAATTGCTCAATCCTGTGTTCAACAACTCACCGAAAAACCAGAAACCATTGCTATTATTTCAGCAGCCGTTGCCTTAGGAAACAGTTTAGATTTACGAGTTATCGCCGAAGGGGTTGAAACCCATAAACAACTCGATTTACTGCAAAATTTGGATTGCAAAGAAGCTCAAGGCTATTTATTAAGTCAACCCTTAAACTATATGGAAGCAACTCAATTTCTAGACCTTTATCAAGAACAAAAAGTTCCTTGTTAATTGTTAATAACTGAACTCAACTGTTTTGAATCTCTTCTCCGTTAATGTCTTGGTTATGAGCAACAAAAAAAGCCTTTTTTGATAAAAAGGCTTAATCCTCTTTACTTTTGTCTAACTGAAGAAGTTTTGTAGTACAATTAGAGAGACGATTGTTAACCATCATTGGCCAACAAATGTCTCAAGCAAGCGACAATAACCTCTGGAACTTTCAAGACTTAGACGAAGCCTTAGTGGGTTTTGAGCAAATACAAGAACAATTAAACTATCAACAAGCCCAAGATAGCCTCAGAAATTTGGTTAACCATTTGGACTTAACCCCTCAAGAACAAACGGGACTGGAGAGTGAGTTAAATCATCTGACAAAAATGCTAGAAAAACTAGACCATTCCTTAGTGCAAATTGCTGCTTTTGGGATGGTAGGAAGGGGTAAATCTTCGGTTTTAAACGCGTTATTAGGGGAAAATATTTTCAAAACCGGCCCTTTACACGGGGTGACTCAAACCACTGACACAGCCGCTTGGAAATTGCAAGAAGATGATAATATACAAGGGTTACAAACAGTTGCGTTATCGGGTTGGGGACAGTCTCATATCGAGTTAATTGATACCCCAGGGATTGATGAAGTAGACGGAGAAACTAGAGAAATTCTAGCCCATCATACGGCTAAACAAGTGGATTTAATTCTCTTTGTTATTTCTGGGGATATGACCAAGGTAGAATTTGAGGCATTATCCCAATTACGAGAAGCAGGAAAACCGATTATTTTAGTGTTTAATAAAATTGATCAATATCCTGAAACTGACCGATTGGCTATTTATGAAAAAATACGAGATGAACGGGTCAAAGAATTATTGTCTCCCGATGAAATTGTCATGATTGCCGCTTCTCCCTTGGTAACAGAAATTGTTCGCGATGATCAGGGTAAAGTCAGACAAAAAAGAACAAGAGGAAAGCCGAAAATTGAGGGATTAAAGTTAAAAATATTAGAAATTTTACACCGAGAAGGTAAATCTTTAGTGGCTCTTAATACCTTACTATATGCCAACGAAGTTAATGAGCAAATTGTAGCCCGTAAATTAGAAATTAGAGAAAAAGCAGCCAACCAACTTATTCAAAAAGCTGTCATGATCAAAGCCATGACTATTGCCTTAAATCCGGTGACAGTGGTTGATTTATTCACAGGGGCGATAGTAGATGTGGCCATGATTGTAACCTTATCTCGTCTTTATGGCATTCCTATGACCCAACAAGCAGCGATCGCTCTTTTACAGAAAATTGGGGTGAGTATGGGGGGTATTAGTGCCAGTGAGTTTCTCACCTCTTTGGGGTTGAGTTCTCTGAAAGGAATGTTAGGCTTAATGATTCCCACAACGGCAGGGTTTTCATTGTTACCCTATCTCTCTGTTGCTATCACTCAAGGGGGAGTGGCCGGGGTGTCTTGTTACGCCATTGGCCAGGTCACAAAGGGTTATTTAGCCAATGGGGCGGCCTGGGGACCCGCAGGACCGAAAACCGTAGTCAAACAGATTTTACTCTCTTTAGACAAGACTTCCATTTTAAACCGTATTAAGTGGGAATTGGGGGCGAAATTGAAGCGAGATCAGGGTTTTAAGGTTATGGAGTGAGAGGGCGATGGCTAACGGGCTAATTATTCAATTGAATTGATGTCTTAACTAAATTTTTGTTTAAATACTGACCTAAAAGTTCTACATACGGTTCTTTAAAGACATCATTATGTAATGTATGAAGATCATAAATAACAAAATCCCCAACACCTAAATTGCCCCAACCCATTTTTTTATCAAGAAAACTTGATGAACGCTCTAAACGTTTTTGCGTTTCAGTTGTACGAAACAAGACGACTTTACCCGCATAAGGTTGGGGAGAATAAATTTTGTTCATTTGTTGATTAATTGCTACTGTAGCTGCACTTTTTTGTTTTGGGGAAAGTTCTGATGTTTCTTTTTTCAGTAATAACTCACTCTTTAAGTATTGTTTTTTGACTTTTTTTTCTACTTTGAATTTAATAGATTTTAGTCTTTGCAATAGATAGTTTTTAACTCCTAATTCTAATAACTCGTTTTTATGATAAACAACTCGTTGCTCCCAAGACATAGGTGAACGAAAACCAGGAGCGAAGGTATCAACCAAAGCCAGTAACGCTACTTTTTGATTCGCAGCAACTAACTGTTGTGCCATTTCCCAAGCTACCATACCTCCAATACAAAAACCTATTAAAAAATACGGACCATCAGGACAAAGCAATTGCAGTTCTTTTAGATAACTTTCTGCCAGTTTTTCAAGCGAAACTTCACCTTGTCTAGCTTTCATGAGTAAATTTTGATCAGTTAAACCGTAAATGGGTTGTTCTTCGCCTAAATAGGGAATTAAATTCAGATAATCACTCAGATTATTATGAATAGCAAATAAAGGTCTTTTAGATCCTTCTGTTTGTAGGGGAACCAGAAAATTCCAAGATTTTTCCCATGTATTTTGACTAACAATTTTACCAAGACTTTCAATAGTAGGATTTTGAAATAAGGTTGCTAATGATAAAGATATTCCTAATTTTTTCTCAATACTATGCAATAGAGGAACAGCCAATAACGAAGAACCTCCCAACTCAAAAAAATTGTCGTTGATACTAATAGGATCTCGTTCTAAAATTTTTTGCCAAATATCTGTTAATTGCTTTTCTATTGGATTTCTAGAACCGATATATTCAGTTTTCTTCATTATTTTATCTAAATTCTTTTTCTTAAGGCTTAAGCGATCTATTTTCCCATTGGGGGTTAAAGGAAAATTTTCTAAATCGACAAACACAGAAGGAATCATATAGCCGGGTAAGTTTTTAGCAAGAAAAGTTCGTAATTCTGTTTGAGTTGGCGATTGATTGGATTTAGAAATAATATAAGCAACTAATTGTTTATTCCCTGATGGATATTCTTTGACAATAACTACAGTTTCCTGGACGCAGGGATGTTGATTTAAGATGGCTTCTATTTCTGCTAATTCAATGCGAAATCCTCTTATTTTAACCTGGTCATCAATTCGTCCAATATATTGAACGTTTCCATCTGCTAAATACTTGGCTAAGTCTCCTGTTTTATATAATATTCCTTCTCCAAAAGGATTAGGAATAAATTTTTGGGCGGTTAATTTCGGACGGTTAAGATAGCCTCTGGCTAAGACATCACCGCCAAGGTACAATTCTCCTGATACCCCGATGGGGACTGCTTGCAGATACTTATCTAAGATGTAGATTTCGGCGTTGGAGATAGGGCGACCAATAGGCGGAAGCGACTCCCAATTATTGGGAGAACCTTTTAATTTAAAAGCACTCACCACATGAGTTTCGGTTGGTCCGTACTGATTTTCTAGAGTACAATGGGGAAGTCTGGTTAAAAAGTTAGTTATAGTAGGTGTAATTTTTAACTGTTCTCCGGCAGTAATTAATTCAGACAGTTTAGATGGAAGATATTCAGTATTAGATGCACTACTGGATAATAGTTCAAGAGCAACAAACGGTAAAAATAGCCTTTCGATACTTTGTTCGTTAATAAATTGTAATAGTGCTGTTCCATCTCTTCGCACTTGTTCTGGGATGACCACTAAAGTTCCGCCCGAACACCAAGTAGAGAATATTTCCTGGAAAGACACATCAAAGCTTATTGGCGTAAATTGCCCCGTTTTTGTGCCATATTTGGCTGAAGAGGTTTTCAGTTGCCAAAGTATCAAATTAATCAGGGGACGATGATTCATCCCTACTCCTTTGGGTTTGCCAGTAGAACCGGAAGTATAAATTATATAAGCTAAATTATCTGAACATATCTCAATATCAAGATTCTCCTGACACTGCTGTTCAATTGTCTCCCAATTACTTTCTAAACACACCACTGCTCTGTTTTCTGTCGATAATAATGATAACAACTTCTGTTGAGTTAATAATAGTTCAATACCGGAATCAGTCAACATATAATTTAAGCGTGAAGCAGGATAATTAGGATCTAAAGGAACATAAGCCCCTCCAGCTTTTAATACTCCTAATAAGCCGATTAACATTTCTATGGAATGGTCTAAGCATATTCCAACTAATGAATCTGCTTTTATCCCCAATTTTCTTAAATAGTAGGCCAACTGATTAGCTTTGTTGTTTAATTCTTGATAGGTTATTTTTTCATTTTTATAAACAATTGCAATAGCTTTTGGTGTTCTTTTAACTTGTTCTTCAAATAATTGATGAATAGATTTATCTTTAGGATAATCCCTTGCCGTTTTATTTGATTCTCTTAAAATTTGATTTTCTTCTTCTGGTGTTAGAAAAGAAAGTTTATTTATTTGGGTTTCAGAATTAGTTATTATTTGGGTTAATAAAGTCTCAAAATGGCCAATCATACGACCAATAGTTTCTTTTTCAAATAAATCTGCATTATATTCAAATTCTCCCCTTAATGCTGTCTCAGTTTCTATCATAAATAAGCTTAAATCAAATTTAGACAAACTTCTTTCTATCTTCATTGTTTTCACAGTTACTTCAGGTATTTCTAAAGTTGATTTAGGTACATTCTGTAAAGCAAACAGAACCTGAAATAAAGGAGTATAACTCAGATTTCTTTCCGGATTTAATTCTTCTACTAACTTCTCAAAAGGAATATCTTGATGGGTATAAGCATCTAGTGCCATTGTTCTAACCCGCTTCAATAATTCGTCAAAAGTCGGATTGTTGTTTACATCTATTCTCAACAACAAAGTATTAACAAAAAATCTGATTAATTGCTCTATTTCACTTTGATTTCGGTTAGCAATAGGAGAGCCAATAATGACATCTTCTTGATGAGTATAGCGAGATAAAATAACCCCAAATGCTGCTATAAGGGTCATAAATAAAGTAGCTCCATGTTGTCCACTTAATTTTTTTAATTCTTGGGTAACTTCTGCTGATATCGTGAAAGTTTGATGATTACCGGAAAAAGTTTGAATAGAAGGACGTGGTTGATTGGTTGGTAATTCTAATATGGGAGAAGATCCTAATAATTGTTTTTTCCAATAGTTGATTTGTTTGTTTAATGTTTCTCCCTGTAACCATTGACGTTGCCATTGGGAAAAATCAGTATATTGTATAGCCAACTCAGGTAATTCTATCGGTTGGTTTTCTAATAAAGATTGATAAATCTTAGATAACTCTTTAGTTAAAATTCCTAGTGACCAACCATCGGATATTATATGATGTATAGTTAACAGTAAAATATAGTTATGGTTGCTGATTTTTATTAAAATAGTTCTCAGTAAAGGAGGAATTTCTAAATTAAATGGTTTGACAGTTTCTTCTTGTATTAACTGTTTTATTTTTTGTTCTTGTTGTAAGCATTCTTGTAAATCAATTAACGAAATATTTACCTTAACTTCTTGATTTATTTTTTGAACAACTACTCCCTCTTTTTTTTGAAACCCAGTTCGCAAACTTTTCTGGCGTTCACATAAGAGATTAAATGATTTTTCTAAAATATCTATATTCAGAGTACCTTTCAGTTTAAATGCGCTTGATATGTTATAAACACCTCCTATTCCTTCTAATTGTTCTAAAAACCAAAGACGAGATTGTGCAAAAGAAAGTGGTATCTCTGGAGTGTCTTTAATCATCTTAATTGGAGGGGGACTCTTATCTAGGTTTCTTTGAGTATCTATTAAGCCGCTTAATTGACTTATAGTTGGATTTTCAAACAAACTTTTTATAGGAATTTCTAGATTAAAACTATCCCGAATACGAGACATTAATTGTGTTGCTAATAAGGAATGTCCCCCCAAGGTAAAAAAGTTATCTGAGATACTTGCTTCTACTCCTAATAATTGATTCCAGATATTAGTTAGGATTTCTTGTGTCGGGTTGTTTGGGGTGATAATTTCTTCGTCTCTTTCGATTTTGGGTTCAGGTAAGGCTTTAAAATTTATTTTCCCATTCGAGGTTAAAGGAAGATTTTCTAAAAGAATAAAAGCCGAGGGGATCATATACTCAGGTAGCTTCTGTTGCAGAAAACTTCGTAATTGTTGGGGGCTAAGTTTCCCTTGTTGCTGAGGAATTAAATAGGCCACGAGTCGCTTCTTGGTTGGTTGATCTTCTCGAACCAGGACAACAACTTTTTCCACCTGGGGATGTTGACTTAAAGCTGTTTCAATTTCCCCTAATTCTATTCTTAACCCTCGAATTTTAACTTGATGATCAATACGCCCTAAAAATTCAATATTGCCATCAGGTAAGTAACGAGCTAAATCACCCGTTTTGTAAAGTCGCGCTTCTGGATCATTGCTGAAAGGATTAGGAATAAATTTTTCAGATGTTAGTTCAGGACGGTTCACATAGCCTCTTGCTAATCCAATTCCTCCCAGATGAAGCTCTCCAACCACACCAATAGGAACAAGGTTTAAATATTGATCCAAAATGTAAGCCTGGGTATTGAAAATCGGTTTTCCTATTTTGATGGGCATATTTTCTAAAGCATTGATAAATGGTAGAAAGAGGGGGAGGAATCCAAAGGATTAATATTTGACAGTCAATAATTTAAAATTGATTTTTCTTCTGATCTTGTGCAGTTTTTTATTACTAGGTAAAGATGGAAGTAGAGGTTTTAAAGCGTAAATAAAACGACCGATTAATCCAGCTTTGACCACATGATTGAAAGAACTGACAGGGAGTTTTATAATCAGTTCATGAGCCAATTCTTTCTTTTGTCCAGGCCCTTTCAAACGAAATTGTGTGGACTGAGTAGCACCGTACACCATTCTTAACCAAAGACGAGGGTGGAGGAAAAAATATTTCCACAAGGGAGGTTGACACCCAATTAACTCAGCCAAAGAATCTATATAAATATAATAATCAACTAAACTACGAATTCGCTCGGCACTATGTTCAAACTCTTTTAAATAAAGTTCTTGATCCATAGCAATTTGTTGCTTCATCTGTTCAAGGTTGGGGAGTGCTTTTTGACCGCTACAAATCAAAGCAAAAAAGCGAGCTTGCATTTCCATAATAGGAAACTGACTACCATAGTTAGGACGGGCCCAACCAATCCAAACAATTTTATCTTGTAGCTTGGGAGCAAACATATGTTTATAAAGGCTTCTGGGATCGGTTTGTTTCAGTTCATCAGGTAGGAAAGAAACCTTATTTTTATACCCCGTACAAAATATGACAACGTCAATATTTTCCAGCACTTCACCATCTGCCGCAATTAAGGTTTTGCCATCATCTTTTACTTCTGTGATCTCGCCAACAACGCCACATCCGTGTTGAACAATCGCTTTAGGTAAGGCAAAAGTTTTCGTTCCGTATATGCCCCAAACTTGATTCTTAGCCTTAACCTTTTTATTAAGTTCAACCACAGCATTATTAATCGGATCATTGTAGCTCAATTCTCTTTGAGTAATCAATTGGCTAAGAGTGTTTCCGTATTCTCTGGGTAAACCATATAAACCTCGATGAGTCGCAATGTCAGCAGCATAATTTCCTCTTTTTCTGGGTAGTATCCATCCTGCTGAATTCCGCAGACTAACCCAGCATTTTTTAGCAACACTCGCCACCTCAAAGGCCACATCTGAAGCGGACTCCCCTCCTCCAACAACTAAGACATTTTTATCAATAAATTGCTCAGCATTCCGATATTTTTGGGAGTGGAAAACATCAACTTGGGTTAATTGGTTTTTCCAGTCTGGATAATTGGGAATATGATTATTGCCAATGGCTAAAGCGATCCTTTTTGTTAATAATTCTTCTCCCGATTTTAGTTTTACCTGCCATTGTTGATTTTCTTGGAAGGTTAAAGATATAACTTCAGATTGAAAACGGATTTTATCTAAAACACCAAAGTGTTGAGCGTAACGCTTCCAATAGTCAACTACCTCGTCTTTACTCCAGAAGTCATGTTGTTTTCCATCTCCCATCCAGAAATCTGAGAACATACTATATGTACAGGAGGAAGTTAGCCTTAAATTATCATAAGCATTAGCAAAAACACCGCCTATACTATGGGTTTTTTCCAAGCAAACAACTTCATTGATCCCCTGTTCTAGTAGTTCCTTGGTAGTAACTAAACCCCCTGGACCGGCACCAATCACAATACACTCTAACACTGAATTTTAGCTCCTAATCTATAAGTTTATGTAAATCAAAATTAAAAAAATTTTAGTTATTTTTCAAGTTGAAATAAAATAGTGGGACAACATTCTCCTAACTCATAAGTAGGAAAATAAGTCGCAATTTCTCTCAAATGAGGCAAAAAGATATTTCTAATTTGTGCTAAAGTCGGAAAGGTATAAACACTAGATGAATTCTGATATAGCGTTTCTCGGACTCATGAGGTACACTTAGGCGGGCAGGAGCTATCGCGGAGTGAGACCACTAAACTTCAAGGCGATCGCAAAACTTCAAGGCGATCGTAAAACTTTAAGGCGATCGCAAAACTCAAGGCGATCGCAAAACTCAAGGCGATCGCAAAATTCAAGGCGATCGCAAAACTCAAGGCGATCGCAAAACTTCAAGGCGATCGTAAAATATTAAGTATAATAAATCCAGAAAAATTAAGAGTGAGTAAGGAGGGTTAATGCAACCATTATCAATTGATTTGAGACAAAAGATTATAAGTGTATATGAACAAGAAAAAGTCTCAATTAGGAAACTAGCCAAACGTTTCTATGTATCTAAAAGCTTCATTCAAAAACTATTAAAACAATATAAAAAGACAGGAGATATTAACCCAAAACCCCAAGGAGGAAATGTACCTCCCAAAGTCCAGGGTGACGATTTAGTTACCTTAACAGAAATTATTGAAGATAATAATGATGCCACTTTGTCAGAACTATGTGACTTACTAGAACAGAAAACGAAGATTAGAGTTAGTATAGCAACAATGGGAAGAATTAGTCATAATTTAGATTATACAGTCAAAAAGCGGCGAGAACCCGCGCCGTCTTACGGCGCAAGGGAACGCTCGCCAAGACAAAACTCTCCATGCAGCCGAGAAAGAAAGTGAAGAAGTCCAGCTAAAAAGAGCAGAATTTTGGCAAAAGATTCGAGATATTAAAGTTGAAGATTTAATCTTTATTGATGAATCAGGGGTTAATTTAGCTATGCTCAGACTCTATGCTAGAGCATTAAAGGGAAAAAGAGCTAGAGGGGCAAAACCTCAAAAGCGGGGAAAAAATATCTCGATAATCAGTGCATTATCTATTGAAAAAGTCTTGGCTTCTAGTAATATTTACGGCTCGGTAGATGGCACAACATTTGAAGCTTTTATTGTTAAAAAGTTAGTTCCAGAACTTTGGGAGAATGCCTGTGTCGTTCTTGATAATGCCCGAATTCATCTGGGGGAAATGGTCAAAGAAGCTATTGAACAAAAAGGCGCAAAACTTATTTATTTATCTCCCTATTCTCCTGAATTTTCCCCAATTGAAAATTTCTGGTCAAAGGTTAAAGCTATCTTGAGAAAACTTAAAGCAAGAACTTATAAAGATTTAATT
>JASJBX010000199.1 GCA_030066295.1 Crocosphaera sp.
AATGCTTAATCTAACGTACAACTACAAGCTGCAGCCAACACAAAAACAGATAGAAATAATCGAACACAATTTAGACAAAGCACTGCGTAAGATCAATGTCGAAAAACGGAAAGACGTTTCATCAAAAATTGAGCCTGTTGGGTAATAATATCCCATTGTTGACTATCCAGGGCGTGATGAGGAAACAATTGACTAGATAAACCTACAGCGATCGCTCCTGCTTCGATAAAATAGGTAGCATTATCTAGGGTAACCCCTCCTGTGGGAATCAAAGGAATTGAGCCTAAAGGTCCTTGTAACCCTCTAATATAAGCGATCCCACCAATGGCCTGTACAGGGAAGACCTTAACACAACTAGCTCCTGCTTGCCAAGCGGTAATAATTTCGGTGGGGGATAAGGCCCCTGGAATGATGGGAACTTGCTGATTGATGGCTGTTTCGATCAGGGTTTGATTAACATGAGGGGTAAAACAAAATTGAACACCGGCTGCGATCGCCTTTTCTAATTCCTCTAGGGTTAAGATGGTACCGGTGCCAATGGTACAGTGAGGTAACTCTCCTTTTAACTGTTGAATAATTTCAGCAGGGTTATGACTATTCCAAGTGATTTCAATAAGATTCATTCCCCCTGCTGCTACTGCTTTAGCCATGTTTATCCCTTGTTCGGGATCATCGGTACGAATAACAGCGATCGCACGATTTTGTTCTAATAATTTTCGCCATAACTGTGAGGAAGTCAACACAGAATTTACTATTACCAATCTATTTAACATCAATTATAGTAACAGAATTGAGCTTGAACCCCAACTCCTACAAACAATTAATGTTTAAAGGGTTCATTAATCACTAAATTATCTCGATGGACGATGGTTTCTCCTCCATGATAACCTAAGATTTCTGGAATTTTATCGGAATGATTGCCTTTAATTTTATCAATTTCCTCTTGGCTATAATTAACAATACCTCTGGCAATTTCTTGTCCCGTTTCATTGCATAATTGAACGGCATCTGCTGAATAAAAATCACCTTCTACTTTAATAATTCCTGCTGCCAATAAAGATTTTCCTTTTTGAGAAATTGCTTTGACTGCACCCTGATCAAGATATAATTTTCCACTAGGTAATAAACCATAAGCGATCCAACGTTTACGGGCATTATCATTCTTTAATTGTGCCTCAAATTTAGTACCAATTTCTTCCCCATTAATAATTTTTAAGAGGTTTTCTGGTTTCTTTCCGTGGGTAATAACAGTAGTAACTCCTGCGGATGTAGCCAGTTTAGCTGCTGTTAGTTTGGTTAACATTCCTCCGGTTCCCCATTGAGAGCCTTTACTATCTACTTGAATCTGTAATTGTTCTAATTCTAAACTATTAACAACTTTGATAGGTTGTGCATCAGGAATAAGGCGAGGATCAGCAGAATAAAGTTGGTCAACATCCGTTAAAATAAACAACCAATGAGCATTAATTAAACTCGCGACTAAAGCAGAAAGGGTATCATTATCTCCAAATTTTAATTCTTCAATGGCGACCGTATCATTTTCATTAACAATGGGAATAACCCCTAATTCAAACAGCGCATCAAAGGTATTTTTAGCATTAACATAACAACTCCGTTCCATTAACTCTCGACGAGTTAATAAAACTTGAGCAATGGGTTGATTTAACGAAGTAAAAAGGTCATCATAAACGCGAATTAGTCTACCTTGTCCTACGGCTGCAATCGCTTGTTTAACGGCTATTTTCTTCGGTCTTTCTGTCAGTTTTAAACGACTACAACCCACTCCCACTGCACCGGATGAAACCAGGACAACAGGATAGCCTAATTGCCGTAATTCTGTTAAGCTTTCTACCAGAGCAGCAATGGTTGATAAGGCTAATTTTCCTGTTTCGGGTTGAGCAAGACTAGAAGTACCAATTTTTACAACAATAGTCTGGGAGTGGTTCATAAATCGTTCAATAATAAGCAAGAAAAGTGTTATTTGGCCGCTCGTAAAGCAGCCCCAATTAACCCAACTTTGGGATTTAAAATAATATGAACAGGCATTTTTGATAATAGAGAACTCATCCGCCCTTTAGCTTTAAATGCTTCCATGAAGGTTCCTTTCTGCATTAAAGGTAATATTTTAGCAGCAATTCCTCCTGCTATATAGAGTCCTCCATAGGGTAACAGTTTCAAGGCTAAGTTACCCGCTTCTGCGCCGTAAGCTGAGATAAATATTTCCATAGCTTGTTGACACAAAGTATCCTTACCTTCTAGGGCTTTTTTAGATACTTCAGCAGCCAAATCAATGTTTTGCTCGCTTTCCCAAGCTTGATAAATTTGTTTTAATTCTTCTGATTCTTTTTCAGGATATTTATGGTGTAAAAATTGATAAATAGCACTAATTCCCATACCAGACACAACCCTTTCGATGGACACTCTAGGTAAATTATTTTTATCTTTTATATAAGTTAGTAATTCAAATTCTAATTGATTACGGGGGGCAAAGTCTGCATGGGAACCTTCAGAAGAAAAGACGCTATAGTTCCCATCATCCAAAGGTGTTAAAAAACATTCCCCTAATCCCGTTCCTGCCCCCAATACGCCGATGGGTGTATTGGTTTTGCTTTCCCCATCTTGTAAGGTGTGTAAATCCTCTTTTTTTAAGCCTAAAATACCGTAACCAATCGCAGCAAAATCATTAATCAGGTTGACCCTTTCTAAAGATAGCTCTTTTGCCAAGCGATCGCCAGTTAATGACCAACTTAAGTTCGTTAATTCTGAGGTGTTATTCACCACCGGTCCAGCGATACCAAAACAACCCTTTTGTATATTAATTTCTGCTTTAACTTCTTGTTTAGCTTCTTGCAAAAATTGTTGAACAATGGGAACTAAATCATCATATTTCTGACTGGGATAGGATTTTTCGTATAACGTGGTTTGTTGAGGTAAATTTTCACCACTTTGAGGACTTTGGGAACTCACTAAACATAAAATTGTTTTTGTTCCCCCAATATCCCCAGCCAGTAACATAGACATAATCAAATGAGCCTCAGTTTGCTTCTTTTCTTAGTTTAATCAAAAGCGGTTCTTTTGGGAAAGCAGTTGCAAGATAAAAAAATCCCTACATCTCCAATGTAGGGAAACAAAACTGACTTAAATCCGTCAACTGGACTTAGTTTAAAGCTGGTTCTTTGTCATCAACAAATTCACGGGTCATGTTAGCAAAGTAGTTCAAGAGACGGTCAGACCAGTATTTGACATCGTATTTAGTCACGGTGTCGTACATTTTCGCCATTTTTTGCTGCTGTTCTTCAGGAGACATATCTAAGGCTTTATCGATGGCTTCATCCATTAATTTAATGGAATAAGGATTGGTCAAAATGGCTTGAGGGAGTTCGATAGCTGCCCCAACAAACTCAGATAAGACCAAGACCCCATCTTGCCCTTCATGGGTGACAATATACTCTTTGGCCACTAAGTTTAAACCATCCCGTAAAGGGGTTGTCCAGCAAATATCGGCCGCTTTGTAGTAACAGAATAAATCTAGCAAAGGAATAGGTTGAGTGGATAAACGAATGGGAACCCAGTCAAAGGTAGCAAAACGTCCGTTAATTTTACCGACTAAATACTCAATTTCCCGTTGTGCTTCTTGATAAACCTGCATTCCACTGGCTGCTTGCACACAGGTCATAATAAAGTTAACTTTACCGTGCAAGTCAGGGCGACGGTCTAATAAACGCTCAAACGCCTCCAATTTTTCTTTATTTCCTTTCACATAATCGACCCGACCGGCAGCAATAATCAATTTACGACCGTTGAAAGTTTTTTTAATTTCTGCAACTTTGGCTTCTGCTTCTGGGGTATGGAGGACATCTAAAATATTTTGAGGACTGGTTCCCACAGGAAACGCATCTACCTTAACGATTTGATTTTTGTATCTTAACTTGGTGTTGACTTCTGGTTCCGCTAACGCAATACCAACAGGAGTCATGTGTCCAGTTACTTTAGTGGTTTCGACGATATCGATGGGCCGCAAACTGCGGGCAACATTGACAAAGTTTTCTGAGTAGCGGGGAATGTGGAAGCCAACCACATCGCAACAGAGAAGACTGTCTACGATGGCTTCACGCCAAGGTAAAATATTGAATACATCCACCGAAGGAAAGGGAGTGTGATGGAAAAAGGCAATGCGGGCGTTAGGCTTTTTATCCCGAATAAATTGAGGAGCAAGCCAAAGGTTGTAATCATGTACCCAGATTAAGGCATCGTCGGCTGCTTCTTCACAAGCTGCTTCGGCAAACAGACGGTTAATTTTCACGAAATTCTCCCAGTTTGAAGATTCACTGGTGAAATGGTAGGGAAAGGAGTGCAGAATGGGCCAAAAGGCTTCTTTTGAGGTGACATGATAAAAATCACTCACTTGTTCTGCGGTCAAGGGAATACGAGAAACCCGATAGTTACCATCGTCTTCTACGACAACGTTTTTCTGAAATTGATTTTTTTGCTCGGGGGAAACTTGTTTCCAAGCAATCCAAGTTCCTTGATTATTATCATCTGCGAAAAAGCTCTTTAAGGTAGGAACAATCCCGTTAGGACTTTTCTTGGGTAGATATCTTACTTGTCCATTTTCTACAACTTCATCGTAAGGTTCACGGTGATATAAGATAACAAGAGAAGATTTCATAAGCTGTTTTTTGTTGGGTTTTGCTTGTGTTGACTGATTTAACCTTAGCTAAATCAAAGACAATTCGACAAATTAGGTCATTAGAGAATGATTCTTTTGTTTATGATATTAACATAATTGCCTTGGGATTATGATTTAGATATTACGGCTACTCTATCACAGTTAAGCTATTTTGTCTTAATTAGCTAGACAATGAATAGCTAGTAACTTCTTTAAACCCTAACATTCTACACTTTTAGGAGTAATTAATTATCTTTTATCGCCCCTAAGATTCTCTAGATTTTTATTTATTATTGAGTCTTAGGTTATTGATTTCATGGTACTCGAGGCAATAATTAATGTACCTATGAATTTGTTATTTTTTGTTCAACTCAGAGAGTTTCGATTGAAACGTTAGCCATGTTATCATCTATCTATCATATCTGCAAGTTACCAACCCTGAGAACAACTTCTTTTACCATATGAGGAGAAGAAGCAGACTTTTTCTTAAGTCTTTTAGTCACTTTTGAGAATTGCTAGACAAACAAGCTATAATGGGGCTAATCAAGAGCATTCATAGAGACTGTTTATCAACAAAATCTTAAGACAGTAGGGTGAGCAAATCAGGGATTTATGGAAACTACCCGCAAAATAGAAAGCTTTGCTCACCTTGCCAAACTGAGTTTAAATGTTAGTTTCAAAAACACTCTCTTAGCTTCTCTTTTCTTTCCTAGAATTATTATTAACTATGGCACTCAAGAAACAATTTTCTAGCTTTGAGGAAATGTTATCCACTTCGACGGTTCCGATTCTAGTAGATTTTTATGCGACTTGGTGTGGTCCTTGTCAAATGATGTCCCCTATCTTAGAACAGGTAGGAACCCAAATGAGAAATCGTTTACAAATTGTTAAAATTGATACAGACAAATACCCCGGAATAGCCTCTAAATATGGCATTCAATCTTTACCTACTTTAGTCTTATTTAAAAAAGGACAACCCGTAGAAAAGATTGAAGGGGCGATGCAAGCATCGCAACTGATGCAACAACTTAATCTTTTGGTGTGACGAAAACACAAAAAAGCGTGAGGAGTTAAATTCAATTATGACGGGAGACATTCTCTCACTTCTCTGGTATAGGAAGTGTGGACTTGAGCATAATAATTAAGAATCTCCTCAAGTCGCTGTTTGTCTGCGGGAGAAAGAGTGAGGGGATAGCTCATTTCTAAGTAATCAATTTGACTTTGGGCATAATTAAACTGTTGAGACTGTTGAGGGATTAACTCAATGGTAACCCCTTCAATTTGACGTAAATGGGCAGCTAATTCTCGATAAATTGCTAAAGGTAAATCGGGGTAAGTTATTTTTTCTTGTGTGTGTGTCACTGTTTCTTAGGGTTATTTTATTAACTCCAATCTATCAGTTTAATACTAACATTTCCTGGTTCGCGATCCCGCAACTTAGGAATGTTCTGGTCGAATATGGCTTTTTGCCCCGGTTCCATAGATACAGTAATAGGATTGCCTCTATCATCGCGCCCTAACGGAACTGTAAAACTATCAAGTATCTCTCCTGTTGTTTTATCCTCGACTTGTAATTTTATTTCTTTAACGGCTACAGAGGAAAATCCTTCATTACAGATGGTTCCACTGGCTTTTAGTTGTGGCTTAGTCCCCTTTTCTCCCACAGTAACCTCTCCAATATTTAAGGTTAAAAGGGTGACATTTTTAATCGTTCCAAACCCATCGGGACCGGGTGCGGGGAGAGAGGGGGCAGCCGCAACGGGTTGGGGTGTGCCATCGGGCAGGGTGGGAGGGGTGACGGGTTCTTCTGCCGGTTCTCCTACCCCTCGAGGAATTTCTAGGCCATATTGTTCTAAGACAATATAGGGTCTGGCACTGCTGACATTGATGGCTTTAACCCTCACTTGTCCATTGGAGAGACTCGCCCCTACGGTCACCTGGCGAGCAACGTTTTCATTGGGGGCTTTAACAATGGCCACAGACCTTCCATTGAGTTGCATGACTCCTGATACCACCACCCCTCTCGCTTCGTTGGGAATGGGCAAAACGGGGTCGAGAAGCGGAGGCAGTCCCACATCAGAGATGGGGGTTGCGGTGCCTGGTCCCTGAGCAACGGTGATGGGGGGGTTTTTCACCTCATCTAATTTACACAGTTTTTCGGGGTCAGCAATGCCGTCTGGAGTGGTTTTTTGCCGAATAACGGGTTGAACGGGGATGACAGCGAAGGGGTTATCCCGTCCGGGTTGAATATTTTGTCTCCGTTCACTGGGGGTAGTGGAGGGAATGAGTCCCCCGGCTGCCGGTGGTTGAATGGTACTAGGGGCGGGGGTGGTTGCTTCAAATACTTCATCAGGGTTTTCTTCTGGGGGTTGGGGGGACTCGGCCACAGGGGGTTCTTCTGAGGATTGTTGGAATCTTTCAAATAAACCACACCCTCCCAAGGTAAGAGCCATATAGCTCAGTAATAACATGGATGGTACTTTTTTAATCATGACCAAAACTTGCGGGTTGATTTCCCTTACATATTAACCTGACTTTTTTTGATGGGTTTAAGAGGATTTTTGATTGAGACGATACCGTTGATGATAGGGAAGTAAGGGTTTTCCGTCCGGGTCTAAACCGCTACCATCCCAATAAAACCAATGAATACTGCTGTCTGGCAGAGCTAGGGAGATATGATCCCCATTTTTCCCTTGTTCATCGTCTTTGATTAAGGCTCGGATAATTATGTCCGATTGTTCAACTTTAACGCTAATTAAACTTTCTTTGCCCAATTCTTCCACTAAGGTAATTTGTCCACGAACGACCTGAGCATCGGCTTCTGTGGCTTGGTGAATATCTTCGGGACGAATACCCAAAACGACGTGATCAGGGTATTTAAGCTGACCATCCACCTCTGAGATGTGTTCACGGGCAATATTGCTCAAAGAAATAGCAAATTGACCTAATTTAGCTTGATTATTTTCGCATTTTAATTCCAGTAAATTCATTTGCGGACTGCCCACAAACCCCGCGACAAATTGATTAGCGGGGTGTTGATAGATTTCACGGGGCGGGGCGAGTTGTTGCACTTCGCCGCCAAATAAAACCGCCACTTTATCTGAGAGGGTCATGGCCTCGGTTTGATCGTGGGTGACATAGACGACGGGTTTATTTTGTTCAGTAAAAATTTGTTTGAGTTCGGCCCGAACTTGTTCTCTTAAGAGGGCATCTAGGTTACTTAAGGGTTCATCCAATAAGAAAACGTCGGGATTTCTTACCAAAGCTCGAGCTAAAGCTACTCGTTGCCGTTGTCCCCCGGAAAGTTTACCGGGTTTTTCCGGTAAGCAGTCTTTCCCCTCTTGCAATTTTAATTGAGTGGCCGCTTTGTGTATCCGTTGATCGATTTCCTCTGCAGGAAGATTGCGAATTTTTAGGGCGGTGGCGATGTTTTCCTTGGCTGTCATGTGGGGATACAGCGCATAACTTTGGAAAACCATGGCAATATTGCGATCGCCAGGGGCGACCTTGGTAACGGGCTTGTCCCCAATAAAGATATCCCCTTGGGTGGGGGCTTCTAACCCGGCAATCAGGCGCAGAAGGGTTGATTTTCCGCAGCCTGACGGACCGAGTAAGGTTAAAAACTCCCCGTCTTTAACCTCGACATCGCTAATCCCTTTGACAACATCGAGGGTTTTCCCTTGATCGATTTGATATTGTTTTGTTAAGTTTTCTAGTCTTAACTTAGCCATTGTCTTTTGTTGTCAGTGTTTACTACTTTTACGTGCTGATAGGATAACAATTTACTCATCGCTGTCCTTGGCTGAGGAACGACGACGACGACGACGAATAACCGGTTTGGCCCCGTCGTCTTGAGACGCAGCTGTGGGGTCAGTATCATTGTCGTCGTTCTCCTCTCCTGCTGGTTCTTGGGGTTCTTCTGCCGTGAGGGATTCTGTAGGAGGGGGAGTGTCAATCTCGGTTAAGTCAATCACCATCTGTTGTTGTTGGACGATGGGGGTTTCTGTTTCTTCCTGATTGGGGACTGTTTTTTTAACGGTGGTTCTTTCGACCCCTTCGGGGGATTTGACCGATACCACGACGGATTTGGGGTCTTGAAATTCCTGTTCCAAACGCACCAAGGGAGAAATGCCCATCAGGGCGTAAACGTCTTGTTCTAGGGGAGTCATTTCCACAGAAACCCGTTCTACGGGGATTTCTTCTCGGCGCAAATGTCGAGGGAGTCGTTCTCGGCGACTGTCATTGGCGGCTTCATTATCATCGTCGGCTTCTTTGCTAACGACATTATTCCCTGGTTTGGCAGCATCGTCTTTAATCACGATGTTGGGGGTTTGACGGCGACGACGACGACGGTTATTGGCGTTACTATTTTGTTCTTGATAACTGGGATGGTGTAACAATTCTAATTGATCAGAATTATCGTTATCGTCATCCTCAAAGGGAGAGTCCCAATTGCTGTCATTGACATCTGTGGTCTTTTCTACGGGTTTCGGGGCGACGGGGGTGGGGGCAGGAATGG
>JASJBX010000033.1 GCA_030066295.1 Crocosphaera sp.
TTTTTGATTAAAATTAAAGCGTCCTAACCCTAAATATAAACCTTGAGGATTTTCCCCGGCAGGATAAGCAGTAATAGCAAATTGATAATTGCCACTCATTTCGGGGTTACTTTTCGGTTTCATAGCAATAGTAAAGGTTTTTCCTGGGGGAATAGGAGGATCAAAAATCACTCCAATTGTATTATTATCAAGATTGCGTTTCACCCTAGCAATATTTAAAGCATTATCTCTATTAACCGGTCTGCCTTCAAAAGCAATAGTATTATCCAAATAGAAATAAATGGTTTCTAATCCTTGAGTTTGTTGAATAGTCAATTGTTGTAAAGATTCCCCAACATTCGTAGGCAAGTGAACTGTAAAGTAATAAGTTGCCCCTTGAACACGAATCCGACTTAAAGTCGTTACTGCATTAAGTAGCTGGGGAGAATGATTAAATATAGTCTGATTATTTCCTACATTTAGGGCTAAAAGAGGAGAACTTAGAACAATACTGCTACTGATAATCCCTAAAATTGTTTTCAATCTTGGATGAATCATTATTATTTATCTCAGAAAACAAAAACCGAGGTTAACCTCGGTTTCCATTGTACTGATTATTTTTCGTCTTCTAAGTTAGAAGGTTCTACGAACAGCGGCCGCTTCATCGGGATGAATACCCAAACGAGTTAAATTAAGGCGGCCTTTATTGTCGATTTCACGCACCTTGACCACCACTTCATCGCCGACAGCCACCTCTTCTTCTACTTTACCCACACGCCTTTCAGCCAACTGGGAAATGTGGATCATACCTTCTTTTCCGGGTAAGACCTCCACAAATGCCCCAATGGGAATAATGCGGGTGACACGACCTAAATACACTTCCCCTTCGTTCAGTTTACGAGTCATGTTAAAAATGAGATCCCGGGCCCGTTCTGCCTTTTTCGCTTGAATGGCAGCAATGGTAACCGTTCCATCATCGGCGATATCAATTTTTGAGCCGGTTTGTTCGGTAATACTCTTAATGGTCTTACCACCTGGTCCAATCACTAAGCCAATCTGTTCGGGATCAATTTTCATGGTCAATAGACGGGGGGCAAAGGGAGATAGATCCGGACGGGGCTGATCGATGGTAGCCAGCATTTTATCAAGGATATGTAACCGGGCGGGTAACGCCTGTTCAATGGCCTTAGCCACAATATCCATGGTCAGGCCCGTAATCTTCATATCCATTTGCAAAGCAGTGATACCAGTATCGGTTCCTGCCACCTTGAAGTCCATATCCCCTAAAAAGTCTTCAATACCTTGAATATCGGTGAGGATACGCACCTCTTTCCCTTCTCGGATCAATCCCATGGCTGCCCCACTCACCGGTTTGGTAATGGGAACCCCCGCATCCATCAGGGCCAAAGTAGAACCACAGACAGACCCCATGGAAGTCGAACCATTAGACGAAACCACTTCGGAAACCACCCGAACCACGTAGGGAAATTCCTCTTGAGGGGGTAAAACAGGGGTAATAGCCCGTTCTGCTAAGGCCCCGTGACCAATTTCTCGACGGCCTGGGGACCGCAGGGGTTTGGTTTCTCCCACAGAAAAAGGCGGGAAGTTATAGTGATGTAGATAGCGTTTTTCGTCTTCAGGATGGAGATCGTCTCCTAAATCTTGGGCATCTCCTGGGGTTCCTAGGGTGGCCAAAGAAAAGACTTGGGTCAGTCCTCTGGTGAATAACGCGCTACCATGTACTCGGGGGGGTAGGAGTGACACTCGACAGGAAATAGGCCGCACTTCATCCAGTTTACGACCATCCACACGGATACCTTCATCGACGATCTGTGATCGCATCAACTTTTTGGTTAACCCTTTGTAGAGGTTGCCTACAGCTTTAGGATCTTCGCTGGTGGCCAGTTTAATGGGGTCTTCTTCTGGCAGTTCAACGATCGCTTCTTCAATGGCTGTTTCTTTGATGTTATCGAGTTCCGTATCCCGTTGTTCTTTACCGAGATCGTACTGGACGAGAACCTTTTTGATGGAGTCTGCCGCGCGATCGCTGATAAATTTTTCTAACGCTTCATCCGCCGTTGGGGGTTCGGCCTTGACCAACTCCATGCCCAACTCTTCCATAATGTCGTATTGGGCGCCGATCAAATCTCTGACCGCTTCGTAGCCAAAATCAATGGCTTCGATGATGTCTTGTTCCGGGAGTTGGTTGGCCCCCGCTTCCACCATCACCACTCCATCTGGACTACCGGCGACCACGAGATCAAGATCCCCGCTTTCGACTTCTCGGTAGGTAGGATTGATAATAAAGTCATCCCCTATTAACCCGACTCTCACTGCAGCCATGGGTCCATAGAAGGGGATTTTGGCCTGAATGACAGCAATAGAAGCCCCGGTCACCGCCAAAACGTCGGGGGGAACTTCCTCATCCATCGATAGGGTTGTCGCGATGATCTGGATGTCATTACGCCACCAATGAGGAAATAGGGGACGGAGGGGGCGATCAATCAAACGACTAATGAGGATTGCCCGTTCTGGGGGACGGCCTTCCCGTCGTAAAAATCCCCCTGGAATACGCCCAGCAGCATACAGTCTCTCTTCATAATCCACCGTCAAGGGTAAAAAGTCGATGCCTTCTCTTCCTTTCGTTGTTGTTGCTGTCACCAAAACTGCCGTATCTCCGGACTGAATCAAGACTGCCCCGCCAGCTTGAGGGGCCAACAATCCTAGCTTTAGTCGAATATCCCGTCCGTCAAAAGATATTGACTTGTCAAACTCTTGCATGTAGCGTTGGTTCCTTTTCTTTTATCACGTTTCTCTTTCTGTCGCAATCCTAACATTTTTAAGGAACTTGACGCGATGGTTTGATCGATAGTTCATAAAAATATAGTCTTATCGTTGCTTATTCCTCGCTTTGGAGAATCGTTTTAGATACGATACGGGTTTTCTTTCGTTGGGCCTCGCTCAGTTCTTCCCCTGCTTGCAATTGTGTGGCGTTGGTTTGCAAGACGGTAGCCGCGCTGTTATCCCCGAGTTGTAGGGCTGTTTTCGCTGCAGTTTGGAGTAAGGTGGCTGCCCCAAGGCGATCGCCCTGGTTTAACTTGGCTTCGGCTAACTGGGTTTGACGATATTTGGCTAAGGTTAAAATAGATTTTTGGACGTTACCATCAACTTTTGGTTGATACACCCCCTGAACCTCGGCCGTTAGGGGAATTTTTGGCGATAATAAGGCAGTTTGAGACAAAGCCGGATCATCATAACGCACTTGTACTGTGCCGATGGTATGATTTCCTGGCGGCAATTGATTAATATAGAGGTTAACCAAGATCACCCGCGCCTTATCGGTCATTAAATCTCCCAAACGAACAATATAGGTGTTTCCTTCCTGTTGGGGGTTTAGTTCGACGGTTTCGGGTTCCACTTGGGCAATGGGTTTAAACGAGGCCAGATGTACTTCGGTAATCAATTCTAAGCAGAGATAAGCATTGGTTAACCCCACAGACTGAATACGGCTAAATAGACGACTAAACTCTGTTAACGCTTGTTCCGGTTGTTCAATATAACAGAGAGTTCCCCCCACTGCGTCGGCGATGCTTTCTAAGACATCTTGATTCCAATGATTGCCAAACCCTAAGGTATTGAGGGTAATGTTGTATTCTGCTGCTACTTGGGCTAGTTTCAAACAGCGTTCATTATCACCGTGTTCGTTTTCTCCATCGGTCAATAAAAAGATTTGAGAAACCCGATCATCTTTTCCTAGGGCTACTTCTTTGATCCCTAGCTTCATCCCTTCATCAATGCAGGTTCCCCCTTCTGCTTTGAGGCGTTTGATCTCTTGTTTGACGGTGTCAATGTCATCAACAGGCTGATTAGGAACAATTACTTTTGCTCGATGATCAAAGGCCACCACCGACAGGCGATCGCCAGGACCCAATCCTTCCACTAAGCGCATGGCTGCTTCTTTGACAGTTTTCATCGGTTTCCCTGTCATTGACCCACTATGATCTAAAATTAATCCTAAATTCAAGGGAAGGGTGCGACCTCGAAGAGAGCCGCTTTGCGCTGCGCTGCTTTCGGTAACAGCAGACAGAGATATGGCCACTTGTCGTTGGGTGTTGCTTTGATTCGCATCAATATGACTATCGTTTAAGGCACTTTTCAGGTTAACTTTCATCACAAGACATCAACATACTCCCAGCAGGTGTCCGTCAAGGCCACACTAGAATTCTAGCACAATTACACCTCTTCGGGCGGGGTTTTAGACCCATCATAATAGATAATAGATAAAGATAGTTATAGAGATATTAGGAATGAGTAGTCATCAGACCATGAAAGTCGGTATATTAGGCTTCGGGGGACTTGGACAAGCCGCGACTAAAGTCCTCGCCCCAAAGCAAGAAATGACTTGGGTTGCAGCAGCCGATCTCAACGGTTATGCTTTCTGTGAACAAGGATTAAATCCCGAAACAGCGATCGCTACTTATGCTCAACAGGGATCAATCGCTTATTTAAACCCCTACGGCACTCTCAGCAACCATAGTATCAAAGACCTCCTACAAACAGCCAAGGTAGATGGCTATTTTCTAGCCCTTCCTAACCTTCCTAACACTTTCATGGCTGATGTGGCAAGACAGTTTATTGCTTCGGGGTGGAAAGGGGTGTTAGTAGATGCCCTCAAGCGAACCAGTGCGGTTGAACAACTGCTACAATTACAAGGAGATTTGCGATCGGCTGGCATTACTTACATGACCGGTTGTGGTGCTACCCCTGGCCTGTTAACGGCTGCGGCTGCCGTTGCTGCTCAAAGTTATCATGAGATCCACAGTGTTAAAATTACCTTCGGTGTGGGTATTGCTAACTGGGAAGCCTATCGCGCTACCATTAGAGAGGATATCGCCCATTTACCAGGGTTTGATGTGGATAAAGCTAAAGGGATGAGTGATGCTCAAGTAGAAGCTTTCCTCGATCAAACTAACGGCATCCTGACTCTGGAAAATATGGAACACGCCGATGATATTATGTTGGAGTTGGCTGGTATTTGTTCCCGCGATCGCGTGACGGTTGGGGGTGTGGTGGATACTCGCAACCCGAAAAAACCTTTAAGTACCAACGTTCAAATTACAGGCCGCACCTTTGAAGGGAAAATCTCTACCCATACCTTTACGTTAGGGGATGAAACCAGTATGGCTGCTAATGTTTGTGGGCCAGCTTTCGGTTATCTTAAAGCTGGGTTATCTCTACATCGCCGTGGTATTCATGGCTTATTCACTGCAGCCGAAATAATGCCTCATTTCGTCAAATAAAAGGAAATTCAAAATGTATAATTTAGAATTAAGAAAAAGTTAAATTCTAAATTATACATTTTCGTCTGTCTCTCCAGACTATTTCCTCTTCTATTAGGCTTTTACGAACTATTTAATCCTGCTATAATTGGAGTAAATAACAGAATAGCTGAGGACTTGTCTGCCTAGTTTCTTAACACCAATTGTAACGGTTCGTGCTTCGATGTTAGTCAAGCATCTTTTCCCAGTGCGAAAGATTGGAACTTCCTCAAAAAAATCCTAAAAGCTACTTATCAAGAAACATTTCGGGAGCATTGATCAAGGGCGAAAGATGCCTTCTTTGAAGCAGGAGATCATCAAAAAATTGCCATTAATTTAATAGATGAGCGGGGCGATAAGTTGTTAGTTGTTAAAAATAAATAGGAAGTGAGATCATGACTAATAATCCCCAAAAAAAAGGAATAATCAAAGCAGTTTTAGACGCAATTAAAGAGGAAGAGAAACTCATACAAGCTTTGCTAGGTATTGGAACAATGCTCACTGCTACTTTTACAGCAGGTATTGCTTTCAGACAAATAATACAAGTTTGTTTGGATCGTCCTGAATATAATGCCTTGACTGAAAAGGTTAATAAAACAGATCAATTAATAGCACAAAATGCAACTCTTAAGGAGAGTAAAGTAGAATTAGAAAGCAAAAATAGTGAGTTAATAGACAAAAACCAAGAACTGGAACAAAGAATAGCTACATTGATTAATTGTACTGGAAGTATAACCGAACCATCTGATGGTGCAACAGTTAGTAGGGAACCAAACATAACCATTTCAGTGGGAAACTGTAGTCAAACAAGAGTTTGGTTAGTTGCTATCCCTAATGCTGAAAATGATACAGGCAATGATTGTTATCTGATAGGAGAAGCGGTTAAAGGACAAACTTCTCAAATGAATGCTCATCCTTTACAGCAATCAAAACCTTATATTGTTCGGCTGTTTAAAAATAGTGAAAATATCACCGACATTCCTAGAAATTCAACAGACGGATATTCCTGTAGTGCTATAGGAGCTTCTGATTCACTGGATGAAGTACAGCTTATTGTTAACTAAGAATGGGGTTGTCTTGAATGCCAATAACAAAGGAGCAAGCTGTCAAGCTTGCTCCTCTCAAATACCCCCAAGGGAATTTGAATCCCTGTCGCCTCCGTGAAAGGGAGGTGTCCTAGGCCACTAGACGATGGGGGCTTGTATTTTCCAGACCTTTACTAATATAACAAGGGTTTTTGTCAGTGTCAACAGTTTTGAGAAAATTTTTTTTGACCGACTCTTATGGTAGAGTAAGATTGCTAGATGACTGGATATAGAGCGGAAACTAAAGCGTAACATTAGCGATCGCTCAGTAAAAAACTTAAAGAAGAACTAAACTATGACGAGGCAATATCGCATTACCCTACTGCCAGGGGATGGCATCGGCCCTGAAATTTTAGCTGTTACCGTTGATATCCTCAAAATTGTTGGTCAGCAGTTAGACATTGATTTTCACTTTCAAGAAGCCCTCATCGGTGGGGTAGCCATTGACGAAACAGGCAAGCCACTGCCCGAAGAAACCCTCAAGATGTGTCGCAGCAGCGACGCGGTGTTATTAGCTGCCATCGGTGGTTATAAATGGGATAATTTGCCCCGTGAACAACGGCCAGAAACTGGCTTATTGGCCATTCGTGCCGGACTGAACCTTTTTGCCAACCTAAGACCCGCTACTATCTTACCTCAGTTAATCGATGCCTCTTCCCTCAAAGCGGACATTGTCAACGGGGTCGATATCATGGTCGTTCGAGAATTAACCGGCGGTATCTATTTTGGGAAACCCAAGGGCATTTTTGAGACAGAAACCGGCGAAAAACGGGGAGTCAATACCATGGTTTATACCGAGTCAGAAGTAGATCGTATTGCCAAAGTCGCCTTTGAAACCGCGCAAAAACGCAGTGGTAAACTTTGTTCCGTAGATAAAGCTAACGTCTTAGATGTTTCTCAGTTATGGCGCGACCGCGTCACCTTAATGGCGGAAAAATACCCCGATGTGGAACTGTCTCATCTGTATGTGGATAACGCGGCCATGCAGTTAGTGCGTGAACCCAAACAGTTTGATACCATTGTCACTGGGAATTTATTCGGGGATATTCTATCTGATGCTGCGGCCATGTTAACGGGGAGTATTGGAATGTTACCCTCAGCTAGTTTAGGCTTAGAAAAACCGGGGTTATTTGAACCAGTTCACGGTTCGGCCCCTGATATTGCCGGACAAGATAAAGCGAACCCCTTAGCCCAGGTTCTGAGTGCTGCGATGATGCTACGCTACGGGTTAAATGAACCCAAAGCAGCGACCAAGTTAGAAAAAGCGGTTTTAGAAGCCTTAGCCCAGGGCTATCGCACAGGAGATATCATGTCTCCAGGAATGAAAGCAGTGGGCTGTAAAGGGATGGGAGAGGTTTTATTGAGAATATTGGAATCATAGTGAGGGGTTTTTCCGTCCTTTGATCTGTATTCTTTGGATTATTATATTAAAGACAAACCTCGATAACCCTGTGAGGAGATGACAATTATGGCCTATACACCTCAAATTAACGACTCCAGACCACAAGGGATGGACTCTACCATTATTTTAGATCCAACTTTGTTGCGGGCAGCCCAAAGGATTTATCGTACTTATTGTATGTTACATCCCAGAAACGCTAAGCGACCTTACGGTATTGCTATCCATCGTAAAAGTTATCGAGGACAGTTAATTTTTCGCCATGACCCCGTTCTCTTGCCTGGAGAATGTTTTGTGCCGACAAAGCAATTAGAAGTGGAGATATGACCGTTTAAAACAGATAACTCCAACCTCTTATCATGAAGTAATAAGAGTATTTAGGGTTAGGTTTGAGCTTGACGGTCATTTCTGGTTGATTGAATCACCTTTTATTGCTTAATTGTTATCAAATTGCAAAGCTTTTCCCCTAATTTCTGTATTTAATTTACCTCTTTCGTAAACAATATTGCCCCCAACAATAGTAACAACAGGCCATCCGGTTAAATTCCATCCTTCAAAGGGACTCCAACCGCATTTAGTTTGTAATTCTTCTCGTAAAACGGGATGATAATTATCTAGATCAACTAGCACTAAGTCTGCATCATAGCCAGGTTTAATTAATCCTTTGTTGGGAATTTGATAGGCCTGTGCTGGTCCGTTTGACATCCAATGAGATACTTGGGCAATGGTACATTTTCCAGCCATTGCTTGGGTTAACATCAAAGGAAGAGAAGTTTCTACCCCTGGCATTCCTGAAGGGGAGTTAGGATAACCCTTAGCCTTTTCTTCTAAGGTATGGGGGGCGTGATCCGTGGCAATAAAATCAATCACACCATCCAATAAAGCTTGCCACAAAACTTGATTATTTTCAGGGGATCTCAAAGGAGGATTCATTTGTGCTAATGTGCCAATTTTCTCATAAGCTTCTGTGTTTAACAATAGATGTTGAGGGGTAACTTCCGCCGTTACCCAACTGGGTTTATTCTTCCTCAAAAATTCGGCTTCTATCCCTGTAGAAAGATGTAATATGTGTAACCGTCTTTGATACTTTTGAGAGAGTGTTAACGCTAATTTAGTCGCATTTAAAGCTACAGTTTCGTCTTGAATCTGAGAGTGAATCGAAGGATTAGTAATGCCTTTAAACTCTTGACGACGTTGTAAAATTCTCGCTTGATCCTCTGCATGAACCGCAATTAAGCGATCGCCTTTAGCAAAAATAGGTTCAATTTCTGCTGCTTCAGATACCAATAAAGCCCCATGAGATGACCCCATAAAAATTTTAATACCGCAGGCCGGATGAGCCGTTAGCAAATCAGGCAAATTTTCAGGAGTGGCCCCAATAAAAAATCCATAGTTAACTAAGCACTTTTGAGAAGCTAGATGTAACTTCTGATCTAATGCAGCCTGAGTGGTGGTTAGAGGGCGCGTATTAGGCATTTCCAGGAAAGAAGTGAGTCCCCCCTTAGCACAAGCACAACTTGCCGTAAATAGGTCTTCTTTATACTCCAAACCAGGTTCTCGAAAATGCACTTGCGGATCAATCACCCCTGGCAACAAAGTTAATCCGGTTCCGTCTATGGTGTTAGTGTCATTTGATGCCGTAATTTCTGGGGCAACCTGGACGATTTTACCCCCGTCGATTAGGATATCTCCTAGTAGAAACTCACTATCAGGCAAAAGAATACGGGAATGACGAATAAGAAGTGATGTCATTTGAGGAAAAACCTCCTAAAATAAAATCAAGTACACTTTAATTGTCCCATTGACTCAGGGTTAGCTAAACTAAAATCAAATATTCGTTACCTTAAATTCTCTTTCATATCGATTCGCTTAACTCCCACAATTCCTATATCCTATGACTCGAAGCGTAAAACAAGATAAAAATAAGCCTTCTCAATCCTCTAAGCAAGAAAATCCTTGGGTTGAACTCACCCAAACCGTTGTCACAGCTGTCATTCTCGCCTTTGGTATTCGTACCTTTGTGGCTGAAGCCCGTTACATTCCCTCGTCTTCGATGGAACCTACCCTAGAAATCAACGATCGCTTAATTATCGAAAAATTAAGTTATCATTTTCGAGAACCAGTACGAGGAGATGTGGTGGTGTTTAATCCCACCGATACTCTTAAAGCCCAAGATTTCCACGATGCTTTTATCAAGCGTATTATCGGCTTACCCGGGGAAACGGTTGAGGTTAAAGGGGGCAAAGTTTACGTTGATGGTTCTGAAATTACTGAACAGTATATTGCCGAAGATCCTAACTATGACTACGGACCGGTTGTGGTTCCTGAAGAAGAATACTTGGTTTTGGGAGATAACCGCAACAACAGCTACGATTCTCATTATTGGGGATTTGTTCCCAAAGATAAAATTATTGGTAAAGCCTTTGTTCGGTTTTGGCCATTCAACCGCTTAGGAAGTCTAGATCAACAACCACTATATCCTGGACAGGATCAGAACCCAGATAGACATCAACAATCTTTACTGCCTCAATATTAATAAGTTGATGGTTAATGCTTTGAGAAGGGAGTCGGTTTTTGCTCGATTTCCCTTTTTATTTGTGACGGAGAGGGAGGGATTCGAACCCTCGTTGCCTTGCGACAAAGCAGTTTTCGAGACTGCCGCATTCAACCACTCTGCCACCTCTCCAGGGTAGTTTAGATTCACTTACCATCGCTTATTATAGCAGGTATGGCCATACCGCCTGTTTGAGCGCATTTTTTTCCTACTATAAATTTTTTTTCAAATCTAACCATTTTGGTTTAGCATACAAGTCAAGATCGCTCATTATCTTCACATTTTAATCTTACGTTTTTATGTTACATTATCAACAAAATTTTTAAGTAAAACCTATAAAAGTGATGAGTGAAGCATTAACATTACTAAAATACAAAGATAATTACAACTATAGTGGAGTTTATCTTTCTATTATTGTTCCTATCTTTAATGAAGTTGACAGTTTACCCGTATTAATTAACACAATTGCCAATGTATTGACAAACCATCAACTATCATATGAAATTATTTGCGTCGATGATGGTTCTCAAGATGGTTCTTCTGAGTTACTCGAGGAACTGGCTAAAAGTCGCCATGATTTAGTTGCTATTATTTTTCGTCGAAACTATGGCCAAACTCCAGCAATGGCGGCCGGATTTGAGTATGCTCAAGGCAAAATTATTATTACACTAGATGGTGATTTACAAAATGATCCTGAAGATATTCCTGAGCTAGTGGCTAAGCTTGAAGAAGGTTATGATTTGGTGAGCGGCTGGCGCAAGCATCGCCAAGATCACCGTTTAACTAGACTCCTTCCTTCTAAAATTGCTAACTGGATTATTGGTCGAGTCACTGGCGTTGAATTGCACGATTATGGATGTTCGTTGAAGGCTTATCGTCGGGAAGTTCTCTCAGATATGAATCTCTACGGGGAACTCCATCGCTTTTTGCCAGCCCTTGCTTACATCGAAGGGGCGAAAATTACTGAAATTCCCGTTCGCCATCATGCTCGTCGTTATGGACACAGTAAATACGGTTTAGGACGAACCTTTCGAGTCCTCATGGACTTACTGACTATCTTTTTCCTCAAGAAATTCCTGACTCGTCCTATGCACATTTTTGGACTCGGTGGCTTTATTCTATTGATAACAGGACTGTTGATGGGAACTTATTTAACTTTTCTCAAACTAATTTTAGGTTTAAGTATTGGTAATCGTCCTTTACTCATCTTAGCGGTGCTGTTAATTCTGACTGGTATCCAATTATTGATTTCTGGTTTACTAGCAGAATTAATCATGAGAACTTATCACGAATCCCAAAAACGCCCTATTTATCGAGTTCGCCATATCGTCAAGTCATCCAGTTACACACAGCTAAATGCTTAGGCATAAGTTGTTTTATTAAGTAATATTACAATGATGCTGTCATACTGGCATAACAGCTTGACAGCTTAAGAAAAACTCGTTAGAGTGATGACACATACCCGGGTAACCTCAGCTAGAGTGATATGCAAGACAAGCAAAAAGTCACACTGTATCTCCCCCCTGGAATTCATCGGCAACTCAAGATCAGGGCTGCCATTGATGAAGACTCGATGTCAGCCTTAGTTGAGAGGGCGGTGGACTTTTATCTCAAACACCCAGATAAGGTGCAAGAGGTAGAGGATGCTGCTTACGGTAAAACCCATCAAGTCCATGTGTGTCCAGAATGCGAAGCAGCCATGGTCATGCGAGACGGGCGGATGGTTTCCTTAAAGAATCAGCCTAGTGTCATCACAGACGATTTTGCCCTTGAGATTAGGGAGAAGGTGCCGAGCGAAACCGAGAATTCTGGGGAAGAAGCCTTAGTTCCCTGCTAAGTCGCTTAACCTAACTGTCCAACCATTATCTTAGGTCGATGCCATGAAAGAAGAGCTAAACATACTAATACAAGCTCAATACCCTTTAATATATCTTGTTACCTCAGAAGAGCAAAGAGCAGAGCAAGCGATCGCCAAAATCGCCCAGGAATATAGTAAGCATCGGCGCGTCTTTTCTTGGACTGTGACCCATGGAATGGTTGAATATGGACAGCCAGGAAGTACAACTCAACACAACACCGTTCATGCTGAACCGGCGATTAGTTGGGTAATTCGTGAAAAAGAACCAGGGATTTTCATTTTTAAAGATTTGCACCCCTTTATTACTGACGCCAATGTTACCCGTTCCTTGCGGGATTCCATCATTAGCTTACGGGGAACAGAGAAAACCATTATTTTGCTGTCTCCCCTGCAACAGATTCCTATCGAGCTGGAGAAGGACATAGTTGTTCTCGATTTTCCCTTCCCAGACCTCAAGGAACTCAACCAAGTTTTATCGCGCCAACTGGATCAAGCCAGAAGCAGTCGGATTACTACTGAAGCCCGTGAGAAACTACTCAAAGCTACCCTGGGTCTAACCAAGGATGAAGCCGAGAAAGTTTATCGCAAAGCCTACGTAAAAGCTGGTCGTCTGACAGAGGAAGAAGTTAATATTGTTTTGTCAGAGAAAAAGCAACAAATTCGTCGTAATGGTGTTCTGGACTACATCGAGGAAGATGAAACCATCAACTCGGTGGGGGGGCTAGAAGAGTTAAAAAAATGGCTCAAACAACGCTCAGGAGCCTTTACAGAGAGAGCCAGAGAATATGGCTTACCCCAACCCAAAGGAATGTTAATTTTAGGCGTTCCAGGATGCGGAAAATCACTGATTGCCAAAACCACCTCCCGTTTGTGGGGTTTACCCCTACTGCGGTTAGATTTGGGTAGGGTTTATGACTCGGCTGTGGGTCGTTCGGAAGCCAACTTGAGAAATGCTTTGAAGACCGCAGAATCCATTTCCCCTGCCATATTGTTCATTGATGAATTGGACAAGGCATTTGCTGGCAGTGCCGGCTCAGCTGATTCTGATGGGGGAACTTCGAGTCGGATTTTCGGTTCTTTCCTTACCTGGATGCAAGAAAAAACTTCACCCGTATTTGTAATGGCTACGGCCAACCGTGTAGAACGGCTACCTGGAGAGTTTTTACGCAAGGGTAGATTTGACGAGATATTTTTTGTAGATCTACCGAGTTTAGAAGAACGTCAAGCTATTTTTAAGATTCACCTTAGTAAGCGTCGCTCAGACACTTCTCGCTTCGATATTGAGCAACTGGCTAAGGTATCCGATGGATTTTCCGGTGCAGAGATTGAGCAGGCCATTATTGCGGCCATGTATGAGGCCTTTGCTCAGGATCGGGAGTTTACGCAGCTTGATATTATTGCTGCGATTAAGTCAACCCTACCCTTATCTCGCACTATGACTGAACAGGTAACCGCCCTACGGGACTGGGCGAGGCAAAGAGCGCGACCTGCTTCAGCCTCCGTCGCTGAGTATCAGCGATTGGAGTTTTAACAAGCTTTCACCTGCTCCCAACAGGTGTAAAGGCTAGCCAAAAGCTAGCAGTCTATCAAAAGGTCGTCCTTATGAGACGGCTTATACAAACCCTAAATTGTTGTTGTTAACTTCTGTTCTACTGGAGGAAATCGAAAATGTCTCACTTTAGCACTCTGCGCACCAAAATTACAGATGCTGAAATTTTAAAAGCTTCTTTGCGGGATCTCGGTATTTTTGTGAAAACCGATGCTGATGTAAGAGGTTATAACGGTCAGCGTGTTCGCTCTGATATCGTTGCTTGTCTTGATGGTGAATATGATTTAGGCTGGTCTCGCAACAGCGATGGTAGCTTTGACTTAATTGCTGACCTTTGGGGTGTTGCTAAGAAGCACAACCAAACCGAGTTAATCAACTCCATCAACCAAAAGTATGCTGTTAACAAGACCTTAGCAGAAGTTAAGCAGCGTAACTTAGGTAAAGCTAATATCAATTTAGTTCTTCACAGCTAAGATTTAGCGCGCGTTCCCAAGCTTGGGGTTGACCGGTTCTCGGTTAACCCTTTTTTATCCTGATGTCGCCATTCATCCCTAACTTTTAGAAGATTAGGGATGAATGGCGACCAAAATATAAACCGCGAACTCGAAGAGGGAGGAAGTCTAGCGTCCACTAACAATCAAAAGTAAGCTATAACAAGGACAAAAGCACTGTTGAAATACAGAGGCAAAATCGCCTAGTACCTACTAAAACAAGAATCCCTACCCGTCTACACGGTAGGGTTATTCAAGGCCTTACACTTTAACAAGGAGATATACTACAACCATACATTAACATTCTCTAAATCTTCAATGGATCAGTGGATTAACTTATTTGTTAAAGTCAGTAAACCTGTCTTAACCAGCATTCTTTATACAGGTATTAATAGCTGGTTAGAAGTGTTCCAAGAAGAACTGACACAAGTTCATAAACAACAGGCAAAAAATACTATCAAGTCTTTGATAGTTTCTGAAACCACCCTTGATGAAAAAGAAAAAAGTACGACCTCATTTGGGTCTCCCAAAAGAAGTTACTGCCCAGAAGAAAAAGGCTGGCCTTTGCGTTTATCTTCTCAAAGACTGTGGCAAAAATTATCTAATGATGGTCATGATTTGCTATTTTTATTAGCTACTCCTAACAACACAGTTCCAGAATTTTTCGCCTTAGAGTTTCAACCCTCTGATTTTGAACAAAGACTGTCTCACAATTTACGAGAATTTATCCATAAAAACTATTCTTTTCGGGGGGCAAATAAAGGAATTACTTTTTTGGGGGGATTATGGAATCAGAGTCATTGTTATGGAGAAACCAGTATTCAACTGTTATTTGAACAACTGTATGGCACCTCTTGTTTCTTGTTGCAAACAGAAATTCAAGGAAAAGAGATTAAGTTTAATTTAGTCTATTGGAGGAAGAATGCAACCAAATATCATTATGGTAATATTTTTTCCTTCGACTATCAAAGCTTTCTGAGCGAATCGATTAACAAAAGAATTAAACAATGGCAAGAAACCCGTCATCAGTTATTAAAGTTAGGAAAATCGAAAAAAGACTTAGAAAGATTAGGAGGAATTTGTGAAAAAAACTATGTATTATTTGAAGAATTAGAAGCTTTAAAAGCAGCAGGAATTAATCGAAAAAACCTGAATGTAAATTATCAATTTGATCACCAGGATTATGAATCACTATATCAATTTCTAAGTTTTTCTCACTGTTTATTGGTAGGTTGGATAGCAGATATTCATTATCTAATTAATGATAATATCTCCCCCCTTTTACCTCAGTGGTTATCTTCTTTAGGACAAACCTTTTCTCATGTACAGTTTCAGCCAAATATTTTAGATTTAACCATCTCTTTTTATGAAGATATTTTGACAATTTTAGGTCATGAATCGCCCCACGATGTACCCGAATTAGCCTTAAAATTAGCTGAAAGTTTGATGGACTATTCCGATAAAACCTGGGCTGTTGAACTTCTCATCTATTCTTTTACTTGTTGGCAACAATATCATCAAGAATTAGACAAATTATCTCCTGAAATTTTGCCGTTATTTTATAATGGTCTCTCTCAAAAAGATCAAGAGTATTTACAACATCTTCAACAGTGTTTATCCCATGTAACTGATTATGAAAGGACCCAAGAAATACAGGAATTTTTTACTTACTTTACTAAATCATTGACTAATATTGTCTTATCTCAAACGGATATTAATCATTTTCAATTACAACGAACGATTACCACAATTTCTGAAAAAGTGTTAATCTTAAAAAATCAAAATAGAGGGTATCAATTAATCAGTCAAAGGGACTTGAATTGCTTAAAAGTCTGGGATTATGAGCCTGAAAAAACCACCTTATTTCTCGAACATGATTTAGGAAAATATGCAGGTCAACTATCAGCAGTCACTTTAAGTCAAGATGGACAATTTTTAGCCAGTAGTGAAACCACAGAAACCCGTAGTTATCTCAAAATTTGGCAATTATCAACTGGAAAAGTTTATCGGACTTTATTTGGTCATAGACAACCAATACAAGCTATTGCTATACATTTAGGAAATCATTCTTTTATTGCCACTGGTAGTCATAAAATAAAACTCTGGAATCTCGTAACAGGAGAATCTTGGTTAACCTTATTTGGACATAAAAAGGCTGTTTCTTGTTTAGCAATAAGCCCCGATGGGAAAATTCTCATTAGTGGTAGTCTAGATGCAAGTTTGAGAATTTGGGATCTGAAAACAGGTAATTTAATTAAAATTTTAACAGGCCATCAAGGTTCTGTCACGACTTTAATTATTAGTGAAGATGGACAAACAATTCTGAGTGGAAGTAAAGATAAAACCATTAAATTATGGGATCTAAAAACAGGAAAATTGTTAAAAACGCTGAGAGGACATTTAGGGGGTTTACAAACCTTTTGTTTATATTATTGTTATCTATTTGCTGGTGATGAAACAGGTAACATTTATCTTTGGGATCTGAAAACAGGAGACTTATTAAATAATTGGCTTGCTCATCAACAACCGATACAGGCAATAGCTATCAGTAAAGATGGACAGACATTAATCAGTGGTTGTCGGGGAGGAAAAGTTCAATTATGGATCAATCAGACCGAATCCATCAATAATTAGGTATAATAAAGTTAAAAATCATAGTTGTTTTTATGATTGGGATTATAACTAAGCTCAGCAAGATTGTTGAATCTCAACAAATGGAAACATAACTTTGAATTAATACTTAATACTTATCACTTTGAACTCATTATTAATAACTAACGACAAGAAGCTTAAGAAAATGAGTAAGTGGCACAAACTGGATATTAAAACCGTTCTCAACAAATTAGGAAGCGATCGCCATTGGGGACTCAGTCACGATGAAGCCATTCATCGCTTAGAAACCGACGGACCCAACAAACTACAAGAACAACCTCAAAAACCCCCTTGGCGTATTCTTTGGGAACAATTAATCGAACCCTTAGTCTTGCTGCTAGTGGCTGCCGCCATCATTTCTGCTTTATTAGGGGACTACAAAGAAGCAGTGGTGATTCTTATTATCGTCATTCTCAACGCATTGCTAGGGTTTAGCCAAGAATATCAGGCCGAAAAAGCCATGGCCGCCCTGAAAACCCTAGCCATTCCTGGAGTGAAAGTGCGCCGTGAGGGACATTGGCAAGAAATTCGGGCTTCAGAACTGGTTTTAGGGGATATGGTCGCCTTAGAAGACGGGAATATCGTCCCTGCGGATCTTCGTCTGGTAGAAGTAGCCAATCTCCGTATACAAGAATCTATCCTAACCGGAGAGGCCGAAGCCGTCCACAAAACCGTTGACTTCTTAACCGAGAAAAAAATCCCCTTAGGCGATCGCTTTAACATGGCCTATATGGGAACCCTGGTGATCTATGGACGGGGTTGTGGGGTGGTGGTGGCCACTGGAATGAAAACCCAACTGGGTAAAATTGCCAAATTGCTGCAAAAAGTTGAAGCCGACTTAACCCCCTTACAGCAACGACTGCAACGGTTAGGCCAACAACTCTTGATCGCATCTGTGATCTTAGTGGCCATTATTTTTGGGTTGGGACTCAGAGAAGGAGAAGGCTTAAAAACCATGTTTCTCACCGCCGTCAGTTTAGCCGTGGCTGCAGTTCCAGAAGGACTGCCGGCGGTGGTAACCATTGCCTTGGCCTTGGGGTCACAGCGAATGCTGAAACGAGGGGCTTTAATTCGTAAATTACCCGCCGTAGAAACCTTGGGGTCTGTCACCATTATTTGTTCCGATAAAACCGGAACCCTAACGGAAAACCGCATGACAGTCAATGTCTTAGACGTAGTAGGACGACGGTTAAACCTCACCTCGGAGTTGGTTCGCGATGGTCACGATCTCGATCTCCGTCAACAACAACCTTCCCTGTTGGAAAAACAACCGCAACTGGTGTGGTTACTGTTAGGAAGTACCCTCTGTAACGATGCTTCCCTGGAAGCCGACGCGGAAGACCCCCAACTGTTCCATGTGGTGGGAGAACCCACCGAAGGGGCGTTAATCACCGCAGCAGCGAGTTTAGGGCTGACAAAAGCCGAATTAGACCCCCTATTTCCCAGAGTGGCCGAAATTCCCTTTGATGCCCAACGCCGACGCATGACCACCCTGCATCAAGTTCCTCGCCATGACCATTGTTGGCCCGAACTGCTACAACAACCTCAGAAATGGCATCAAAAGTTAGGGGGAATGCCCTATATTGCCTTTACGAAAGGGGCAGTGGATAGTCTTTTAGAAATATGCACAGAAGTTTGGGTCAATAACCACACCGAACCCTTGACCGAAACCTGGCAACATTGGATTCGGGAGAGGAATAATGAGTTAGCAGCCCAAGGGAGTCGAGTGTTAGGATTAGCCTTTCAACCCCATTTATCCCCCTATACCGACCACGGAACCATCATCGAACACGATCTAATTTTTGTCGGGTTGATGGGGATGAGTGACCCCATTCGCCCGGAAGTCACAGAAGCGGTGCAAACCTGCATGACAGCCGGTATCTTACCAGTGATGATCACGGGAGATCATCCTTTAACAGCGAAACATATCGCCCAGGAATTAGGCATGATGGTCAATGGAAGAATTTTGACGGGACAAGACTTATCCCGTCTTAAATCTGAAGAATTAACCGAAAAAGTGTTGCATACGTCCGTTTATGCCAGGGTTAGCCCCAAGCAAAAACTACAAATTGTGCAAGCGTGGCAGCAACAGGGGCAAATTGTGGCCATGACAGGGGATGGGGTCAATGATGCCCCGGCTTTGAAAAAGGCGGATATTGGCATTGCCATGGGAGTGAGTGGGACCGATGTGGCCAAAGAGTCCGCCGATATGGCCCTATTGGATGATAATTTTGCCACCATCGTCGCTGCGGTTAGGGAAGGGCGCATTATTTATGATAATGTTCGCAAGTTTATCTTCTATATGTTTAGCAGCAATTCTGGGGAAATTTGGGTGATGTTGGTGGCTTTTTTCCTGGGAATGCCGTTGCCCTTGTTACCATTACAAATTCTTTGGATTAATTTAATGACCGATGGGTTACCGGCCTTGGCGTTGGGGGTTGAACCGGCGGAAAAACATATTATGCACCGTTCTCCCTATCCTCCTAGCGAAAATATCTTTAGTCGAGGTTTGGGTTGGCGAATCATCTGGGTAGGTTTATTAATGGGGGTTGTCTCTTTGGGAACGGGTTACTACTATTGGCAACAGCAGAACCCCGGCTGGCAAACCATGATCTTTACCATTGTCACCCTCTCTCAAATGGGTAATGCTTTGGCCATTCGGTCGGAACGTTATGCTTTCTGGAAAATTGGACTATTTTCTAATCCTTTTTTAATCCTAGCTGTTATGTTAACCGTTGCCTTACAAGTTGGCATTATTTATGTCCCCTTCTGGCAAAATCTCTTCCACACCACTGCTTTATCTGTCAACGATTTACTATTATGTTTACTATTAAGTACAGCCGTTTTTTGGGCAGTAGAAGCAGAAAAATGGTGGTTACGTCGGACTGACATCTTGCTCCTTCACACTCAATCCTAATTTCAGTAGATCGAAAAGTTGCTTGTTTAGGCTGCAAGGGAGCAGGGAGATCGGAGCGGGGGAGAAAGAAAATAGGATTAAATAAGATAAAAAGAGAAAAATAGCGATTTTGTTGAGGTTTTTAGACATTTATAGCCTTAAAACCCTTTATTTACTCTAAAATGGCTTAACATAATCTCCCCTTCTCCCCGCTCAGAAGCTCCCCCGCTATCCTAACTAGGATCTTTGTGATCTACTTAATTTTGTCTGAGGCCGGAGGCAGTAGTCAGAAGATAGTTTGAGCTTTGGGGGTATAGCACTACGCATTTTGGTGTTTGACATTGGCAAACTCTGAAACTCTTTTCTGGCCTAATGATTGACTTTTGACTTTTGACTTTTGCCTTTTAACTTTCGCGTAGCGGTATATCCAATTTTTCTTGGAGTAAACTTTGTAAAAAATCCTTCAACTCGTCTTCTGGACAGATTTCAATTAAAGCATAAAAAGCCTCTAATAATTTAGAAGCATTTTCTCCGTGAACGGCACTTAACGTCCAAATATCTTCCACCCAGTCTTGAGGATGGGTTTCTTCAAAAATCATTCTTTCTAAGAGTTGTTTCGCTTCTGTTTTAGAAAGGGTCATGAATTTATTTACTACTTGATTTCTTCAATTATAAATCTCCCGTTTTGTAAACGGGAGAGCGTTAAAAATTACATCGATAATTGATTAGGAGATTGACTTTCAGCGATAGTTTCTTGAAGTGGATTAGACTTCAGAAAAACGTATAAATTAGGGATCATATATCCTTTCCGTTCAAAACGGATCATTCTCGCTTCTTTAACCCCATATTCCCGGTTAATATCGCTTAACGCTTGATATAAAACTTGTCCGGTGGGATCGCCTTCAATTTCAGGATCAGGGTGGAAATAGTACCCATAATTAGGTTCTACAATAGCAACATTAGCCTGACGATCAATCTTAATAAAGTAATCTTGATCTTCAATATTCGATTGAGCTAAGCTTTGTAAGTTCACACCAAGAATGGTTAAAGTGGTGATGGCAAAAGCAAGGGCAATGGTAGGAGCAATTATTTTCTTTAACATGAGGAATTTATTGAGTGCATTAATAATTCACAGATGATCACGATCAGTCCGTGCTAATTCTCATGTTAACTTAATAAAAGTTAATATTAAAGTAATATAAAATATTTATTTTGCGCCACCAAACACCTCAATATTATCAAAGGCACAAACAGGAGACGCATGGCCAACGCGAATCGCTTGATTTGGTTCTCCCTTTCCGCAGCTAGGGGTCCCATACATCCCCATGGTTGAGCGATCGCCGAGTTGGGACAAACTGCGCCAAAATTGGTTAGTAATGCCCCGATAATTGGGATTTTTCAGGGTTTTGGTGAGCTTGCCATTTTCGATGAGTTGGGCATATTCACACCCAAACTGAAACTTATTGCGATAATCATCAATGGACCAGGATCGGTTAGACTCCATATAAACCCCCGATTCGATATTGCCGATCATCTCATCAAAAGAACTGTTACCCGGTTCGAGGTTAATATTAGCCATGCGATCGATGGGGGGACGATTCCAGGAAGAAGCGCGTAAATTAGCCACTCCTGGAACGTTTGAGCGAATTTGACTTTCTTTACTGCCTAAACCCCGTAATAATATCCCTTCTTTAATCAAATACTCACGGGTAGCGAGATTGCCTCCATCATCAAAGCGATAACTAGCAAATTGTCCCGATACCGAAGGATCAAAGGTCACATTCATCAGAGGGGAACCATAGACCAAGTGACCAAAATCCTCTAATTTAACAAAGCTTGAACCTGCATAGTTGCGTTCGTCCCCTAAAATGCGATCAAGTTCCAAGGGATGACCAATACTTTCGTGTATTTGTAACATCATTTGGTCAGGGGCCAACACTAAAGTGGTGGTGGTGGTGGGACAGTCAGGGGCCGATAATAATTCTAGGGACTGTTCACCAATCTTTTGAGCGCGGGCTAAAACCTCTGTTTCCTCAAGACATTCCATCCCTCCCTGGTAAGAACGGGCAGTTAGTCCATTATCGGTGCGTTTTTGAATAATATTGCCGTCTTGTGCTGTTGCGGTGTAATCTGTGGTGATCAGTAGGAATTTTTGATAAGCATCGGACCCATTACTACTAACCAGTTGAATTTCGGTTTCCACCAAACGAGCGATCGCGGAGGTACTGACAATTTTATCGTTAACTTTCAGGGTTTCATTAACCTTGAGTAGCAGATCATTAATATCTTTAGGACTGAGAATATCGAGGGGTTTAATATAGGGAGAATGATAATTTCCGACGGCTTGTGGGCGTTGTTCCACCGTAAAAGGGTAAATACCCCATTCAGCAGCCGTTACGGCTTGTTGATAGGCAATTTCGGCGGCCAGCTTAATGTTTTCGGCGGTTAAATGATTAGTGGCACAATAACCCATCTGTCCCTTAGCCAACACTTCAACCATCACCCCTTTGGTTTGAGTACGTCCATTACTGCGGGGTTTACCATCCATAACGTAACGTAGGGTTGAGGTTTCCGTGACTTGGCGTAATCCGATCCAATCAGCCGGAACATGGATTTCCTTTAACCAGGTTTCTAGGGTTGGGGTCATTGATGTCTAAAATATACCTTTAATTTTTTACTATTTTAGGACAACTGGAAAATAAAGGTAACTAAATCCCCTTTACCCAGAGAAATGCGATCGCCCGGTCGTAAACGGTGACGGTTGCCTGGGGGTAAAGCGTTGTAATTAATGTAAGTACCATTGGAACTCCCCACATCTTCAATGTAAAAAATGCCCGCTTCGTTACGAATATCGGCATGAATCCGAGAAACTACGTCAGAATCAGGCAATCCCGACACATCGAGATCCGGAGGAATTTGTTCATTGGGTTTCCCCACATGAATAATTTCTAACCCTTGGGGAAGTTCTAGTTTAGTGTCCGTTTGAACATGGAGTAGACTAGCGGTTTGGGTTTGCAGTTGAGTGCGTGCGCTACCTGTGGGTGTTGGAACCGGTGGGGGTGGTGGGGGTATTTCAGGCAGATTACTGACAGGGGGTGGCGGTGGGGCAACTGGGGCTTCAGACGGGTTACTAATAGGGGGTGGTGGTGACGTTTCTGCCGCTGATTCTGTCGTCCCTTCAAAGGGGTGTGCAGCCCCACATTCCCCACAAAACGTGGCATTACTGAGCAATGGTTGACCACAGTTACCACAATTGACCAACTGGGGTAGAGGGGTAAAACAGGCTTCACACTGGACTGCCCCATCGGGGTTTTCATGTTCGCAATTTGGACAAGTAATCATTTCTTAATTATGATTTTAACTCCGCTCCGGCTGCCTCATCTAACAACCATAACAGTTCCCCTTGGGGTTTGACCGCTTTAGCGGGGTAGAGGGTTTGATCGCCGTCAGCCGAAAAAATTTGAGCCAATGCGGGGCGTTTATTTTCTCCGGCCACTAAAAACATGACACAACGGGCATGATTGATTAAAGGATAGGTAAAGGTTAAACGGGGTTGCCCGTCCTTATTGCCTACCGTTACCAGGCGATCGCTAACCGTTAGGGCTTCTGTTTGGGGGAATAAAGAAGCGGTATGACCATCGTCTCCCATCCCCAATAAGATAATATCAAATACAGGAAATTCCCCTGCTTGGACCCCAAAAAATTGTTTTAATTCCTGGTCATGGGTTTGAGCATCCACAGAGGGATCGTTGCTTCCGGTCGGCATAGGATGAATATTAGAAGGGGGCAAGTCCACCTGATTTAACCAAGCTTCACGAGCCATTTTCTCGTTACTATCGGGATGATCAGACGGCACATAACGTTCATCTCCCCAAAAAATATGAATTTTTTCTAAAGGTAGGGATTGTTGGGCTAAAGCTTCATAGAGGGGTTTCGGGGTGCCACCACCAGCTAAAGCGAGGGTAAATTTTTCTTGTTTTTGTAGCGTAGTCTGGATTTTATCGACGATTAAATCTAGTGCGTGAGCAATGAGAGCCGGTTTATCGGATAATACTTGTACTTGTGTCATTCCTAATCTATTCTCGTCGAGGCAACTTTTTCGCAACGTTTAGACTATCATTGTAGAGACTAGCGTTGTATACCTTGCGGATTTCCCCTAAATCTTTTAAGCTCGTAGGCCAGGTTTAACAGTTAAGTCCGTTATATAAACTCCCGCACCTAATACCTAATAATTGAATCTTTTAGCAATCAGGGTATTTTCTCTGTTGGCTGTTATCTTTAATGAAATGCTATCTACAAACTGATAAAAACGATGAATTATCCAGCATTTACGTCTTTAGTTCTCAAACTGATTGGGGTAATCTTTATCCTATCTTCCTTATTGGATTATGTGACCCTCGCCGTTCCTCCTAATTTTGGGAGTCAATCATGGCAAATTGGCATAGTCACCAGTATCGTTGACCGAGGGGTAGTACCTTTGGTGGGTATGGGTTTTATTTTAGTGGGCTATATCATTGATGGGATGGCTGATGCTAACCCGTTAAAGAAATCGGGATTTAGTCTTAAATTGCCTGTGTATATCCTAGCTGCTCTTTTAGGGTTAGTATTTCTGTTGATGGTTCCCTTACACCTCAACAACCTCAATATTGCTAAAACCGATGCTTTAGAACGGATTCAACAAGGGGCCGGTCAAGGGGCTGAACAAATTCAACAGTTCTTAACCCAGGTGGATACTTTATCGAAAAACCCCGGTCGACTCGATGAACAGATTCAACGACTTAACCAAGCGGTAGAAGCGGGTCAAGTTCAAGGACGACAGTTGAATGCTCAACAGTTAGAAACTTTACGTCAACAACGTCAGCAATTACAAGGGTTACGAGATTTGTCCAAAAATCCTGAAGAATACAAAAAAAGAACTCAGGAGTTGAAAAATCAATTAGAAACCCAACTGCTTGAACGTCGTAAACAGGCTGAAGGTCAAGCCACCACCCAGGCCCTTAAGCAAAGTCTTCGCATTGGTTTAAGTAGTTTAATGTTAGCTATTGTTTACAGTGTAATTGGTTGGATTGGTTTAAAATCGGAAATTAGCAGTCCTAAAGGTCCTAAAGCTGCCCCTCGTCCAAAAGTGAAACGTTAATTTGAGATAATAGTAAATCATGAGATAGGAAGATAGGGAGAGATCAAACTCTCTCTATTTTTCTATTCCCTAGATTAAACATTAAACTGTTGTCGATCAATACATTGCTGATAAGTCTGCTGATATTTTAGGTTGGGTAGAGGAACGAAACCCAACAATATAAAAAATTATTCTATCTATCCTTACTTATTCCAAGAATAAACTCTGAATATATCCAATAACCTCTACCTTTGGGCGACGCTTTTTGCTTAGCTTCGCATCCTAACTTATTTAACTATCATTAAACCTGAACTTTTTTCTTCCAAAGCAGATAAAGCAGCTTGAATTTTATATTTTTATATCTCTTTTGTTTATTCGTGTTTATTTTCTATTATTGTTAATATTGTTATTTTTTGAAGGATCACTTTTTTAAGAATGGATCAATTACCTGAAGGATGGAAATTAATTAGTTTAAATGAAGTTATAGGAAATACAGGATTATTTATTGATGGTGATTGGATAGAATCAAAAGATCAAGATCCTAATGGAGAAATTCGTCTTTTACAGCTTGCTGATATAGGAATTGGAGAATTTTTAAATAAATCATCAAAATTTTTAGCTCAAGATACAGCAAATCAATTAAAATGTACTTACCTAAAAGAAAATGATCTTTTAGTAGCTAGATTACCTGATCCTATTGGTAGATGTTGTATACTTCCTAAACTCAATCAACGTTGTGTAACTGCTGTTGATGTTTGTATTATCAGACCAGATCCTAATCTAGTTAATAGACAATATTTGATGAGGTTATTTAATAGTAATTCAATGAAAAATCTGATTGAAAATTATGTGACTGGTACAACTAGAAAAAGAATTTCACGGAAAAATTTACAACGCCTTAAGATTCCTTTACCCCCTCTAGAAGAACAAAAAAGAATCGCTAAAATATTAGATAAAGCTGATGAAATTAGAGGTAAACGTAAAGAATCAATTCTCTTAACAGATGAATTACTTTGGTCAACCTTTTTAGATATGTTTGGCGATCCGGTTATTAATCCTAAAGGTTGGGAAACGAAAACTATTGAAAGTATTACTAAGAATGAAAAAAATGCCATTAAAAGAGGTCCTTTTGGTGGTGCATTAAAAAAAGAAATATTTATTAATGAAGGTTATCTCGTTTATGAACAGTATCATGCTTTAAATAATGACTTCTCATTTGAAAGATATTATATTGATGAACATAAGTTTGAAGAATTAAAAGGATTTGAAGTAAAACCTGGAGACATTATAATCAGTTGTTCTGGTGTTTATCTAGGGAAACTAGCAATAGTTCCTGAAGGAGCAAAAAAAGGAATTATTAATCAAGCTCTTCTAAAAATCAGCCTTGATCAATCTAAGATAACAAATAATTTTTTCACATTTCATTTTAGACATCAAAATTTTCGAGATACATTTTTTGCAGCAAATAGAGGTTCAGGAGTACCGAATTTTCCTCCGATTAAAGATTTCAAAACTTTTCCTTTTATTGTTCCACCAATTGATATCCAGAATCAATTTGAATTAAAAATCAAAAAAATCAAAAATTATCAACAACATATAAATCAAAGCTTACAGGAATCAGAAAACTTATTTAATTCGTTATTACAAAGAGCATTTAAAGGAGAATTATGAGGGATAGAAGATGTTATAGTAAGGTGGGCATTGCCCACCCTACTTCGTTATTAACTTGCTGCTAAAATCAACTGTTGACGATGAACTTTAATCAACTGTAATGCCATCCCAGATGTTTTTTCTAACATGAGAATAACCTGTTGAGGTTGTAACATCGTCCCATCATTGCGACAACTCCCCAAATAACGCAACACCACAGTATCATCTTGATACAAGTCTAAGGATAAATGAGACAAGCGATCGCGTAAATTAACCGTTTTCTTTTTACCTGATTTTGTGGTTTTCTCCCAGTTAATTTCCGAACTATCTAAGACATTTTTAATCCAACTTTCCCAAGTTTCCTGATTAAATATATCCTCAGTTTGAACAGTAATTAAGTATTCGGCCTCCTCTAATAACCGCGTCGCTGAAGTGGAATTAACCGATACTTCTTCTACCTTCATAATAGGTATTTCTGAGGGTAACTCCTTCTCTAAAGCGTGACGAAACTCATCAATATTCATCACCTTGGTTAACTCAAAATCCACAATTTCCCCACTACTGGTAACCCCCAAGGTTAACGCATTGGCAATGGAAATTCTGGGTCCCGGATGATATCCCCCCGTAAAGGAAATAGGTAAAGCTGCACGACGGACCACGCGATCGAATAATCTCACCAGATCAAGGTGGCTAACTAAGGCCATTTCGCCAATTTTGCCAAAATAAACCCGAAACCTCTGGAACCGTGCTTGGTTGGGCTTAAAATGACCGCTAAACTCAGGAATAGCAGGGGGTTGCACCACAATATTATGACCGAAATCTAAGCCACAGACTCCACAATGGGAACAGCCATCAAAGGCACAGTCGGGAACCGTGGCTGCTTCTAAGGCCCTCTGTAAGTCCTCTTGTAACCACTTTTTATCAATACCCGTATTAATGTGATCCCAAGGTAAAGGGGCGTTGTATAAGTCCGTATTTCCTTCAAAAACGTTCCATTCTCCTGCTTCTACCTGACGATATTTCCAGCTTAACCCCGCTTCTTCGATCGCTTGTTCCCACGCTTCATAGGCTTGTTGAGCATTTTCCCACCAGGAGTCCATCCCGGCCCCCAATTCCCAGGCGCGACGAATGACAGGGGATAACCGGCGATCGCCTCTGCCGATAAAATCTTCCATGGCCGAAATTCTCACATCGGTATAATTGGCTTTGACACCGCGAAGAGATCGAAAGGCTTCTCGTAATAGTTCCTGTTTGCGCTTAAATTCGGCTGTAGAGACGGAATGCCACTGAAACGGCGTATGAGGCTTAGGGGTAAAATTAGACACCGTAATGGTGAATTGTAGGGGCTTACGGCCCTTAATTCGACATTCTTGCCGTAACCAGCGCACTGTTTCCACAATACCCAATACATCGAGATCCGTTTCTCCGGGTAAGCCGATCATAAAGTACAGTTTAACTTTATCCCAACCCTGTTCAACGGCGGTTTTGACCCCTCGTAATAACTCTTCATTGGTTAACCCTTTATTGATCACATCGCGCATTCTTTGGGTTCCGGCTTCGGGGGCAAACGTAAGCCCTGACTGACGGTTTCCTCCGACAATATTGGCGATATTTTCATCAAATCTATCTACCCGTTGACTGGGTAAGGAAAGGGTCATATTTTCGTCTTTAAGACGGTTTTTGATCTCCGTTCCCACTGCGGGGAGGGCTAAATAGTCGGAACAACTCAAAGATAGTAAAGAAAACTCGTTATGGCCCGTTTCTCTGATCCCCCGTTCGATGGTTTCGATCACCTCTTCTGGTTGCACATCCCTCGCCGGGCGGGTTAACATTCCGGGTTGACAAAAACGACATCCCCGCGTACAACCTCGTCTTATTTCTACCACTAAGCGATCGTGAATGGTTTCGATATAAGGCACTAAGCCAATGGCATAAGCTGGCATCGGAGGAGAGACACGACGTAAAATTATCGGGGGAACACCGGGGCGCTTAGGAATGACTTCTCCTGCTGCTGTTACCTCGTAGAAGCGAGGGACATAAACCCCTGGAATTTGGGCTAAATCGAGTAATAAGGCTTCTCTACTCAGGTTATTTTCTTTCCCTTGTTCAATAATTAAACCAATTTCTGGGAGTAATTCTTCCCCGTCTCCTAAGGCCATAAAATCGAAAAATTCGGCGAAGGGTTCGGGGTTAGATGTAGCGGTTTGGCCGCCAGCGAAAATTAAAGGATAATTGCCTGACTCTCTCTCTTTCCAGGTTAAAGGGATTTGAGCTAAATCCAACATTTCCAGGATGTTAGTGGCTCCTAGCTCGTAACTGAGATTAAACCCTAAAATATCAAAATCTGTGAGGGTTCGACGGGATTCTAGGGCAAATAAAGGGGTTTTTGTCTCTCTCAACTTCTGGGCTAAATCCGGTGCTGGCAAGTAAGTGCGATCGCAAAGTTGACGGGGCTGAGTATTGAGGATATTGTAAAGGATGATATGGCCTAAATTAGAGGCTCCCAGTTCATAAACTTCTGGATAAGTCAGCACCCAGCGTACTCTCGCCGCTTGCCAAGGGCGATGTTTAGCCCCTAACTCGTTACCCAGATAACGGGCAGGTTTATTAATATCTGGGGTCAGCAGTTTTTTAATGGCGATAGTCACAAACGAACCTCCGGCACTTCCCTAAATTTTCTCATGCTTTTCTAATATACCGGAAGTGTGGAGGAGTAAGCCAAGAGAAGGATGACTTCAAGCAGCTACAGTTGGGTTAATTAATGCTTCATAGGCTTGACGGGTTTCATAAATTTCTAAGGCTCTATCTAACTGGGTTAACTCAAAAATAATCCGAACCGATGGCGATAGGGAACAAACGCTTAACCGTTTATTAAGACGTTGAGCCAGGCGAAATGCTAACACAATGGCCATAAGTCCTGCACTATCAATAAATTCTACTTGGTGCATATCCACCAAAAATTCTCTATTCGGGTTGTTGTTAACAAAATTGGTTAATTTTTCTTGAAAACGATCCACGTTGGCCGCAGTAATGTAACCACTGGGTTCAAAAACGGCGATTCTTAAATTAATCAAATGACTCCCCATCATTGGTGTGTACCCTCAATTTCAAAATTTAATTTGCTTATGGTATGACCAAATTATAATCACTTTTTTGTCAATTGATTCAGTTTTAATCCTTTTAATATGTTTTTTTAGGAATTAACCGAATGTTAATCTTTGGTTAATTTTTGTGACTGAATCATGCTTTTTGTTTAGTTTAGTTAAATCGGGGTTTTTGTCTATCATGGGATAGATTTTCCCCAAACTCAACCATAATTTGGCCGCTACACTGTTGTAGTTTATTCAGTAATGAATGACAGTTTAGCATTTTATCAGCTTTTTTGTAAAAAAATGTTAAGGAGGTTACAAAACCTAAAGCCCAATTAATGGTTTACTAAAAATAATCCCTGTTGTTAAAAAAGCCTGAAGATTATCAGCCCTGGATCGTAGTAGAAGTAAAATCCTCCTCTACATTTACTAACTTAGCCTAAAATCCCCTATTGTCAAGAGCGGAGAAAAATTCGTGAACCGGCCCCCTTTAATTCGCCAATTGGTGGAAAAAGCTCTCTATCTTAAACAATTAACCCCAGAAATCGAAACGGCCATCAACCGTGAGTTAACCCGTACTGGCTACATATCCGATGTGGACTACGAGGCGTTAGAATTACTGATGTCAGAAATGGACGAGGGACGGATTCGCTTGACTTGAAATTCCTGAACGCCTAAGGCCAGTTATTCCCTCATACCCATGAGCCAAGTTAAAACCCCACCCAGGATGGCCATCAGCCCTAAACTCAGTAATACGGGTTGTAACCCGAAGAAGGTTTCAGCAATACCAGCCAACGCTAACGGTAAAGACAGAGCAATGTTAACCGCATTATTTTGCAGGCCAAACACTTTACCGCGCATATCGACGGGGGTTTCTGCTTGGATAATGGTTTGCATGGGAACTCCCACAAAGGCGGCGAATACTCCCAAAAATGTGATCATTAACAGGGTTAACCAAAAACTGTTGGTGGATAAAGATAAACCCACCAAGGAAACAGCCATGCCCACTGCTCCCCATAAGCCTAACTGATTATTACGGAATTGTTGTCCCCAACCCCCTAAAACAGCAGCCCCACAACCCATTCCTAAACCACCAGTAGCCAATAAAAAACCAAATTGTTCGGCTTTCATGCCTGGTATGGTTTCGGCCATGCGTACCGCCAAAACCGATAGGGCTGCAAAAATACAAAATAAAATCACTAATTGAATTAAAGCATTACGAACCCGATGGTTACCCTTGAGATACCGAATACCGTCTTTAATATCTTCCCAGACGTGGGGTTGTTCTTTTGGAGATTTTTCCCGTTTTTCCCCAGTTTTTAACAAGAGGAGGAATAAACCAGCAATAAAATAAGACGCTCCCACTAAAAAGGCTTTGCCTTCTTCCCAAGAAAAGCCAAGTTTTTCGGCGAAATGGGCGGCCACTTCCAATAAAGGGTCCCCAATAGCAAAACCCACAATCGTCATGGCCATCATAGTGGTGGTAAATAGAGAATTAGCGGACAATAAATCACGACGTTTGACTAATAAGGGGATAGTTACTTGTTCGGCTGGGGCAAAAAATTGGGTGATCGTTGAATCGATTAGGGTTAACACTAATAAAATTAAAAAACCCAAGGGCAGGAAAAAAGCGTCTTGAGTTTGATTTTGCCAACTTCGTAACCAGTGAGGCAACCAAGTTAAATGTAAGGTTAACGTATCTCCTTGGGATAACCAAAGTAAGGGGGGAATAATGAAGACAAAGGCCGCACGAATGAAGTTGGAGATGACTAATACCCCTTTTTTTGGCCAGCGATCGACATATACCCCGGCCAAGGAACCACAGAAAACCGCCGGAATGGTAAAGGCGATCATGATGGCTGATACCCAACCACTGATAGGTTGATTTTCTCCCTGGAAATGGCCAGCAATAAAGGCGATCATTAACACTAAATAGACTTTATCGGCTAATTGAGAAAAGATTTGTCCTATCCAAAGAATTAAAAATTGAGGATTCTCCAACACCGGAGCAAACCCTTGACGGGGGGATTTTTTGGAGCTATCAGCACGATCCATAGATTCCTCTCGGTTGGTAGTATCGACGGTTTTGTTAGTGGGGGTTTTACTGGTTTCAGAATCGGAAACTGTCATAATTTACTTTTAATTTTTTTTTTTCACACACCTAACAATCAACTAAGCTGTGTTGGGCGTTCGGAGTTATTGTTTTTTTCTGGCTGCACTCAACAACGGGTAATAGTTGATATTTGATACTTTACTGGCTCAAAAGTAACAGTATTATCTATGATAGTTTAGGAAGGGTTTGTTTCACAAATCCCTGCAAAATCTCTGTTCGTCTTGTTTGCTCAAAAACTTGTTTGATTTTAGTGGAAAGTTTTTCTATATCTATGGTTTTTTCATAGTTAATATCAATGTCTTGTTCTTGGAAATATTCGATTAGACTTAAACCAGCTACACGGGTTAAATAGGCTGCACTAATCCCTTGGGTTGCCCCTCCTACTACATAAGTAATAGCGTTACTTTTCAATAAACTACTAATGGCATGGGTTGATAATTCCACTAACCCTAATTTTATCATTAATTTCCCGATGGTTGACGCTACGGTTTGTCCTTGAGATAGGGTCAATTTTTGTTGATAAATACTGCTTAAATCCACTATCATTTGAGCATTGATGGCCGCCGTTGCTAATAAATCTAAGGATGAAACCGGGTTGGCAAAGGCTGCTGCTGCTGCTATCCATTGATATTTTTCCATCATGGGAACAGCCTTATTCCGTCTAATTTTATTTAAAATCCCTTTAGCTTCTTGTTTAATTTCTTGTGCTTCACGCCACACTTTTCCCCAGATTAACTGCTCTCTTTCTTCGGTTAAAATTGAGTCTAATCTAGTGATTAAAGCTGAAATATTAGGGGGGGTTATTTCGCTCCATTCTTGATAGGATTTATCTTCTTTATATTGACGAACTTTTAAGGAGGTTGGGGTTGATTTTATGGCGACTACATCATCGGGAGGCATAATGGTTTGAACCCGTTTTTTAATCTGTTGTAAGATAATTTCTTGTTCTTCTGAGTTATATTGTTCAGGTTGATTGAAAGTAATTAAAACCCGTTGATGATTATGATAACATTGTTGTATAATCTGCCATTGACTTTCGGTTAAATCTGTGTTAGTAAACAAGGAAACTAAGTCTATTTTTTGATGAATATTCCCACTATTATCTTCCTCTAACCATTCAACTTGTTTAAAGTTTGTTTCTTGATATAGTAATGATTTTAAGTTGCTTTTTGCTGTGTTATTATTGCCAACTAATCCTAAAGAAATAGATTGATTATTCAGCTTTTCTGGTAATGTTTCCAGTTTAGTTTCTAACTTTAATAAATTGGATTGAGGGTTTTCTTGTTTGATTATGTTTAATATTTTTTTTCCATCAGATATAGACTGATTGACTTCTGTCATGGTTAAAGGCGAAATAGTTTCATAAACCAACTTCTCAGGGTGTTTTTTTTGCCACCACCAAACCCCTGTCCCCATAGCCATCAGACTCAAAACACCCCATTCTCCTATAGCCATCACTTCTTCATGGAGACTATCTCCTAACCATAGTAATAATGAAATGCCTAACCCGACTACAAGAATAGGCTTTTTTACCTTAACACTCATCATTTCCCCTCAAAATTGCCCTAAAATTTCTTTGTTTTGATTGTAATCTTTTTAGGGGATTTTTTCAACGAACCGAAAACCCTGTACCTTATGACAAGTAGTCTGCTTATGTTACCGTAATTATCAGTTATTTTTTAAGAAAGCCAAGCGGTTTTAATGCGATTCCATAAACTCGAAATTGAAGCTTTCATTTCCTTTTTAAAATACCATTGTTGAAAGGCTTTTTCGTATTCTTCTCCTTCGGTTTGAAAGGTTTTAAAGGTATCTAAAGTTAGGGGAAGTCCCAATAAGATCAAGATATATAATGACCAGGACAAGGTTCCGGCTGCTAAAAAATTGAGTAACATGGCAAAGGAATTAATAATGCCATAGCGAATAAATTTCCGTTTTAGTTGTCTTTGAAGATATTGATTAAATTCATCTTTTTTGGCTTGCTGTTGTTTTTGTAATAACCAGTCTTTTTCGGCCAATTGTAAAACATCGACATCAATGTCTAATTCTGCTGCAATTTCCCAAAGTTGAGTACGAGACAATTCTTCAACCTCGGTTTTGCGCGCAATGGCCAAGTGTAAAATTTCTTGAACTTCCTCTTTACGGTAGGATTGAGGCGGTTGTACTTCAGAAGCAGACATATATCTTAGGTAACTCGGTAGTAACTGACCAAAGGGGTTGAGTCGCTGCAATTGTAAGACCAAACAGGATCTTAATCAAGCTGCTCCTCTTATATTATGCCCAATTTTTCAATGTTTTGGCTTCTACCGTCGTTATGATTATGGTAAATGCGATCGTGATACATTTATCTCCTTCCCGAAAGAAGACCATAGGCTATGCTGACGGGATGAATTTCGGGGCAGAATCTGTCGGATTGTGCTATAATCCTCAATAGCAGTAAAGTGCAATAAATATTCAGGGGATTGGCTTCCCTTACCTCAGATCGTCGGGACAAATATCGCCCTAGAAATTGTCAAGGTGACGCGACTGGTGAATTAGGTTTAGCGGTGACGCACAGCCAAAAAATTAAATAGATTTTAGAGCCGTTGGCGGTCGGTGCGCCCGTGAACGCGCTTATAAACAGC
>JASJBX010000034.1 GCA_030066295.1 Crocosphaera sp.
ACAAGGATTAAAAATACTGAAGATTGAATGATGGTTTTTTGCCACGTAACTAATTTGACATAGCCTGTATGAATGCGGAATAATATATATTTAAACTCTCTATTTAATCTTCTATATTGTCGCTCTAATTCCCTTCTTTCTGTGCCAAAACTTTTGACCGTTTTAATATTAGTAATCAGTTCGGATGTGAAACTTTGTGTATTTTCACTATGTTTATCTAGTAATTCTTCTTGAGCAAGAATCTTGTTTAAATGCTTGATACTAAAGAATAAAATTAAACTAAAAGAAATAATGAATATTAAAGCAATTTTCCATTCAATCAATAAAATAATTACGAAAATACCGAAAACTCTAATGAGTTTAGGCAGTAATTCTCCCGCAATTTCAGGATAAGTCCATAAATGATTTTCTACTCCTTTAGCAATACGATTTGTGATTCTTCCAGGGTTATATTCATCATAAAAAGATAACGGTAACGTCAGAATTTTTTTGACTGTATTTTGTAACTGTTCTCTGCGGACTTTTAAGGCAATTTCCCAGTGAAACCAATCCGTTAACCAGGGTTGAATGGGAGAACGAACCACTGTCACTAAACAAATAATTCCTAATAAAACCCCTAAAGAAAACACTTTATTATTGGGAATATTAGTGATGTTAGCCAGAAAATTAACTAAATTTTGTAATATATTATCTATGGGTTGAGCAGATAGAATATTGATAATTTGTCCTGTGATATAAGGAACCATTAAATCAACGATTTCCAAAGTTCCAGATATCAAAATACTAAAGATAGCAATATTTCTATAGTTACGATAAGATTTTAATAAATCTTTCCAAGATATCATCATCTTTCTTATGGTAATCTATGTTTTAAAAGTGATCATCAATGAGTTGTTTTTTGTAGGTTAACACAATTTTAGGTTGTGTTGCAAAGGTCAATGATTTATTAATCTAACACAAGTCAACCGTTACAAGGTACAAAATTCTGTGGGTAACTATATTTTAACTAAGATTTGGTTAAGCTTTCTGTTTTTCCAAGTAAATCACTCTTTTTCCAATTGATTCATCCGTTTTTCTAAGTCCATAACCCTTTCTTTTAATTCTATAGCGAGAGTAGATAACCGTTCAAATAAAGGATCACTTCTACCAATTAATTCACCATTAACAATTTGAGGAGAAGGGTTAAAAGAAGGTGGATTATTATTATTATTATTGGGTCCTCTTCTTAAGTTGGTTACGACACTTTCTAAGCGACTCACTCTAGCTTGTAGACGATTAATTTCTCCTCGCAAACGATTTTCAAGACTGGCCGAAACGGGGTTAGTTTGTTTCATAAAGATCAGAAAAAGTAACATAATAAGTATTAAAAATAGTTGAGTTTGTTTGAGCATTTTAATAAAATTTAGTTCATAATAATGAACCAAGATAATTGATGTGATCTTGGTCTTTTTAGAATGTTTAATATGATTTTAGTTTAAGGCATTACTCCTGAATTTGGGCGATTTCTCCCTATTCTTTGACGACGTTGCTCTAGTAATTCAGCAAGTTTTTGACGTTGTTCAGTGGTTAAAATATTACGCATCTCCAACATACTTTCAAAGCGTATATTTCCCATTTGTTGGCGAAGATTAATGATTTCTTGATGTTTCCTTCTGAGATCATTTTCTGATGCGTTACCTTGCATCATTCGACTTAATTCTTGACCTTTTGCTTGCATTTGTTGTCTTAGTTGTTGCATCTGCGGACGGTATTTTTGACGAATGGCACTTAGTTGCTGCATTTGATCATCACTAAGATTCAATTGTTGTTGAAATTGTTGTGATCTTTGTCTTCTTCTGGGTTTATTTTCTTCCTCTTCAGCTAAAATTTTAGATTGAGAAGTTAAGATAACTGATGGGGTTTCTTGAAGGGAGTTAGCAACGGCTATGGTTCCTCCCATACCAACCGTTAAAAGGATTACAATTAAGACAATGTTTTTAGAATTCATGGCTACTTTTACTGGTTAATAAGAGATTAGATGGTGAAAAATTAGGGATGAGAAATTAAATATCGGTTTTCACCATTATCAACAGAAATCCACTGATAATAGATAGATTGGTTATTATTTTCCCAAGGATATGTATTGGTTGACTCTTCCCAAGTATTGATCATAAACTTTTCTAGTTCTGCTGTTTCTCTTACCTGAGATTGTTGAACAAACTGTTGATATTCAGAGGGTTTCATCAGGTTAGAGATTCCCCAGATTGCCAATAAACCAGAAACCATTATGCTAGGAATTAACCATCTCATTGAATGGGTTTCGGTCTGTTGAGATTCACCAGCAATCTTGACATAAAGTTGTTTTTCTAGGGTGGAATCTGCGGGAGGGGGTAAGGGACGATATTGTTGCAAAAAGGAGATTAATTCTCGCTCATCTTTTGGGAATTGAGGCATTATAAAGCTCCTTGTTTCTTCAAAAACTTACGCATTTGATTTCGGGCATAAAATAAACGAGATTTGACGGTACCTAGGGGTATTTCTAGTATATTAGCGACTTCTTTTTGAGGAACATCTTCTAGATCATGTAACACCAAAACAGCGCGATGATCTAGACTTAATGATTGTAGTCCTTGTTGCACTAAATCTTGATAATGTAGTCGCATTAAATCTGGTGTATCTTCAGGACGAGAGGGCATAATATTTAAGATTGTACCATCATCATTTAAAGATACATTTTGAGCAAATTTTCGCCGTTTGTCGGTGGCAACATTCCAAGTAATACGATACAACCAAGTGGAAAAATAGGACGGTTCTCGCAGTTTTGGTAAACTTTTCCAAACTCGTAGAAATACTTCCTGTACTAAGTCATCAAGCATTTCACTCCCACACAATTGATAGAGAGTCGCTCTCACCCGTTGTTGATAGCGTCGGTATAGCTGCCTAAAAGAAGAGGTGTCCCCTTGCTGACAGCGACGCACTAAGTCTGTTTCTGTTGCATTGGCAGTTTTGTCTGCTAACACGGTTACGCTCACTCTATCACTGAATTCTTCTGTTTAGACTGGAAGTGTTATCGAAAGGTTCAACTCAATTTTTGATGTTAATATGGTAGAAATAATAGTAACAATAATCTTAATTTTTTATTAATATTCCTGATCAATGGATACTATCCCGTCTCAATGGCAAGTTCTTCCGTTTGTTTCTTTACCTTCTTGGTTTGTCGATATTGTTAATGGCTATTGTGCTGATTCTCAAGGAATTTATGCTGCTCAATTATTATGGAAAAGAGGGATTCAAACTCCAGAACAATTACACGGTTTTTTAGATCCTAACTCTTATCACCCTTTGAGTCCTTGGGAATTTGGCTATGAAATGAAATTGGCAATTCAACGATTACAAGTTGCTATTGATCATCAAGAAAAAGTAACCATTTGGGGAGATTTTGACGCGGATGGAATTACAGCGACCAGTGTTTTATGGGAAGGTCTAGGACAATTTATTACGCCTCATCTACACCTTAATTATTATATCCCTAATCGAGCTAAAGAGTCTCATGGACTCAATATTCCAGGAATACAAAATTTAGCGACAGAAGGGACAAAATTGATTGTAACTTGTGACACAGGAAGCACTAATTTAGAGGAAATTAATTACGCGAATTCTTTAGGAATTGATATCATTGTTACGGATCATCATACGTTACCCGATGAACGTCCGAATCTGGTTTCTATTATCAATTCTCGTTATTTTTCCGAAGATCATCCGTTATTTTCTTTATCGGGTGTTGCGGTAGCTTATAAGTTAGTTGAAGCCTTATATTTAACCTTTCCAGAAATTTCTGAAACTCCTTTAGACAATTTGCTAGACTTAGTAGCAATTGGTTTAATTGCTGATTTAGTAGAACTTAAAGGTGATTGTCGTTATTTAGCACAACAAGGATTAAAAAAGTTACAGAAACAGTTAAGTAATACTACTCGTCCAGGGGTTGCTTATTTACTAAAATTATGTAAAAGAAGTGGCGATCGCCCGACGGATATTTCTTTCGGTATTGGACCTAGAATTAACGCGATTAGTCGCATTCAAGGAGATGCTCATTTTGCTGTGGAATTATTAACTAGCAAAGATGATAAACGCTGTGAGAAACTGGCGTTTGATACAGAATTAGCGAATACTCGTCGTAAGTCTTTACAAAAGGATATTAAGAAAAATGTAGAGAAAAAACTACAAACTTTAGACCTATCTACGACACAAGTTATTGTTTTAGAAGATCCCCAATGGCAAAGTGGAGTTTTAGGATTAGTAGCAGGACAAATTGCTCAGGAATATGGTCGTCCTACTATCTTATTAACCACTGCTGAAACAGAAAATATGAGCGAAACTGAGGTTAAATTAGCTAGAGGTTCAGCCCGTTCTGTTCATAACATAGATTTGTATAAATTAGTGTCATCTCAACAAGATTTATTACACAAGTTTGGGGGTCATCCTTTTGCAGCAGGATTAAGTTTAGCCGTTGAAAATTTATCTTTGTTTCGGGAAAGTATCAATCAACAACTGAGACAAGAAATTATTGATATTAATACATTAAATTCTACTATCAAAGCTGATTTAGTGGTAACAGTTTCTCAGCTAGGTCAATCTTTATTTAGGGAACTAAAACTATTAGAACCCTATGGAATGGGAAACCCAGTTCCTAGATTATTGATTCAAAATTGTTGGTTTGAAAGTTTAGGCAATCGAAATATTAAGGATGCTAAAAATAATCCAGTTAAATATATTAAAACGAAGTTCAATATTTATGATCGTTCCGTTGATGAGGGGTTTCCTGGTATTTGGTGGGAACATTATCAAGAAGAATTACCCCAAGGAGAAGATAAGCGATGTGATGCGATTGTAGAACTGGATTATAATACCTACGGAAAAGGACAGTATGAAGTTCGTTTAATTGAAGTTAGGGAAAGTTTAACCACTGAAGATCATAACTCATTACAAAAGCATTCAATTAAGTTAATTGATTATAGAAATCACGATAAAGTTAAAGCAGAAAATTTAGAAATAGAACAATTGAATCGCTGTCCTGTTAGTTGGAACGAGTTATCTAAAAAGTATCAAACAAGCATTAACAATCAACAGAATCTAGCGTTGACTTATTCTTATAATGAACAGTTTAATCCATCAGAGATTTTAAAGCAATTAATTGGGATAGCTAAATACATCAATCGAACTCAAAAAAGTATAACTAAAGAACAGTTAAAAGAAAAATTCTTATTAAGCGATCGCAGTCTTATTTTAGCCCTAGACTTTTTAGGAAAAATCGGCTTTTCAATCAGACAAGATCATCAAAGGATTCACATCGAAACAACAACCCATTTATCAGAAGATTATCATCTATCACAAAAAATATTATTAGATACCCTCAAAGAAGAACAGTTTAAAAGAAAATACTTTACTCAAATTCCTGTAGAAACCTTAGAAACATTATTAATGTATGAAAGTTTAAACTCATAAATAAACAACCAATCCTTGACGATTGACGATGATCACAACAAAGTTTAAGATATGTAAAGAAGCCTAAATATATATAAAACAATTGTGTCTGTATTTTAAGAAGAATTGAGAAAAAACAACTCTTAAGAGAGTGCTAATTTTGAGCAACCCTCTTTTAAAGCACTTCTAGAATACAGGTAACTTATCTTACTCTTCTTTTTTTTACTTAAACATTCGTCATTTTCAGTAAAAATGAAATTCACTCTTTCCTTACTCACACTCACCTTGATTAGTGGAAGTTTATTCCTACCCATTGAAGGACTTAACAAACAAGCAATGGCCTCCGACGGAACAACTTCCCCAAACCCTTCTACTGAATTACCCGTTACCCCACCGGTAGAAGAAGCGGCCATTCCCACCCCCCCAGAAACCAACAAAACCCTAGCCACCCATATCGTTCTCAACCTCAAAGAACGTCGGGTTTATGCGTACCAAGATGATCAAGTTCTGGTCAGTTATCGGGTGGCCATCGGCAAACCCGGATGGGAAACCCCCAGAGGTGAATTTTCAGTCTTTCAAATGGTAGAAAACCCCCAATGGAAAAACCCCTGGAATGGTCGAGTTAGCGCGCCGGGTCCCAATAGTCCCCTAGGAGAACGGTGGATTGGTTTTTCGAGAGAAGGGGGTAAATACATCGGATTTCACGGAACTCCGGGAGAACACGTGATGGGACAAGCGGTTTCTCATGGTTGCGTTAGGATGCGGAACCGAGATGTCAGGGAATTATACGAATTAGTACAAACCGGAATTCCTGTGATTGTTCAGTAGACGACGGAGGTTAGTCCAAAGAAAAAGTTAAACTTGGAGAAGGGGAACATCAAATTTCTGGCGGTCAAAACAGAGAAAATGGACACCAGTAACAGTAATAAACCTTTGTTTTTTGCCTTCCCGAAAGCAGTATGTCCCCCATGACTAACCTAAAAAGTTGATGATAAAATTCTTATGGCAAGTGTAGCGAAATCTCCGTACACCAAAGAACAAATTTCCGCTTGGTTGAGAGGGTTACTTACCCTTGCTTGGTGTGATGGTAACTATGATCCCCAAGAACAGAAGTTAATCGCAGATTTAACAAAAGATTTAGCCATCGATGACGAAGAAGTTGTCCTCTACAAGTCCATCGAACCAGAAGAGTTGGCAGAAATTTTAGGCCATGACCCCAAAACGGGAGAAAACTTTTTGCGGACTGCTGTTTTAGTAGCGATCGCCGATGGGATTTATTCGGCTTCTGAAGCTGAACTGTTACATCGATTTAGCGATGCTTTAGGGCTAAAAGTAGAGGCGTTAGAGTCTTTAGAACATACCCTGTGCGAACCCCAAGAAGACCACCCCCAAGCTCAAGAAATCGGCAATTCAGCCCCTTTGGTGAGTCCTCCCCACCCTCACCCGGATTTATTGCATCCCCTGAAAGACTGGTTAGATGGGATGGATATTCACGATCCCAGTTTAGCCCGATTTATTTGCAAAATGGTTCCCCCTCAATGTCCTTTTGAACGGGATGTTAAACTTTTTGGTCACAAAGTGGTTCACATTCCCCCTCTATGTAAGCTTAATCCTTTGTACGAACAGTTAGTCGGGTTAAGATTCCGTGCATTATGTTACTTAGCCGATGAATGCCAGGAAGATATTTCCGAGTTTACCTAGATGTCGTAGGGTGCTTCACAAGTCAAAAGTTAGAAGTCAAAAGTCAAAAGTTCTAATTTATTATTTACTTTTGCCTTTTGCCTTTTGCTTTTGCCCGAAGGGTGCGGTAATGTCTCAACACACCTTACAATAATCAACAGCAGGGTTTATAGTTTGCCCACCTTCTCATTATCCATAACCTTTTATCCATGACAAATAGTGTAATTTTTTGGCATCGTCGTGACTTAAGAGTATCTGATAATATCGGACTTTTCCAAGCTTATCAACAGAGTTCTAAATTAGTGGGTTTATTCTGTTTTGACCCAAATATTTTAAACCGAGATGATATTGCACCGGCGAGAATCACTTATTTGTTGGGGTGTTTACAATATTTACAGGAAAGCTACCAAAAGTTAGGCAGTCAATTATTCATTTTTCAAGGAAAACCAACAGAAATAATACCTAAAGTTGCCGATGCTTTAAAGGTTAATGGTGTTTTCTGGAATAATGACGTTGAACCCTACAGCAAGGAACGAGATCAACAAGTCAAAAAAGCTTTACAAGAGAAAAGCATTCCATCAGCAACCTACTGGGATCAATTATTACACGCACCTGGAGATATTCTCACTAAGAGTAATAACGATCCTTATAAAGTTTATACTCCTTTTTGGCGCAGTTGGGTGAAAGCAGAAAAAGCAAATATTGCCGAGTCTATCAAAAAATTAGACAGTTTAACGGATGAAGAAATTAACGCCCTTAAAGACTTAGGAATGATTGAGTTACCCACAGCTAAAGACTTAGGTTATAGTTGGAATGCACCCTTAATTTTAGAACCTGGAGAAACCGCAGCCAGAGAAAAACTGAATTACTTTTGTGATAGGGAAATTTACAGTTATCAAGAGCAAAGAAACCTCCCGGCAATGGATGGAACTTCTATCTTGAGTCCGGCGTTCAAATTCGGTATTATCGGTATTCGTGAGGTTTGGCAAGCAACCGTAGAAGCTTACGAAAATACCCGCAGTGACGAAGCAAGGGAAAATATACAAACCTGGCAACAAGAAATTGCTTGGCGAGAATTTTATCAACACTGTTTATACTTTTTTCCTGAGTTAGCAGAGGGTCCTTATCGCAAAGAATTTAAGGACTTTTCTTGGGACAATAATGAACAATATTTTCAAGCTTGGTGTGAAGGAAAAACTGGTTATCCCATCGTTGATGCTGCCATGAGACAGTTAAATGAAACGGGATGGATGCACAACCGATGTCGGATGATTGTTGCTAGTTTTTTAACCAAAGATTTAATGATTAATTGGCAATGGGGAGAAAAATATTTTATGCAAAACTTGATCGATGGGGACTTATCCGCTAATAACGGAGGGTGGCAATGGAGTGCATCCAGTGGCATGGACCCGAAACCGTTACGTATTTTTAACCCTGCTAGTCAAGCACAAAAATATGACCCTGACGGGGAATATATTCGTCTATGGGTTCCTGAAATAAGTTCTCTTGATACGGAATATTTAGTAACTGGAAAAATACCACCTTTAGAAGCGCATCGTTGTGGTTATCCTCAGCCTATTGTCGATCATAAACAGCAGCAACGGGAGTTTAAAGAACGATATAAACAGATTAAAAGTTAATGACTAATTATTCATACTTAAAATAACACTAACTAAAATAGCAACTGCAGCCGTTACTAACACACCTAATGAGACATTTAACTGTTGTTTATTTGCATCTTGATACCCTTTTATTTCGCTTCTAATAGCATTGATTTGTTCATCAGATGACTTTTTAAAGGCTTCTAGTTTTTCATCAGAAACCTGTTTATATAAATCTAACTTTTCTGAATAAAATTCTACTTTTTCGGTTAAGACGTTAATTTTATCAATAATTGTTTCAAACTCTCTTTCTGTCATTGTCTTATCCTCAACTATAAACTTACTATCTATATTCTAACTCAGAAAATTAATTATTCATGCTTAAAATTACACTAACTAAAATAGCAACTGCAGCCGTTACTAAGACACCTAACGAAACATTTAACTGTTGTTTATTTGCGTCTTGATACCCTTTTATTTCGCTTCTAATAGCGTTTATTTGTTCATCGGATGACTTTTTCCATGCTTCTAGTTTTTCATCAGATGATTTCTGAAGCTGTTCAATCTTTTCATCAGAAACCTGTTTATATAAATCTAACTTTTCTGAATAAAAGTCCACCTTTTCAGTTAATACACTAATTTTATCGATAATAGTTTGAAACTCTCTTTCTGTCATTGTCGTATGCTCAAATATCAACTTACTATATATATTGTAACTCAGAAAATTAATTATTCATACTTAAAATTACACTAACTAAAATAGCAACTGCAGCCGTTACTAAGACACCCAAAGAGACATTTAATTGTTGTTTATTTGCGTCTTGATAGCCTTTTATTTCGCTTCTAATAGCGTTTATTTGTTCATCGGATGACTTTTTCCATGCTTCTAGTTTTTCATCGGATGATCTTTGAAGTTGATCAATCTTTTCATCAGTTGATTTTTGAATCTGAATTATCTTTTCATCAGAAACTTGTTTATATAAGTCTAATTTTTCTGAATAAAATTCCAGTCTCTCAGCTAACATCTTATCATTATTTTCTAAGATAGTTAGTTTATCGATAATGGTTTGAAACTCTCTTTCTGTCATTTTCTTGTCCTCAGATATAAACTTGTTATCTTTATTTTAACTCAGAAATCTAATTATTCATACTTAAAACAACACTCCCTGAAAATTTACGTTGAATCTTATTCATAAGACTATTCCTTCGCTTGAGATCCAAAAAGAATAACTTTATCTAGTTCATCATGATAGATATTTTGTAAATACTTTTCTATTGCTTTTAAAATAAAATTCAACTTATCATTCATTTTTTTATGTTTTAAGTCTGGACTAACTTTAGTGACTTTTGACCAAAATTATAGATCGGTTTCAGGTGCATTAGAAACATTAATTTCATCAATAAGTACAGTAAAAATTTAACATAAATAAACTAAGGTTAACATTATTAATTACTTCGATTATATCATTTATTCCCTAACCAGTTTCCTTGTTCATCATAATTAAGCGATCGCTTTTAATTAACTACTTTTTAAATTGTTCTAAACTATTATTCTGAAGCCATTTACCTAATTGATATATTTTATAAGTGCTAGGACCAAAAGAGTTTGGTGTTTGTGCTATGTTCGGATAATGATAATTAACAAAATAGTTAAGAAAATCTTCAAACATCTTTAAAGGTAATAAGACAGCTTCAGTAATTAATCCATCTTCAAACTCAAGTTCTTCAAATTTAAAACTATAACCTGCCCACCAAATTGTAGATAATCGAGAATTAACAATATCTTTAAGAGTGTTCATGACACGATTACCAACAGAATCAGGACATTTATCATTATAAACAATATACCAAAATAAATTATGACGAACATAATACTTCTCATTGTCATCTTTACAGATTTCTACTTCAACATCTTCTACATTCACTAACCAGCGTGTCATCTTTTTCGGTAAAGATGGTGTTACTAATGCTTCGGACTGGGTTTGTGATTCTTGTTGATTGTTTGTATTCATTTTGTTTTCTAATAAAGGTAATTTTTCTTTTAATTTGTCTTCTAAAGGTAATTTAGATAGAGTCAGAATTGTCAAGTCTTTTATCATCAAGACATCAATTCCTAAGATAGTTGCTTTTTCAAGATAACGACTTCTTTGATCACTGTATCTCTCCAAATAATTAATGACTTCTAACCCACCATAAAACTCAAACTGATATCCAGACATTGTATAAATAGGGGTGTCTATCCAGCCAATTATACGATTAGAATGTTCGTATAGTCCAGACCAAGCATTTCTAACTAAACCTCCATGTTTTCTCGTTGCTGAGTTTTGCAATATGTCATAGTCATTAGTATTAATAAGACACAAAACATGAATAGTATTATTATCATCTTGATACTGGCCTAAAATCAGTGATCTGACAGTTGGATAGAGACTATTGGGTTTATTGAGTACCTTAAGAATACGTTTAATTTCTTCTTCAAGAGAGGGAACTTTAGGAAGATATTGTTTAACTTCACTATTATTTAGTTCTGGGTTAAGACTGTTTATATAGTACCGTTCTTTTTCATCTAATTTTTCAAGGGGAAATGGATGATAATAGATAGTGTAATTGAATTTTTTATGCGATCGGTTTAGTTGAGGATATCGATGATGACTTTTACCTTGCCATCTTAAGTATATATTTTTAGCTTGTCCCACATACCAAACACGATCATCTTTATCTGCTACTACATAAATACCCGAATATGAGGGAAGATGATCTTTGGACTTGAAAGATGTATTTTGCCAATTTTTCCATTCCATAAACAAATTGATCTAACTGATACTTTGTATTAGTATTCCCAAATATTTTAGCTAACTAACATTAAGATTGTTTTGTGTCAGCTACAGCAGCAGCAATAATATCATCAGTAACCCCATGTTTCCGTAAACTATCAATGAAAGTAGTAACTAGGTCATCAGTTTCAATTTTTTCTACTTTAATCTTATTATTAATACTTTCTATTTGTTGAATTGCAGAAATAACAGCTTCTGAAAAAGAAGATGATTCCCGATCAAATTCAAGATAAGGAATTAAATCACGAAAGCATAAATTAGCATCATCACAACCTGCTTCAAAGATAGCATCTTCTATCGGATCTAAATCTTTTAATAATTCTTCATCAATACTTGATAATACTAACGTAAAATTATAGGTCTTCATTGTTACTTTCTGTGATATAATTAAATTAATCTAATTTTCCATTAAAGCAGATTTACCCTCACTTCAACATACTATTCAGTAACACCAAAATTATGACCTCTAGTAATGACAACAGTGATTTTGTCCGTGACACAAATCGTCGGTTAAGGGAATTAAGTTGGCGGATTGAACGCTTAGAATTAAGTCAAATGCCGGCTAGATCCTTGAATGAAGCTTTTGATAGAGTTTATGAAGAAATTGATATTTTAGAAAATAAAGTTGATAATTTAAGAGACGAAATGCGTGAGGGTTTTAATGCGCTAGATGCTAAATTTGAACTGTTAATGAAGCATATTACAGGACAACAATAAGCGTTACCAGTTCATTAATTCTTGATCTAAAGATACTAAAACCTTAGTTTCATCTTGATTTTTGGGACTGACTTTAGTTGCTTTTGACCAAAATTCTAGATCGGTTTCAGGTGCATCAGAAAAGTCAATTTCATCATCAGAAATTGCTCGTATTTGTTCTAATTCTTCATTAGAAGGTTGATAGGTATCTGATAATTTACGAATAACCATAATTATTTTATTTTTGTTTTTCTTTCAAATGATTAGTAACAGCTTGATCTATTTCTTGAGGTGACAGAGTATTAGAATACACTTGAGTAGAAGGATGAGACTTCAAACGATCCACATAAATATAAAACGCTTCTTTGTCCTCTTGGTGAGTAATTACATATTGACGTAATTCCTCTTTATTCATGTTATTAAAATCTGGTTTCATGTTAAAAACTCCCAATCTCCATTACGATTAATTAATATCTGAATATCATTACCTGCCAAAATAAACAATTGACCGTCTCTTTCGTCAAGACGTACTAAATAAATTGGCTGATAAGTATTGGTTAAGGACTGACATAAATAAATACATTTTTGTCCTTGTTCATTGGTGGGTAAAATTTATCTGACCTCCTCTCCTTGATGATAGCTTAATGATATAACAAAAAGGTGGGCATTGCCCACCCTACGAATGTTAGGAAATATAGTCTTGCAACGCTTTAACTTCCAAAGGTTCTGTCTGTAAAGAACGAATGGCTGCGACGGTTGCTTTTGCCCCTGCTATTGTCGTAATAATGGGCAATTTATAGTCTAAAGCAGTGCGTCGAATCTTACGACCATCAATTTGAGAGTCTTCTCCACTGGGGGTATTAATAATAAATTGAATCTGTTTATTTTTGATCCAATCAATCACATGGGGACGACCTTCATGGAGTTTTAAAACCACTTCTACCCCTTCTATTCCGTTCTCTTCTAAAACTTTTTGAGTTCCAGAAGTTGCCACCACTTTAAACCCTAATTCAAGCAAATCTTTAACCACTGGAACCGTTAAAACTTTGTCCCGATCGCTCATAGAAACAAACACCGTTCCTTCCGTTGCTAGATCAACTCCGGCAGCAATTTCTGCTTTAGCAAACGCCTTGCCAAAGTCTTCATCTATACCCATTACTTCACCGGTAGAACGCATTTCAGGACCTAATAAAGTATCGGCACCGGGGAATTTTTGGAAGGGTAAAACCGCTTCTTTAACAGCAATATGACGAGGTACAAATTCCTCCGTTATTCCTAACTCTTCTAAAGTTTTTCCTGACATTACCAAAGAGGCAATTTTTGCCAACGGACGACCGGTTGCTTTAGATACATAAGGAACCGTTCGAGACGCGCGGGGGTTCGCTTCTAAAATGTAAACCGTCTCCCCTTGAACTGCGTATTGAATGTTCATTAAACCAATAACTTTCAAGCTATTAGCGAGGTGAGTGGTCCATGTACGAATGGTTTCAATAGCGTTAGTTGAAAGGGTGGTAAAAGGAACCGAACAAGCAGAGTCTCCAGAGTGTACCCCTGCTTGTTCAATATGTTCCATAATGCCACCAATAACTACTTTTCCGGTAGTATCACACAATGCGTCCACATCCACTTCGATCGCATTTTCTAAGAACTTATCGATTAAAATGGGATGATCCGGTTCCACTTGGACTGCATACGTCATGTAGCGTTCTAACTCTTCATCAGAATAGACGATCTCCATAGCGCGTCCTCCCAGTACATAGGAGGGACGAACCACCACCGGATACCCAATACGAGAAGAAACCACCGCAGACTCCTCATAGCTGCGCGCGATACCATTGGGAGGTTGTTTAATATCGAGATCATAGAGTATCTTTTCAAACCGTTCCCGATCTTCTGCTGTATCAATGGAGTCGGGAGAGGTTCCCCATATTTTGGTTTGGACGGGACAGTCGGGACTGTCGAGGTATGTCTGCAATGGGACAGCAAGTTTCAAAGGAGTTTGGCCCCCAAACTGAATAATAACCCCCACCGGGTTCTCGGTTTCGATGATGTTTAAGACATCTTCTTTGGTCAAGGGTTCAAAATAGAGGCGATCGCTGGTATCGTAGTCCGTAGAAACAGTTTCCGGGTTGGAGTTAACCATGATGGTTTCATACCCTGCGTCACTGAGGGAAAAGGCCGCATGACAACAACAGTAGTCGAACTCGATCCCTTGGCCAATGCGGTTGGGACCTCCCCCTAGGATCATCACTTTCTTTTTATCGCTGACAGTAACCTCTGTTTCTTCGGGTTCGTAGGTGGAATAATAATAAGGGGTGTATGCTTCAAACTCGGCCGCACAAGTATCGACTACCTTATACACAGGAATGATCCCTAAACTTTTACGGTAGTTTCTGACTTCATCTTCGGTGGTTTTGGTGGCAAAAGCTATCTGGCGATCGCTGAACCCTTTTTGTTTAACGACGCGCATATCAGATACGGTAATATCCTTTAACTTGGTTTGTTTAAGGACTTTTTCCGTTTCGATGAGGTCCTCTAACTTATCCAAAAACCAGATATCGATGGCCGTCAACTCGTGGACTTCTTCTGCTGTCATGCCTAATCTCATGGCATGATAGATACTGTAAACGCGATCAGGGTTAGGAGTCCGTAAACTGGATCGAACTTGGGATAAAGAGGGTAAGGTTTCTTGTTTATCACATCCGAACCCATAGCGTCCCGTTTCTAGGGATCTTAACGCTTTTTGGAACGACTCTTGAAAGGTGCGTCCGATGGCCATTGCTTCCCCCACAGACTTCATCTGAGTGGTTAAAACAGCTTGAGATCCGGGGAACTTTTCAAACGCAAACCGAGGTATTTTAGTGACCACATAATCAATAGTGGGTTCAAAGGATGCGGGGGTTTGTTTGGTGATGTCGTTGTTTATTTCGTTGAGGGTGTAACCTACCGCAAGTTTAGCGGCAAACTTAGCAATAGGGAACCCTGTCGCTTTCGATGCTAAGGCCGAAGATCGAGACACACGGGGGTTCATTTCAATAACAATAACATCCCCGTTGGTGGGGTTCACAGAAAATTGAATGTTAGATCCACCGGTTTCCACACCAATCTGTCTTATAATAGCCTGAGAATAGTCTCTTAACCGTTGATACTCCTTATCTGTCAAAGTTTGCGCCGGTGCAACGGTAATGGAGTCTCCCGTATGTACCCCCATCGGGTCAAAGTTTTCAATAGAACAGATAATGACCACATTATCCGCTAAGTCGCGCATTACCTCTAACTCGTATTCCTTCCACCCTAAAAGAGATTTTTCGACTAAAATTTGAGAGACGGGAGACGCATCGATTCCAAACTGCGCCATTTCTTCAAATTCTTCCTGGTTATAGGCAATACCGCCCCCTGTCCCTCCCAAGGTGAAAGCAGGACGTATAATCAAGGGATAAGACCCGATCTCTTTGCCGATCGCCTGTGCTTCTTCGAGGGTACTAGCGATACCGGAAGGACAAACCGGAACCCCTATTTTAGCCATTGCATCTTTAAACAGTTCCCGGTCTTCTGCCATTTCAATAGCTGGAAGTTTTGCCCCGATTAATTCTACATTGTACTTATCCAAAACGCCACTTTTTGCCAAGGACACCGCAACATTAAGGGCCGTTTGTCCTCCCATTGTCGGTAATAACGCATCGGGCCGTTCTTTGGCAATGACTTTCTCTACCATATCGGGGGTGAGGGGTTCGATATAGGTGCGATTAGCCATTTCAGGATCGGTCATAATCGAAGCAGGGTTAGAGTTGACTAAGACTACCTCATAACCTTCTTCTCGTAGTGCTTTACAGGCTTGAGTACCAGAATAGTCGAATTCGCAAGCTTGGCCAATAACAATAGGACCTGCACCCAAAATTAAGATTTTCTTTAAGTCGTCGCGGCGTGGCATAAGCGTATTTGTAGAGTTAGATAGAATAAACCGAATTTATTGTATAGTCTGTCCTTGGCTTTCTTGTTGTAATCTAATCCTTTATTTAGGTTTAAGGGGTTTAGGGTGATTATTTTATTTCTGTCGTATTATCTTCGAGTAAAATTTTAATAATTCGAGCAAACTTATTATCAGGAATAGCAGCAGTTATAATTAGAATAACCAAAGCTATTATAACGGAGTAAATAAATGCTCCTACTATACTAGCCCAAACAGAAACCCAAAAATTAGTATTCTTTTCTATAACCTTTTCTATTGGTTGTATAATTTCTTCTTGTTTGGTATTTTCTAAATATTCTTTAGCGTATTCTTTGAGAAATTGTTCTGAACTTTGTTTCAGTGAGGATAAAGCATCACTATTTTTATCTTTGAAAGGCGTGATAATTGCTTTAAGAACTTCTTTACTGGGTAATTGTCTATTTTCTCGCTTATATAAACTAACATATTGATGTTTTTGTAGAGAATACTTTGCGTAAGCAACCATCCCTAATAATTCCTCATATTTTGAATTCTTATTATCAGATGTGATAAGAAGAGCAAATACTTCTTCATCTTCTTCCATGAGAAGATGATCATCATCAATCTGTTGAGAATTGATTTCATCTGGATTATTTGTGGTCATTCTTATTCCCTAACTTAATATTTCCCTGAATAAATATGTTATTTACTACATTACCTATGTTAGCCACATCATTATATACCTTTTTTGATTTAGCTGATACACAATGATCAATTAATTCAGTTAATTTCGTTAAAGCCTTTTCTTGTTTCTGTTCTGAAAGTTGACCTAAAGGTTCTGAAAAAGACCCAACAGATTGAAAATCTTTAATCAAAGTAGGAACTGATGAGGATATATCTGAAGAAATAATAATAAGAAAAATTTTATTTTTATCTTTTTTATGTGTTTTAACAATTTGAGATAGTTCAACTTCCGGTAATTGTGAATTCAGATAGTTGGAGCTAATTAATACGATAATTGCTTGAGATTCTTCTATGGCACGTTTTATTGTTTCTTGAATATCTACGCCAGGATACAGAAAATCATAAGACCAAAGAGATAGATTTTTTTTTCTAAGTAAAGGTTCAAGATGTTCTTGAATGCGTTTCACCCATTCAATATCTTTGATACTAGAACTTATAAAAATATCAATCATTCTATTTACCTCTTCTATATGGAGCAATCACTCAATTGAATCATTAGTAAATTTTTCCTGTGAATGTTCCATTCTCATTATATCATAAGTATAGCAGGTGATTGTCCCTTCTTCTAAGAAAAAATTTTGAACAACTGTTGTCCCATCTTCTTTATTGATAGTTACATTATGTCCTTGTCGATACGCTTGATAAAGATTAATCGATATTTAACAAGCGATCGCTGATCTACAAACTAAGATTAATGATCAATCATTATCTAATATTAAGCACAACAAATATAGACATATGTTAAAATGGAAGTATATCTTAATCATTAATTTCTAAATTTTCTAGTATTGAGGTAAAAAGATGAGTTCAGTAACTACAAAAAACCTTTATCAAGAAGATTTTGCGTTATGGATCGAGGAAACAGTTAAAAAATTAAAATTAGGTCATTTATCAGAGGTTGATTTAGAGAATTTAATCGAAGAGGTAGAATGTTTGGGTAAAAGTCAACGAAAAGCAGTTAGAAGTTATTTATTACGTCTTTTGGAACATTTATTAAAACGACGTTATGTGATGATGTTTGATTGTTATCGAGGGTGGGAAATTGAAATTAGGAATTTTCGTCAACGGTTAAAATTAGAGTTAGAAGATTCACCCAGTTTGAAAAATTATATGATAGAGATTTTACCAAAAATTTATCAAATGGCCTTAGAAAATGTTATCGATAGTTATCCTGACACAGATTTTCCAGTGATTTACCCTTTTTCTGATAACGTTGATGAATTATTGAACCATAATTTTTGGGATAGTTAAAAATAATTATTAGATTTAATATAACATTAACTTTATTGAATTTATCTCTATGAATACTCATCCTCTCAACTCAGTAATTACTCAAAAGCAACTCTACGATCAAGATTTTTGTTTATGGATAGAAAGCACTATTAAACAAATAGAAGCACAAGAGTTTGATAAAATTGATTGGGATAAGGTTATTGAGGAATTAGATAGTTTGGGTAAATCTGATAAACGAGAACTAAAAAATCGCTTAGTTGTTTTATTAGAACACTTATTAAAACTTGCTTATTGGGAAACAGAAAGAGAGTATAATCAAAGAAACTGGAAAGGAACCATAAGAGAACAAAGAAGACAACTTTTATTATTGCTTGAAGATAGTCCGAGTTTAAAACCCTTATTTTATGATAGTCTTCCGAAATGTTACAGTGATGCCAGAAAAATTGTTTTAGATAAGACTAATTTATCTGATAATATTATTCCTATCGAGATTACTTTTCCTGTTGAAGATATTTTAAATGATGATTATTTACCTTAAATTGTTGGAGAGATAAACAGTGAATTGGTTTAGAGACAGAATCAATAATTTTCGTTTAACAGGTTCACAAGATAATGATAGTTTAGAACAAGAAATTGAAAAAAAAGCGTATGAACTTTGGGAACAAGGCGGAAAGTTAGAAAATACGTTGAATTATTATCGAGAAAAAGCTCGTCAGCAAGTAAAAGATAATTTTTGGAAGAAACACTATAATCCCTATTATTTACTAGAAAAGAAAATTCTAGAACCAGGGTTAACATGGATAGATAAACAAGCTTTTTTTGATATTTTGGAAAAAGTCGGACAATTAACCATTATTCTTGGTGTCATTAGTTTTATTTTTACAGAAGATTCGCGTCGTAACGCTGAGGTATTTTCTGCTTGGCAAACCATTACTAGTGTTGATGAAAAACAAGCAGGAAGTGGAGGAAGAATTGAAGCCTTAGAATTTCTCAATTCTCGACCTTTAAGATTCCCGTTTATCGGATTTACTAAAGAATATTGGTATTGGGAGGGTAAACAATGTGATAAAAAACCACGTTTAGGTTATCGGTTTCCAAGACAAAACTTAAGCGGTTTATCTGCACCTAATGCCTATCTTGCAAAAATTAAATTATGTGGAGCTTTATTAGAAAAAGCGAATTTGCAAGGGAGTAGCTTGATGCGTGCGGAATTACAAAGAGTTTTTATGCCTATCGCTGATTTACAAAATGCTTATTTGCTTCAAGCTAATTTACAAGGAGCTTATTTAAGAGAATCTAATTTACAAGGAGCTTGGTTAATGGGAGCTAATTTACACAAAGCTTACTTAGGTGGAGCTAACTTAATCAATACTAATCTAGAAGGGTCTAATTTAAAATTAGCTAATTTCAGAGGAGCTAATTTGTTAGGAGCTAGTCTCCAAACAAATACATTAGGGGAAGTTGATAATTTTGAAGGAGCAAGTTATGGTAATTCAGAAACAAATCCATCATTCTGTCCTATTAAACATAATAATTATAATAATTGTTCGACAATTTTCCCTGATGGTTTTGACCCAAATAAAGCAGGAATGTATTTAATTATAACACCTGAAGATTATGAAGAATGGAAAAAATATAGAGAAACGATGTCTTTCTAAAAAAGTAATCGTTTTATTAAAGTAGGGTGGACGAAATTTAATCATTTAATAATCTTATCTGAAATAATATTAATTTGCTCACCAAATAAGTTTAGATCATGGGCTTACTTCTCTAATCTCTCTAGATAGATAACGGTCAAATTTTTGACGAGTCAATACATCAATAAGTTCTGATAAAATATCAGTAGAAATCAATATCACACACTTTTTTTCAGCTTCTCTAAAACATTGCATTGTTGTAGAATTAGAGAAAATTAAGGCACTGACTATTACATTGGTATCGATAACAACTCATTTAGTCTTTATCATTGAGATAAGATTAAAGTAATATTATTTTAAATATGGCTAAATACATAACCCTTAACCAAGCACAGAAAAAATTATCTCAATGACCTGATGAGATCATTGATATACCTAGTCTGATAAGATAGATTATGTTACACTGAAGAGAGATAAGTTTTTAGTTTTTTTTGCAAGTATAATAAACATCATATGTTAACTAAAAAAACGAAAATAAATATTCTTAAAACCCCCACTCAAACTGCTTGGATCGAGCAAGCAATTAATAACTTAGACACAATTGTATTAGATCATTCTCATTGTGAAAGGAAGGCGGCGAGTGTCGCATTAAATCTCATGTTTCGTTATTCCTCTAATGCTGTTTTAGTTAGAAAATTAACAGCGATCGCGAAAGAAGAATTAGAACATTTTGAACAGGTTAATCAATGGTTAGATCAACGAAATATTCCCTTGGGACCTCTATCATCTCCTCCTTATGGGGCTAAATTAAAAGCAGAAATTAGCACAAAAGAACCCCAAAGATTACTCGATTCTTTGCTAATTGCTGCCTTGATAGAAGCGAGATCCCACGAAAGATTAGGACTATTAGGAAACCATTGCCCCGATGAAAATTTAGCTAAATTTTACCGTAGTTTGATGGACTCAGAAGCCAGACATTATGGTATTTATTGGCTATTAGCAGATACGTATTTTGAGAGGGAAATGGTTCAAAAAAGATTAGATGAATTATCGATCATCGAGAGTGAAATTTTAGAGACATTACATCCTGAACCGAGAATACATAGTTAGCTAATACTCCTCACCCCCCACATATCCGACACTCACTCAACCGAAATATTGAAATTGGTACGGTGAGTGAGAGTTTTCGTGATATGATTCTAGTTGAGCATTGTAAATCGGCCTAAAGAGTGAGTTAATATAACTGACTGGTTTTCCCGTTAAGTATCCATACCTTATCTTTCCGACATCTCAATCTCCACAAGTTCATTAAAAACAGAGACAAATTTTATGTCAATTTATGTAGGAAACCTCGCTTATGAGGTAACAGACGCAGACCTTAACACCGTATTTTCTGATTATGGGTCTGTCAAGCGTGTTCATATCCCTACAGACCGTGAAACCGGTCGTTCCAGAGGTTTTGCGTTTGTAGAAATGAATACAGAAGCAGAAGAAGCTAATGCCATTGATACCCTAGATGGTGCCGAATGGATGGGCCGTTCTCTGAAAGTCAACCAAGCTCGTCCCCGTGAAAACACCCGCAGAAATAGCTTTTAGGTGATTAAGTTAAACAAGATAAAAAGCACTTTTTGAGTAGAAGGTGCTTTTTTTTGTGATTTCCCTGGTCTGTCAATTATTCCCAGACTGAACCAAAATATATAACAAGAAATCCTTGTCTAAAACCTTAAATTCATTCACTTTACCTGAAATATGTTCGTCAAAAAAAGAATCGATTACTATCCCATCACCGTCATCTTGCTTGTTTTAGGGATAGATTTATTCATATTTTTCTTTAGTCGTTCGTTGTGGCCACTGATTGTTTGGATACCCCTTAGTCTTCACATTAAGGGATGGATTTGTTGTTGGAACCATAATCATCAACACTATAATTTTTTTACTGTCTCTTGGGCCAATCGTCTCATTGAACTGATTATGGGGTTACAAACAGGAATTGTCGGAGAAGCTTGGGTTCTGCACCATACTCTAGGCCATCATCTCAATTATTTAGACCAATCCCTTGACGAATCAGCTTGGAAAACGCCTCAAGGTCGGTTGATGTCCCGTTTAGAATATACCCTTAAAGTCGGTTTGATGGCATATCCCAAAGCATTTAAGGTGGGACAACGATATGATAAATCTCGCAACAAACTGATTCAAAATATGGTGTTCACGGTATTAATTCTAGGGATTCTCTGTTCAATCGATTGGCTGAAAACCTTAATCATGTTTATCATACCGATGATCTTTTTGTTATTTATGGTTGTCTATGAAACCTATAACCATCATGCGGGTTTAGATGAACAGGACCCCTATCAAGCAACCTATAATATTACGGATCGCTGGTACAATTTCTTTACCTGTAATTTAGGCTATCATACGGCCCATCACCTTCAATGTGGCCGACATTGGAGTCAGTTACCCCAGTTACACGAAGAAATTAAGCACAAAATTCCCACTCATTTATACCGAGAAGCCGGTTTTCCTTTTAATATAATGACCAAAATTGAACAGCAAGTTGTTCAACTTCGCCATCAAAGTAGTTAGTATCAAAAAACCCTCTGTGTCTTATTAATTAAGACACAGTAGGTGTTGTGTTCCAAATTCATCCCCACCTAAAATTTGGATGATATGAATAGTATTTTTAGGTGGGGACTTATGCGTGATATTTTTGTTAAATTCTTCCCTTAACACACGCGATAATCTTTCTACGATAATGAGGTTGGCAAGGACTTCCCCAAGCCACCATTTCCCCAGGCATATCTTTAAAAACACTGCTTCTGGCACCAATAACGGCATTAGAACCAATTGTCACCCCAGAAGCAATAAAACAGTCTGTGGCGACCCAAACCCCGTTACCAATGGTAATAGGTTTGACGATTAAATTAAAGGTATAACGCTGAAAGTCGTGACTGCCTGTACACAAATAACATTTCTGAGAAATGACACTATGAGAGCCAATTTTGATGGTTTCTAAACTATAGAAAACCACATTATCCCCAATCCAACTATAGTCCCCTATCATCACTTTCCAGGGATAGGTAAAGCGGGCTGTGGGGCGAATAATTACCCCTTTACCAATTTTTGCCCCAAAACAACGCAATAACCAACAACGAAAGCCATTAGCATTGTGTAAACTGAGAGGAAAGGCGATAGATTGCACGAACCACCACAGCAATATATACCATCCAGGACGACCTCGATCATACCAGGATTGGTCATATTGACGTAAATCTACCCAGGAATCATGATCAACTATTGGCGATAAATTTGACTCTAATTTCATATTTTTTTGAGTGATAATAATGGGCTTATAATTCTACCTTTATTGGTTCGGATGGTGTTTCTGTATCAGCTTTTTGATGATTTTGATTAATATTTAATTTACCTCCAAATTGCCGTAATTCGTAAAGTTTAACGCCAATTTGATACTCATATTGACTAAGTAAACGAGCATAGATATAACCAGCATGACCATCTAAAAAACCTAAGCGAATAAAATAAAATAAAACAAATCTGAGTAAGGGTTTAAAGGGAAGCTTGACCCAGATTCTTTTTAGAAATCGTTTTCTTTGAACCGCATCTCCAAATAAGTTCGCCCCAATGGTACCACTATCATCTTGACCTGTTAATAAATTATAATAGACCCGCGCTTCCCAGTTAGAATATCGGTTATGTCTTTGTAACCAATGATAAATATCGCGAAAATCAATATGCAGCATATCTTCTTTAAGATAGCCGACATTTCCTTCTAGAATAACGTGTTCGTGAACTTCATTATCCCCTGTATTGGGTATATCTTCTGTGTTCAAATTTTCATAACGTCCTAATGGGTGACGGAATAAGCGTAAATTCCAATCAGGATATTTCCCCCCATAACGAATCCATTTCCCCAAGAAAAAAACTTTACGATTAAGATAGTAACCATTGTAGTTATTATCTTGAATAGCTTCTTCAATTTCATCCCATAACTCAGGGGTAATTCTTTCATCACAATCGACAATTAAAACCCATTCGTTACGAAAAGGGAGATTCTCTAAAGACCAATTTTTCTTTTTCGGCCAACGTCCGTTAAAATGGAACTGCACCACGTTGGCTCCGTATTGCTCACTGATTTCTATCGAGCGATCGCTACTTTGAGAGTCGACAACAAATACTTCATCCGCTCTAGCAACACTTTCTAGACAAGCCGGTAAATTAAGTTCTTCATTCAAAGCGGGAATGAGGACAGAAACAGGGACTTTTGCAGTCATTTTAGACATCGGTGTTAAGGGTTAATCTTAATCCATATTATAAGGAATAGGGAAGCATGGTGAATTTTCCATAATCAACGGGCCATAAGCTTGATCATCATTGTTATATTAAGAAATGTAAAGACAATAGAGTCAAAAAAGAGACACAATTAAAAGTAAGGATCAATGTTTGACACAGAGCAACGCCCCTCTAACACGGAAAAGTCTAACAGGAAAACTAAGACAATGGTCGAAGAAAAACCACAAAAATCTCAGATACGGAACTGGCCGCTAATTATCACCATGTTAACCTTAGTGACAGTGACAGGAGCGGGGGTCACTTGGTGGTTACTGCAACGCAATGGTAACCCATCGTCCATGACCTTCGCGCAACAAACCCCCACCACCTCCGTCAAATTAGACACCATCGAGCTTGGGATGGTTAAAACGGTTTCAGAGGTGGTAGGGACCCTGGAAGCCAAGGATGCCGTGATTTTGAAACCAGAAATCGAAGGTCGTATCAGTCAAATTTTAGTACAAGAAGGAAATCGGATTAATCGAGGCCAAAAAATAATTCAACTAGAAAGCAACGATTGGCAAGCTGAACTATTAGAAGCTCAAGCCCAATTAGCCAACGCCAAAGCCCGTTTAGCGGAATTAGAAGCCGGAAATCGCATCGAAGATATTGAAGAGGCTAAAGCCCGTTTACGGGAGGCTAAAGCCCGTCTCAGCAACGCTCAGACCGGGGGGAGTCTAGAAGAAATTGCCCAGGCCCAAGCGCAAGTAGAAGCAGCCCAAGCCAGAGCAGAATTAGCGCAACAACGGGTTGCTCGTTACGAAACCCTTCAACAAGAAGGGGCTATTTCCGCCGACGAATATCAAGAATATGTGACAGACGCTCGTAATGCGTCTGCTGAACTTAAGCAAGCGCAACGTCGGTTATCCCAACTCGACAAGCGTCGTCTCACGGATATTGAGGAGTTACAAGCCTCTGTTGAACGGGAAGAACAAAACCTGCGCAGGTTACAACGGGGTTCCCGTCCGGAAGTCATTGCTCAAGCCAGGGCTGATGTGGCTGAAGCCATCGCTCAGGTGCGGACTGCCGAGGTGAATGTGGGTAAAACCAGTGTAATTGCCCCTATTGCTGGCATTGTTGGAGATATTCCTGTAGAAGTGGGGGATTATGTCGGACAAGGGGAAACGTTAACCAGTTTGACCCAAAATAATAGTTTAGAACTCAATTTATCCATTCCCCTAGAAGATGCGCCACGGTTACAAGTGGGTTTGCCGGTGGAAATCATGGATAGTCAAGGGAAGGCCAAAGCTAGAGGTCAACTGAGTTTTATTTCCCCCAATGTGACGGCGGACTCTCAATTAGTATTAGCCAAAGCGACGTTTGAAGGCAATAATCAAGCTTTATTAAACCGTCAATTTATTCAAGCGAGAATTATATGGCAGCAAAAGCAAGGTCTATTAATTCCGACTACGGCAGTCTCTCGTTTAGGCGGTCAAACGTTTATCTTTGTGGCTAAACCGAATAACGCTAAGGAGGAAGGGGCTGCCCCCTTTATTGCTGAACAAAGACAGATAGAAATCGGCGAAATCCAAGGTAATTCTTATCAGGTGATGAGTGGTTTAAAACCAGGAGAAAAAATTGTCACGGCTGGTATTCTACAGTTAAGGGACGGTGCGCCTATTCAAGAAATTAAAAATCAAAAGTCAGAAGTCAAAAGTTTTAATTAGTAGATAGGTTTAAAAACAAGATGAATTTTGTTGATTTTTTTATTAAACGTCCCGTTTTTTCTTCAGTTTGTGCCTTTTTAATTTTATTAGTTGGATTAATTAGTTTAGTTAATTTACCCTTAGATCAATTTCCTGAAATTGCCCCTACTAGAATTCAAGTGGAATCTACTTATGATGGGGCAAGTGCTGAGGTGGTAGAAAACGCAGTAACCAATATTTTAGAACGACAGATTAATGGCGTTGAAGGACTAAAATATATTAGTTCGAGTAGTAGTAATAGCGGAACCAGTAGTATTACTGTTACCTTTGATTCTTCGAGAAACCCCGATTTAGCTGCTGTTGACGTACAAAACCAAGTGTCTGTGGTGCGATCGCAGTTACCTGATGCCGTACAAAGAACTGGGGTTCAAGTCAGAAGACAATCGGATAGTTTATTGTTAGGAATTGGTTTATATAGTGATAATAATCGTTATGATAATGTCTTTTTAAGTAACTATACTGATCAATATTTAGTCGATGCTATAAAACGTCTGGATGGAGTGGGAAATGTCCGCATTTTTGGGGAACGTCGCTACGCCATGCGTCTCTGGTTAGACCCTAATAAACTAGCCAGTCGGGGGTTAACCACTCAAGATGTAGTTAATGCTTTATCGGAACAAAATTTGCAAGTTGGCGCGGGAAAAATAGGAGCAGAACCGGCTCCGGAAGGGCAACAATTTCAGTTTGATTTACGGGCAGTTAGTCAATTAAAAGAGCCAAAAGAGTTTGAAAATCTCCTCTTAAAAACCGATGAAAATGGCGGCTTAGTTTACTTCAAAGATGTGGGAAGAGCGGAGTTAGGAGCGCAAGATTATAGTTCTTTTTTGAGGTTTCGGGGACAAGAAGCGGTGGGGATGGGAATATATCAAAGAACGGGATCGAATGCGTTAGAAGTGGCTAAAAAAGTTAAACAAGAAATGGATCGTCTTTCAGCCTTTTTTCCACCAGATTTAAAATATGTGGTGGCCTTTGATACCACTCAATTTGTAGAGGAATCTTTATCCGAAGTTGTCAAAACTTTAATTATGGCTGTCGGCTTGGTTATTATCGTTATTTTAATCTTTTTACAAAATTGGCGCACCACTTTAATTCCTGCATTAACCATTCCTTTGGCCTTGATTGGAACCTTTGCCTTTATTAAACTATTCGACTTTTCTATTAATAGTTTAACCCTGTTCGGTTTAACCCTAGCAACAGGAATGGTAGTGGATGACGCGATCATCGTCGTTGAACAAATTAATCGTTATATCGAAGATGAAAATATGTCCCCCCACGCGGCTGCAAGTAAGGCCATGGGGGAATTATCATCGGCAGTTATTGCCACCTCTTTAGTGTTAATGGCGGTGTTTATTCCCGTGGCATTTTTTCCAGGAACCACCGGAGCCTTATATCGACAATTTGCGTTAACCATTGCATTTTCTATTGTTATTTCTACCTTTTTGGCCTTAACCTTAACCCCTTCTTTATGCGCGTTATTGTTAGAAAAGGGTCAACGTTTACCCGGATTTTTAGGCACGATTTTTGACCAATTTAATCACGTTTTAGACTGGGTAAGGGGACAATACAGGCGATCGCTTCATACCCTGGCTAATTTTCGTCTGGTGGTGGTAGGGGTGTTTGCCCTGTTATTATTGGTCACAGCATGGCTATATACCTTGGTTCCCACCGCTTTCACCCCCGAAGAAGATCAAGGCTATTTCATCACTATCATACAGGCCCCCCAAGGGGTTTCCTTGCAATATACCGGCGAGGTGATGCGACAGGTAGAAAACGCCATTTTAGAAGAACCTGACGTGAAAGCAACCTTTGCGGTGGGGGGGTTCGCATTTGGAGGGAGTAGTGCCAATCAAGGGGTGATTTTTAGCCCTCTCAAACCGTTTAAGGAACGCCCTGGACCCCAACACTCAGCCCAAGCGATTATCGGTAAACTATGGGGTAAATTTAGTCAAATACCAGAAGCCAATATTTTTCCCGTTAACCCCCCTTCTATTCGCGGTTTAGGCAACTTTGGCGGTTTTGTCTATCAACTGCAAGATCAAGAGGGAGGCGAAGATATTAATAAGTTAGTCCAAGTGATGGGGCAGTTATTAGGGGCTGCCAACCAAAATCCTGCTGTTGGTCGGGCATTTAGTCGCTTTTCGGCGGATACGCCTCAATTTATCATCGAAGTGAATCGCAACAAAGCCCAAGCGTTGCAAGTCTCCATCGATGATATTTTTAGCACCCTACAAACCGCTTTAGGCGCGCGCTATGTGAATGATTTTACCCTACAACAACGTACCTATCGGGTGTATGTGCAGGCCGATAAGCAATTTCGCGCTAACCCCCAAGATATTAGTAAATTGTATGTGCGATCGCAAACCGGTCAAATGGTTCCTTTATCAAACTTAGTAACGTTAACCCCTACCACTGGGGCCCAAACCATCAGCCATTATAATTTATACCGTTCCGTGGAAGTGAATGGTAGTCCCGCGCCGGGGGTGGGTTCGGGTACTGCTATTGAAGCGATGGAAACAGTTTCCAAACAGGTACTTCCCCCGGGGTTTGGTTACGAATGGTCCGGGACTTCCTTAGAAGAACTAGAGTCAGCCGGTCTTGCACCTGTTATTTTTGGCTTAGGATTACTGTTTGTTTTCCTGGTATTAGCTGCCCAATACGAAAATTATATCGACCCTTTAATTATTATTTTGGCCGTTCCTCTGGCTATTTTAGGGGCGTTAAGCGCACAATTATTCAGGGGGTTTGCTAACGATGTTTATTGTCAGATTGGTTTAGTTATGTTGATTGGTTTAGCCAGTAAAAATGCTATTTTAATTGTGGAGTTTGCGAATCAATTACGGGATGAGGGTTTACCCTTAGTTAAAGCAGCCGTAGAAGCAGCACAAGAACGATTAAGACCCATTTTAATGACGGCCGTTTCGACTTTATTAGGTATCTTTCCGTTAGTGGTAGCAACCGGTGCCGGTTCGATGAGTCGTCAGTCTTTAGGAACGGCTGTTTTTGGGGGAATGTTAGTGGCTTCTTTCTTGAGTTTATTTGTGGTTCCTATGCTTTATATTGTTATTAAAATGACCACTGAAAAATTCTTACCGAGAAAGTCATCATAATTGTAACGTAGGGGTTTAATACCATTAAACCCTTCTACCTATCCTTAATTTGTCAGCTTTTATGTATTTTATTTTCAATTTCTCAGAAGATTTGAAATTTTAGTTGCAATTTCTTCAACAGTATGATTAGCTGTATTTCTTGCAACTTTATCTGCAATTGAAGGACTAAACTCAATGACTTCACGTTTTGAAATTTTGTGCCAAATAGGGAGTAATATTTGTTCTCCTGTGACTGTTCGTGTAATAATTCCATCTAATTCATAATTAGTCCAACCTTTCCTAATAAATGAGGGAGAAGGAATAACAAGTCCAACACGACTCCTAGCTAAACCACGATCAATTTTGCGTCTTAAACTATCTCCTATTTTTAATTCAAACTCATCATACCAAACCTGTAAACCCTCATTTTTTAGAGCTTTTGCTAACTCTCTTACTATATCTTCTTTATCTTCTGAAGCATGAGAAATAAATACATCATATTGACGTTGGTTATCATCTGAAATATTTGGAAAATCACGCTGTACTAAACTAGGAATTGAAGAAAGAGGAGTTTCCTTAATGGTTGGTAATGGTTTGGGGAGCATTTTTATTGATGATTTAACATTACCACCTAAACCCTGCAAATCTACAGCAACGTGCCAAGTTCCCGAACTAGGAATCTCTAAATTGATTGGAGACTTTTTGGCTAAACCACCGACATATCTATGTTTACGACCATTTTTATAATTCTGAAAGTTAGAATTATCCATGAGACGAACATTTGCAGCATTGCCTGAAAGAGTTACTTGAACTCTTTCTCCTCTTTCACATTGACCTAACTTATAATGTGTGAAGTTCATTGGACGCTATAGGTTTATAAAATGTACAATTGGTGCTTTTTCTAGTTTAATACTCAAGAAACACTACATATAGTGTAGCCTAAAATTTTATATACGTTCATCTGTATTAAAAAAATTAGATTTAATTCAAAAATGAGATAAGTCGCAAAAAACATCAAACGTTCCATAGAATTATCAAATATGACAGAAAATCTTTATCTTGAAACTAGCATTATTGGTTATCTTACAGTCAGACCAAGTACAAATTTAATTGTTGCCACTAACGCAGCTATTACTCAAACTTGGTGGAATATTCGTCGTGAACAATTTAACTTATATATTTCGGAAATTGTTTTAGAAGAAATTGGACGAGGAGATGCAGAAATAGCCATTAGACGACGTGAACTTATCCATAATTTACCCTTGCTTGAAATTAATAATGCCGTTGAAGAATTAGCCCAACAATTCCTTATACAAAGTAATCTCCCGCCTAAAGCTTCTGATGATGCACTACATATTGCTTTAGCTACTGTTTACGGACTTAATTATCTGTTAACATGGAATTGTCGGCATATTGCCAATGCTCAAATCCAGAAAAAACTATCACAAATTAGTTCTCAAGCTGGATATGAACTGCCAACTATTTGCACACCATATGAATTAATGGGAGATTAAACTGATTATGTGGGAAGATGAAGTTCTTGAAGAAATTCATAAAATAAGAGAAGAACACGCTAAAGCATTTAATTATGATTTAAAAGCAATGTGTGAAGATTTAAGAAAAAAACAAAAACAAACCGAAAGGAAAATTATCAAAAAACCTCTTAACCACCCATCTAAAAAAATTAAAAAATAAAAGAGTTTCTAATCTTGCCAATTTTTATTAGCTCTTTCAAAAATATCATCAATGGTCTGATCTTGATATAACTGTTGGGAAATTTCTACATAATCTGTGCTATTTTTTTGTAAAATACTAAGAAATCTTAAGGCTCCTGTAATTCCTAAAGACTGATTTAATGCTTCAATTCCTTTCAGTAAAATTTCTTGCTCATCTATCATTTTTTTGCTCTTCATTAAACATCCTCCTGTCTAAGATAATCAATAGGATTCATAATATACATTTCTAAACTTAATTTGTTTGCTTTTTTGATTAAATTATCATCACAAGTTAGAAAAAATTTAGCTTTAATATAATTAGAACAAGCTACATGAACAGCATCTTTAGATGATAATCCTTGTCTTTGTTGAAACGACTTAGCTAATTGATAAATTTGTGTGTTTGGAGCGATTCTAATTGTACATAACTGAGACAACTTTAAAACTTCTTGTTTTCTTTGAGGAAAAGGACAAAGCAATGTTTCATCTTGGTGCATAAATGACCACACTAAATTAATGTCTTGTGCTTCTGCTTGTAGAAATATATTTTGACAAGCTAATGCTTCCATCTGTATTCTAATCTGTCGCAGGTCATCAAATCCTCTCTGAAAGCAATTATAGTCAAGATAAATGAGGTTTGCCATTAAATACTGAAATCTTGAACTGTTATATTTTAGAGCGATCGCTTTTATTATTTCCTCTATTTAGAAGGTTACAAGCGCACAGCTTTCACATTATGTATATCATACCATGTCAAGTCAAACAAAAGCAAGTATTTTTTACATTATTTACCCTTTTAATTATTTAGGGAATTGTGAAGAGTGTTTTAGGTTTTTCAGATTCGTAATTAATAAGGGAATTTCCTCAGTTATAATGCTCCAGATAATATCATTATCAATACCAAGATAGCCATGAATAATTTGGTTACGGGTGGCAATGATTTGTCGCCAAGGGATTTCAGGATGGTTTGCTTTAATGTCTTGGGGATGTTGGTTGCAGCTTCGCCGATGAGTTCTAGATTTCTTAGGGTTGCGTCATAGTAAGGTTCGCTATTAATAAAGGCTACTTGGTCAATATTTTGGGTATATCGTTGAACTTTTTCGGCAAAAAGAATCATGTCATCAACATAAAATCGCCATTCTCTTTTTGGTGTATTGCTAGACATAGATTTTTTCTGCGTCGATATAAGGTTTTAGTTCGGGACGTAGGGCATTTTCTGTAATTAAGTCAATAGGACATTGAAAGAGGTCTTCAAGATAAAACAATACGCCAAAGTATTTTTTTGAGTCAGCTTTTTCGGCAAAACTAATTAATATATCAATGTCACTTGTTTGAGTGGCAGTATCCCTAGCAGTAGAACCGAATAGAGCAATTTTTGTAACTCCATATTTTTCCTGAAGCAGAACTTTATTTTTGGCAAGAAGTTCAATGGCTTTTTGTTTTTTCATCTCTAAGATAATCAATAGGATTTATATATTTTAGAGCGATCGCAGACTTTATTACTAAAGCGCAACAGTTATCAACGGTTATACTCCCCACACTTCCCACACTCCCCACACTCACTCAGTGGTTTATATTTTGGTCGTCATTCATCCCTCACTTTTAGAAAATTAGGGTATTCTGACGACATTAGGATAATAATGGCTGTCACCACAATAACCGCCCCACAGACAGCAATAACAATGGGAGTCAAAGCACAAAGAGTTTGACAATCAAGAAATTTCATAATTCAGACGTTCCCAAAATAATGTAAACAAATGTAAAATTGATTAATATTTATTTAATTGTTGACAATCAGTACCTTAGTAAAATCTTATGCAAAAACGTGGTTTAAAGTCTTGGTTAACTTCTCTTGTAGCCTGTATTCTGGGCTTATTCATCTTAGTTTCTTCCCCTTCAGCCGCCTTAGCAGTCAATAACCCGGAATTATTGCCAGATAAAGTGACTCCGGTGGTAGATTTAGCCAATTTTCTCCCCGATAGCGTAGAAGAATCCTTAATTAAAGATATAGAAACCTTTGAAGGGGAAACCGGATGGAGAATCCGCGTTTTAACCCAATACGATCGCTCCCCCGGTCGTGCGGTGATTAATTTTTGGGGTTTAGATGACAAAAGTATCCTCTTAGTGGCTGATTCCCGTGGCGGCAATCTCCTCTCCTTTAGTATTGGAGACGACGTTTATGACTTACTACCAAGAACTTTCTGGATCGAATTACAAGCCCGTTTTGGTAATATGTATTATATACGGGAAAATGGGGAAAATAGCTCTATTATGAACTCACTAGGCACAGTTAAAGGGTGTTTAGTCAAGGGAGGTTGTGGAGTTGTCCCTGGTTTACCGAGAGAGCAATGGATTCTTACTTTGATTACCTCTATTGTCGGTGGTTTGGTCTTTGGCTTTGCAGGAATTCCCCGTAAATCGGATCAAGTGTTTGCTTGGCAATGGGTTCTAATTATTTCACCGTTATGGGGCATTCTCTTTATTGCCTTTGGTATTGGTCCAGTGGTCACTAGAACCTCCGATTGGTTGCCTTTATTCCGCAATGTTATGGGATTTGCACTAGGGGTATTAGTGGCTTATCTGTCTCCATTTTTGAATCAATCCTCTGCCTCCAATCCAAACACATAATTCTTTTGTTAACTATGGAATGGCACCTTACTGATGCTCAAAGTCTAGCTATGATTGATAGGGAGATTGGCGAAACGGTTTTCTCTCCTGCCGAGTACGAAATTGTTCGGCGCGTCATTTATCAAACGGCGGACTTTGAATATCTTTCACTACTTCGTTTTTCAGAGAAGGCTTTGCAACTAGGGGCTGCAGCGCTGGCGGCCCGTAGAACCCTGGTTGTTGATGTACCAATGGTTCAGGTGGGTATTGTTCCTAATCTTCAGGAGACTTTTGCCAATCCTGTTTACTGTAGCACCCAAACTATTACCCGTCCTCAGAAAACTAAAACTATGACCGCTTGGGGGATGCAAACTTTAGCAAAACGCTATCCCGAAGCTATTTTTGTCCTGGGAGAGTCCCAAACCGCCTTAACTGGGTTGGTGGAATTGGTGGAAGAAGATGAGATTAAACCGGCTTTGGTGATAGGGACTCCGGCTGGTTTTATTGGCGCAGATGTGGCTAAAGAACGCTTACACGATGCCCAAATACCACATATTACGGTTAATGGTCGTAAAGGTAGCGCAGTGGTGGCAGCAGCTATTGTTAATGGGTTATTGGACTTGGCTTGGCAAGCTTATGGTCAGTCGGAAAGTGGGGCGAGGTAATGAAGTCAGAAGTCAGAAGTCAGAAGTCAGAAGTCAGAAGTCAGAAGTCAGAAGTCAGAAGTCAA
>JASJBX010000200.1 GCA_030066295.1 Crocosphaera sp.
TTACCAATTCCAGATGGTAGGTTTGTTAGTTGGTTAGACAACAGATTAAGTGAAGTTAGCTTAGTGAGTTTACCAATTCCAGATGGTAGGTTTGTTAGTTGGTTAGACAACAGATTAAGTGAAGTTAGCTTAGTGAGTTTACCAATTCCAGAGGGTAGGTTTGTTAGTTGGTTAGACAACAGATTAAGTGAAGTTAGATTTGTAAGATTACCAATTTCAGCAGGTAGGTTTGTTAGTTGGTTTCTCGACAGATCAAGTTCAGTTAGATTAGTCAGTTTACTAATTTCAGCAGGTAAAGATTTTAACCCTTTTAACGAAAGATCCAAGAATTCTCTTTTATCCCTTGCTGCTTTTTCAATAGCCTGTAATAATTCTTCTTCTGTCATATCAGTTACCAGTTATCAGTTATCAGTTATAAAAATTATATCTTGTCGTCTATTGTAATCATAAGTAATCAGGAATATTGCTTAGATAAAGAAAGTATGATTTATTGTTCAAATTGTGTTATTATCTGCGAAATTTTAGTGACATCAATATTGTCTTGTCCAGATTTTGAATAAATATCCAACAGTATAATACAGTCCGTTGTTTGTAGCCAATAAATTAGACGATATCCACCACTTTTGCCTTTTTGGATATCATTATTCTTAATACGAAGCTTATAAACAACAAATTTGATACCAGGAATGCGATCGCCTAAAATTTCTCCTAATCTAAGCTTTTCTAGAATTGGCTGTAAATCAGTTTGAATGTGACGGTATTTTTTAGATAGCGATCGCACCTTTTTTTGAAATTCACGAGTTGCTATAATTTCAAACAATATCTGTCTCCTCCCATAATTGAGATAAGGGTACAGTATCTCCTGTTATTGCTTGTTGCCAAGATTTTTTAAAGCTTTCCTCGGAAAAATTTTCATCAGAAATATCTAATTCATTCTGATTTTCTTCAATTTCATCTACTAAGATAATTACTTTAACCGTTGAAGGTTGGGAGGAAGTAGAAGCTAAACGAAAATCAGGTAATTGAATTTGTCCATCATCTGTTACAGTTGCGGTTAATTCGTAAGCTTTCATAACAAAATACACTCTAATATTAAAATGACAATAATTTAATATTTAGGTTATTATAGCAATACTGTAGCTCTAATTCCATTACAATGATATGAAATATCATTACAGTATGGTCATTCAATGGTCAGAAGAAGATCAACTATTTTTAGTCCATTTACCTGAATTTCCTTGGCAACAATTTCATACACATGGCCAAACTTATGAAGAAGCTGCTAGAAATGGACAGGAAGTTATTGAGACATTTGTAGAAATGCTGATAGAAGAAAATCAACCTTTACCTGAACCTAGAATATTACCAACAAAACCATTGGAAATTGCTTAAAAATTAAACATAATTTTGATTTATTTCTTAGTCAATATTTGGGTTGTGTAAGGTGGGCAAAGTTTTCTATATTATGAGTAAATTACATAATTTTATGATTTGCCCACCCTACTGTTTTAACATTTTGTTGAATCAAACTCTTCATTCATTTCCCAATCATCAGGAGAAATGGCAGGTTCACTAGGATCAGTTAAATAAGCATAAGGTTTCATGTTTTTATAATTGGGTTTTGTCATCAATAAACCTCTAAATTCCATTAATAAAGATTCCAATTTGTAATTTTAATCCTAATTTTTTAAAGTATAGCCACCTATTTCCGTAAGGGTCAATGGCCATTTACCCCAACAAAACCAAAGATAGAAAGAGGAAAAAACGTTATGATAAATAAGGTTAAGGAATGTTAAGCGTGGGGAATATGGCCGACTCAAACAGCATACGTATTCGAGGTGCAAGACAACATAATCTAAAAAATATCGATCTTGAACTACCGCGCGATCGCCTGATTGTGTTTACAGGGGTGTCCGGTTCAGGAAAGTCATCGTTAGCGTTTGATACCATTTTCGCTGAGGGACAACGACGCTATGTAGAGTCTCTCAGCGCGTATGCGAGACAGTTTTTAGGACAGTTAGACAAACCGGATGTGGATGCGATCGAAGGGTTGAGTCCGGCTATTTCTATCGACCAAAAATCAACGTCTCATAACCCTCGTTCAACGGTGGGGACGGTAACGGAAATCTATGATTATTTACGGTTATTATTTGGTCGTGCCGGTGAACCCCATTGTCCCCACTGCGATCGCTTAATTGCACCCCAAACCATCGATCAAATGTGCGATCGGGTGATGGAACTTCCAGATCGGACAAAGTTCCAAATTTTAGCCCCTGTTATTCGGGGCAAAAAGGGAACCCATAAACAACTCTTATCTAGTTTAGCATCCCAAGGATTTGTAAGAGTGCGAGTGGATGGAGATGTTAGGGAACTTTCCGATAATATTGAGTTAAAAAAGAATCATTATCATGACATTGAAATTGTTGTGGATCGTCTCATCAAAAAAGAAGGAATTGAGGAAAGATTAGCCGATTCTTTAAGCACTTGTTTAACCCATGCTGACGGGTTAGCAGTTATCGATATTTTAGGAGATGAAGAAAATAATAGTCCCTCAGAAATTATGTTTTCTGAGAACTTTGCTTGTCCCGAACATGGTGCAGTTATGGAAGAATTGTCTCCCCGTTTATTCTCCTTTAATTCTCCCTATGGTGCTTGTCCTCACTGTCACGGATTAGGAAGTTTACGGCAATTTTCTCCTGATTTAGTAATTCCTGATCCTAATGCTCCTTTATATTCTGCGGTTGCGCCTTGGTCAGAAAAAGACAATGCTTATTATTTATCATTGCTGTATAGTTTAGGACAAACTTACGGCTTTGAAATCCAAACCCCTTGGAATCAATTAAACCCAGAACAACAAGATTTATTACTTTATGGAAGTGAGGAACCTATCTGGTTTGAGCAAGATTCTCGCTTTGAAAGTAGCCAAGGATACTATAAAGATTTTAAAGGCATTTTAGCCATGTTAGAGCGTAATTATCAAGAGACTAGCTCAGAGATAATGAAGCAGAAGATGGAGAAATATATCGTTGATCAAACTTGTGAAGTGTGCCAAGGAAAACGCCTTAAACCAGAGGCTTTATCTGTTCGTTTAGGAGAATGTAGCATTGATGAGTTAACCAGTGTTTCTATTGATAAATGCTTGCATAAAGTAGACAATTTACAGTTAACTAACCGACAAACGTTAATCGGAGAATTAGCTATAAAAGAAGTGAGAAATCGCTTACAATTTCTTCTGGATGTAGGTTTAGATTATTTAACCTTAAACCGAGGAACAGCCACCTTATCAGGGGGAGAAGCACAAAGAATTCGTCTCGCTACTCAAATTGGATCGGGGTTAACAGGGGTATTATATGTATTAGATGAACCCAGTATTGGCTTACATCAACGAGACAACGGACGCTTGCTAAACACCTTAAAAAAATTACGAGATTTAGGGAATACATTAATCGTAGTTGAACACGACGAAGAAACCATCCGAACTGCTGATCATCTGGTTGATATTGGTCCGTTGGCAGGAATTCATGGGGGGCAGATTGTTTCACAAGGAGATTTAAAAACTTTACTTAAAGCAAAAAAATCTTTAACGGCGGACTATTTATCGGGGAAAAAAGTAATTACAACTCCAAGCAAACGTCGTGCAGGTAATGGCAATAAACTTTGTTTAAAACAATGCTGTGCTAATAACTTAAAAAATATAGATGTAGAAATACCGCTAGGAAAATTAGTGGCGATTACTGGGGTTTCGGGGTCAGGAAAGTCTACTTTAGTCAATGAATTACTGTATCCTTCCTTACAACATCATCTCACTAAAAAAGTTCCTTTACCTAAGCATTTAGATGAAGTTACAGGACTTAATGCAATCGATAAAGTCATTGTTATTGATCAGTCTCCGATTGGAAGAACCCCTCGCTCTAATTCTGCTACTTATACAGGGATTTTTGATATTATCAGACAACTGTTTTCTGAGACAATAGAAGCTAAAGCAAGGGGTTATAAACCAGGTCGTTTTTCTTTCAATGTTAAAGGGGGAAGATGCGAAAATTGTGGGGGACAAGGGGTTAACGTTATTGAGATGAATTTTTTACCGGATGTCTATGTTCAATGCGAAGTTTGTAAGGGGGCAAGATACAATCGAGAAACCTTACAAGTTAAATATAAAGGTTATTCTATTGCTGATGTTTTGGACATGACAGTAGAAGAAGCGTTAAGCGTATTTGAAAATATACCAAGGGCCGTTAATCGATTACAAACTTTAGTAGATGTTGGCTTAGGTTACGTTAAATTAGGACAACCAGCACCCACTTTATCCGGAGGAGAAGCACAACGGGTTAAACTAGCTTCAGAATTGTCTCGTCGGGCAACAGGAAAGACCTTATATTTAATCGATGAACCCACCACCGGCTTATCTTTTTATGACGTTCATCACTTATTAAACGTCTTACAAAGATTGGTGGATAAAGGTAATTCTATTTTAGTAATTGAACATAATTTAGACGTGATTCGGTGTTCAGACTGGATTATTGACTTAGGACCAGAAGGGGGAGATCAAGGGGGAAATATTGTTACCTTTGGAACTCCTGAAGATGTAGCCAAACATCCCACCTCTTACACAGGACAATATTTAAAAGAAGTCCTCAAACAATATCCAGTAGAATCAAGTTCGTAGGGGCTTAATATTATTAAACCCATAAAAAGCTGTCCTTGTAGGAAACCCATACAAACTAGGAAAACAATATTGGATGTCACAAAACCTCTTTTAATAATCACTATATGTTGAAAGGAGTTGAAAGAGGAAATTATGATTTACTTTTTACATAGCTTGACCAGTTTACTCGGTACGATTACTCAAAAAGCTTTCCAAAGCAAACAACCTAAACAGTCTTCTATCAATCTGTTAGTTTTATACACCATCTTTGTGTCTTACTGTTTAACTTTATTAGTTACGACTCAATTATTGAATCGTTAAAAAACAAGAAGATGGGTTTTCCCATCTTTTACAACTTAGGTTGACCAGAAAAGTACATAACTTAATCCTCTAACAAGAGACGATACTCTTGAGGAAGTTTAGAAACTAATGTTTTCCTGATATTCATTCGTTGACCCTCATATTCACCAAGACTATTGTTATCTATAAGGTTTAACTCTTCAGCAAGAGTCTGATCAATTTTATTTAGCATTTCACTGAAATTGTCATCAGATTCTGCTATTTCGAGAATTTCCACTAAACGTTTTTGCTGTGATTCAGATAGCTGCGACAATCTTCCCAAGAAATCATATTCTTGAGCTAATTTCATCAGCGTTTCATTAACAATAAGATTGTTCATTGCTGATTACCTGTATGCCATTATTCATAATGAGTAAGATTGGGGGCTATACCGCTACGCGAAAGGCAAAAGGCAAAAGGCAAAAGGCAAAAGCACATTATTAAAAGTTTTCTTTTCCCAGTTTGTCTATGTCCTAACCTTAATCCGTAGTGGGACAGTGTTTAAAGATGAAAGCCCCATCAATCAAACTTGAAAGATTTACATTAACTCATCAACTCATCTCTTGACGCAAACGTTTGATAAGACGTTCATATCGTTTTCTTAAAGATGAGGGAGTACAACTAACTTTCTTCTTAGAGAACAATGTCGAAATTGTTTTCCAATTCAGTCCTCTCATGATTCTTAAGATAAGAAGTTCACTGTCTATTGGTGATAATTGTTTCCACAAAGTATCCAATAAACGCAAATTATCTATGATTTGGTACACTTGTTCACCACCAGACTGTTTAGAAGTTAGTGTATGTTGTATGGTGTCATAGTCAACTCGAAGCTTGAGTCTTTGTTTTCGACTCATTTCACGAATGACATTGAGACTGATTGTTTTTAAGATTGCTTCATAGCTTTTTACCCCTGTTTGATGTTTGTTCATGTAACGAATTAAACGAAGAACCGACTCACTCAAAACCTCATGAGCATCAACATCTGCTAAATAATTTTGCCGAAGTAACCGCTTATTATATGCAAAAAAGTTGTTGGATTTTTTAAGTTGTTCCGGTGTTTTCGGCTTTAGAAGTGTTGATAGATAGAGATCAAGTGGGTTATCAGTTGGTTGGGTCATGGAAAATGCTCCTTATGGTGACATAGGACACACCTCCTTTTATTGTGAGAATTTTTAGCGCAACTGTTACTTAGATATTTCCTAAGCTAAGTTAGGCAACCTCTAGGTGAGGTTGGAGCTTTTGTGAGGAGTGAACGCAAAATGATCGTCGCTCTACTGATCATTTTCCGCTGAACGCAAAATGATCGTCGCGCTACTGATCATTTTCCGCTATCTTATAGTGTCACAAAAGCCAAGAATGTGACACTATAAGATAGACAGATAAAAATTTTTTCTGCAGTATTTCTCTGAACCCCTTTCTAGAAAAGGCTTATAGGGTTTTAGAATAACTCAAAAATATTTTTTCTAACTCAGTCGTCAGACACAAATAGACAGCACTGTGTTAACAAATCTAAACTATTTTCTTTGTTGCTGATTATTGGTTGTTTACGTAGATTTCGCGAAGTAGGATCTACATCAACTTGTCTATAAACATTTAGGGACTTTTAAATCAGTAGCGAAAATAACACATAATAGAATTAGAGTCAGTTAAAAAGATCATGGTATTCAACCAAAGGATTTCGGGAAGTAGGGATTACCGAAACACTTCCCAGTGCGATTACTGTCTTCTGAACCTCTTGCACCAAGTATTGACGCAGACTGATGACAGTGACCCTACCTTCATCCAAGGGCAACAAATACTGACACGACTCACAAAAGTTTTCCAGCATCTGGGTCTGATGATTATCACCCTCCAGGGACAGATACACTTCACGACCCAACGAGCCGAAGAACTTCTAGGCCAGTATTTCTCCCCCTATCATCCCCACTTCTGTCCCACCTCCTTACAGCATTGGCTTGATCATCAGATTTCGTTATTAACATCTCAAGAAAAAGTGATTGACTTCTGTTTTCCCTTACATATTGAACAAGCTGGAAAACAGTTGCGGGTGGGTCTGATTTGCGAGTTAATCGGACAGGAATATCTGCTGCTGTTGGAAGAAGAAGAACTGCTATTGTTTTCAATGACCTCTCTAGAATTGTTAGGACTGACCCAACGGGAAGCTGAGGTTCTTTTTTGGGTAGCCAACGATAAAAGCAATGCCTCAATTGCCAGATTGCTAAATTGCAGTCAAGGAACGGTGCGAAAACACCTGGAACATATTTATCGGAAACTAGACGTTCAAACGCGAACGGCGGCGGTGGTAGTCGCCCTGGAAAAATTGGGATTGCTCAATGGATCTTTTGTGGCAATCTCATAACTTCGCATTCACGATGTGGGACGATCGCAAATCATTATTTTGCCAAGAACAGATTAAACCATTGGCACCGGGGTTGATTTCGGGGGTATTGGGCAAAGAACGCTGCCATTCATCCCCTCTGCGCCGTAGTTCAAATAATTGAACCGTTCCAATATATCGTACCCCTGAGATGGTTTGTAATAACTTGACAATATCAGAAGCATACACCGGACGACCAAAGGGCCATCCGGTTCCTTCGGTTCCCCCTGTAATAGGGTTTAAAAAGCGATACAGCGCAATTTCGGCTCGATTGAGAATGGTTTTTTTTGCCGTTGGTGTATTGTACTCTGGTTCTAGGGCGATCTCCGTTTGTACCGATACCCCAACGTAATTGGGTTGATCGTATTGCACCTCTACCCCCAATAACCGTCTTTCATCTAAATAAGCTTTGATCTGGTTCAATAAAAAAGGGGCAACGGCTAAACGTTGGGGATGGATACCCTCTCGCCGTTCAATGGCCGTTAGATCAGCCGAACTCACCAACAATAAACGAATTTGACCGGATTTAAGTTGACTGCGAGAGGGTGGTCGAAGACGATTTTTAATTTTTTTGACGAGGTCATTGGGTAATGTAACGTCTTGGTCATTGGAATTTAATGCTTGATAACGTTCAATGTCTTCGACGAGGGATTGATTCCCAAGGGGATCTTCTTCGTTGGCTGGGGGAAATAAACAACGCACCCGTGCAATAGCCCCTTTTCCCGCTTCATAGGCCAAGGTTTCAAAATCTTCGGCGGTAACAGCCCGGTTTTGGGTTCGTAATAAGCGAGGAACCCGAATCACCACATCTTCTAAAGATTCCGCATCGGCCCCATTATAGGTGGGTTGATGGTTAATGATCCCAGAAACATAGGGAACCGCAGATTTAACGATGGTGATGGTTTTTGCTTGCACATTCCCCAGGTGTCCCCCTCCTGTTCGATACTTGATCATGGTCAGGGTGGCCCCTTTCGGGGGAACGGACCCGTATTGTCGTTCGAGGGGTTGTTGTTCGAGAGGGTCCATGGTTTGAGGGTTGGGGGGTTCGGTTCCTCGTTGCAGATAGGATCTTAAACGGGTGGTTTCGGCCAGTTGACTGGGTTCTTTGATTAACGGGCCCAGTTGAATCTCTCCGGTTAACCCATTGAGGGTATAGTGGCGATCGCCTGGCCCAGACTCGGCAAAATCATTGACTTCTTGCCATCGTTGCGGTAGTCCTTCCGGGGGAGTGACTAAGAGATATTCCTCCTGGTTGCGGGGTAAAACCGGGGTCACTTGCAGTTTAAACCGTTGCCCAGGTTTTCCGTTACTTTTGCCCAAGATTTCTTCATGGATCACAATTTCTTGGGAAATGGGAACGGTCCCTCCGAGGGATCGCACATTCAGTCCAACGATTTTCGGCGATCGCAAGTATGGCGTTTGTTGTTCTCCGGGACGGGTATAAACACATCGCAACCAATGTCCTTGATAGTTACGACGTTGTACGGAGGGGAAACTCAAGGGAAGATGAAGAATCACATCGGCACCGGAAAAGGGATTGCCTCCTTCTCTCGTCAGTTGACTAAAACTTAAGCCATCGGTGCGATCCTCTTTTTCTGTTAGTAACACCGGTTGCCAATCTTTGCCATCCCAAGCTTCCCAACGTCGGGGAGGGTGATCGGGTTTAATCCCTGTGGAAGTAGCTGCTTCTCCTTTAAAGGTCAGGGCAATGACATTTCCGGCGAGGGAAGGGTTACTATCTAGGACGATATAGTAACAATTGCCCGGTTGGGGG
>JASJBX010000201.1 GCA_030066295.1 Crocosphaera sp.
AAGTCAATGATAGTAGCTGAATGCTTATTCTTTGGTTGTTTTTTCGTATTCTTGCTATCAATAAAAACTCCCTTCCTAAAGGGGAGTTTTTTCTATTTTAGATTAATTTTTCACCATATAAACCATTAACTCTGAGAACTTCTTGCTTGTTTTACCATATCAATTAAGGTATGATGGGCATCTTCTGAGTCCTTTAAAACATGGTCAAAATTGACACGAATGGGTATAGTTTTACCTTTAACCGTAGCGGATAAATTCATCCCTTCAGGGTCAATAGATTCCATGATAGCGGTTTCTGTTTCTGACACATTTCCGAAGATTTTAGCGTACAAAACAATGGCATTACTATGATCTTCGTTCATGTGTTTACAAATGCGATCGCTGACGGTGGGTGTAAGGGGATCAGACATAACTTATCCTTGAAAACATTGATAACAAAATTCAATAATATCAGAGATTTGCTCGGTTTGTTGTGGATAATCTAATAAAGGTCGTTTTATAATAATAAGAGGAATACCCAATTCTTCAGCAACTTGTCCTTTGATCGCTTCTCCGCCTTGTTTTCCTGATGCTTTGGTTACGACAAGATTAATGTTCCATTGTTGCCATAATGCCCTTTCTAATTCTAAGCTAATGGGGGGACGTAAAGCAATGATTTGACTTTCTGGAAACCCCGATTTAATCGCCATTTCCAAAGATGTTAATTTGGGTAAAATACGGGTGTATAACAATGCTTTTTGATGCCATGACTTAAAGCGAGGTAAAGCTTGACATCCCACTGTTAGTAGAACTCGCTTATTTTGCAAATATTTTCCCGTTATTAACTCCTGAAAACTATCAAGATAAATAGCAGAAGAATGGGAGATAAAACTAGGTCTTTCGTAACGTAAATAAGGAATTCCTTCAGCGTTAGCAAAATCAATCACTTGTCGGGATATATTGACAGCAAAAGGGTGAGACGCATCAATGATTCCTCGAATAGTTTGTTGATGACATAACTGTTGAATCCCCACAGTATCTAATTTGCCAATCTTAACAGTAATCATGGAGTTTGTGGGATAAAGTTGAGAAGCGGTGGCCGTTGTTACGGTAACAAGACAAGGAAAAGAATGGGAGGCAATGCTGTTAACAATAGTCACACTGTCTCCGGTTCCTCCAATCAGCCACAGTTTCCCAAAATTGTCCATTTGATGGTTAGTAATCTTTTCCTTTTAACGCTTTGGTAAAGTTTTGACGATAGGAAGTATTCACCACTAATAAGACTGGCCAAAGTAACGATAACATTAACTTTGTTGGTAACTGACGGTTAAAATTAGTCCGATTATATCCGGAAAAAAACTTCCAGATTCCCAAGATATAAATTCCGAAGACAATCAAAGCAATTAGTTGACCCATGTTAACCTTCTTGATGTTTGTTTTTGGACTCTCTCTTTAATTTTAACCCATACTTAATTAAGGTAACCATTGAGGTTGAAACCCAAAAACCAGTTCTTGTGGTTGAATGTTTAAAGATTGATTGGTTTCTTTCAAATCTGGTAAAGGAAGTAACCAAACTTGGCCATCTGCGATCGCCTTTTCGCTGCTGGTTATTAAATCAGAAGAAGACTGGGGAACGGTTGTCACCACTTGATCGAACAATAAAGCTACCCCATCGGGGGACATACTCAACACCACATCTCGATAATTAGGTAAGGCCAATAATGGTAAATCGGTTCCTTTTTCTAAATTTACCACCGATAAAAAAGGTTCTTCTCGATATTGTCCATTGTCTCCTTGAATAATATCTGTTTTCAAACAGTATAGTTCCTTTTGTTCTCTGGGTTCAAATTGACAATCTAGAATGGGATAAGAGGTTTTAAAGAGTTCTTTACTTTCCCCTGCTTGATCAATCAGGGTTAAAGAACGAGTATAATCAATATTCTCTTTAAGGAGTAAAAGGTTCTCGCCATTATCAGAAAAACCAAGGGGTTTTTCGTAGTTGGGAAAGATACGAGAGGTTCCCCCATCACCCCCTAAAGAAACGATGCGAACCCCTCCTTGTTGACTCACCGCTAAACGTTTTCCATCGGGAGAAATAACAAATTCAGCGCCGGGAATTCCTAGGGGTATGGGTTGATTGTCTTCCGTAATGATCCATAAACTACTATCATTATTATTTCTCTGATTGATCCGTTCTACTACAATCACTTTACCATTCTTAGAAAGAGCAAAACTGAGATTATTATACCCGTTAGCATCCAGAATTCGTTTGAGTTTTCCTGCCCGTTGAGAAGGGACTTTAGAGGGATCAATATTAAATCCGGTGGTTACAGTATACAGTTCTTGTTTGTCTAACCCTTTACCTCGAATATTGGGTTCAAAGGCAGTAAATAGTATTTTTTCACTGTCAGGATAAATCTTAAACTGAGTAACAATTAAATCCCTGGGGGTTAAAATTGTTTTTTGGGGTTGATTAAGATTGGTTATATTGTAGAGAATTAAACGACCTTTTTCTTCTCCTTCGATACCAACATAGGCAAAAACGCGATCGCGGGTACTGAATAAACTAACAAAAGATTCCAGGTTTTCGTCATTGTAACTAGAATTAACATTTTCTAATTTGATTTGATAATTAGTTCCATAAATAGGGGGATCTTTTAAGGTATAGGTTAAAGTTCTACCTTGCCAAGCTATTTTTCCAAGAAGCGGTGGTTCAATAATCAAGTTTTTTTCAACACTATTGGTATCGACCGAACGATTAAAACTGAGGGTAAAGGTTTTATCTTTGACCCCTACTTTTTTTCCTTCCCAGCTAAAATATTTGACTTTCAAGGGAACTTGATCTCCCATGATTAATAGGGTTGAGATGCCTATCATTAAACACAAAATACAACTGATGACTATCCAATCAAATTGTTGAATTTTTGTGAGGAAATCTTTGATTTTTATCGTCTTTTTCGGGATTTTAACCATAGGGTTTCCTATCTAATCTTCTAATAGCTCAATCATACCTTGTTGTCCATCAATTTTCACCCGTTGTCCGTCTTTAAATCGTTTTGTGGCATGATCGATATTCATGACAGCAGGAATGCCGTATTCTCGGGCAATGATCGCCCCATGGGATAAGGCACCTCCGACTTCTGCTATGATACCATTGGCATTGGCTAGTAGGGGTCCCCACCCCGAGTCAGCGTAGGGGATGACAAGGATAGTATTCGGTTTAATTTCTCCTATATCTTGAAGGTTATGACAAATTTTTATGTATCCTTCTACTTCTCCAAAACTGGCCCCAATCCCTTGAAATTTTCTTTGAGAATTACTAGATAAAGTCTGATCACGTTTCAGTAAAGTTGCTTGATTTCCATAAACGATGTAGGGAATCTGGGTTAAATTTTTATTGATGTTAAATTCCTGTTGTCTTTTCTCTATGTCAGTTTGTAATTTTGGATAGTTAGCTTGTTTTTTTTCTGTTAATAATTCTACAATTTCCTTATAAGTTAGTTCAAAAATATCTTCAGATTGTTTGATTATAGTTGTTTTCACTAAATAGTCAGCTATTTCTAGAAAATGCCAGCGTAATTGAGTTAAAAATTGAGAATAAATTTCTGTCACTTTTCCTTTCAAGTTTAATCTGCTTTGAACTTGTTGACTCTTCCAATTATTATGATGAGTTTGAACAGTATTTGTTTGCTTACTTTGGTTTTTAATTAGCTGAATTAATAGGGTTTTCACCAGTTTGGGATTATCTCCCCAACAAGGAACAGAAATATCGGTGGCTACATCACTTAAATAACCATATTTCTCTATAATTAAATCGAATTCTTGAATAATTTTATTTCCATTTTCACTTTGTTTTAACGCTAAAAATAAATCATCATCCCCTTTAAAATTATTCATGTCAATCGACAAAACAATTTTATTAGCCAAGTTTTCTAATGCTTGTAAGGCAGCAATTTCTGGTGTATTTTTATTATTCAATTGTTCAGGGGATACTTTGAATAAAGCTTGTCTGATAGCTAAACTTAAGGGGGCTAAAATACTATAATAAGTCGCCGATTTTAATACCAATAAAATACTATCAATATTATGCAATAATTCTTGAGGAGAAAGTGACGTAATGTCTTGATGGTGTAATCTGTCTAATTGAGGTTTAAATTGTTGTTGATAATCTTTTTTAAAATCCTTTTCTAAAGACCATTCTCTCTTCAATAAACGTAATAAACCAGGTAAATTTCCGAGGGTTGAAATTAAGGATGGTTTGGTCATTTTTGTCCCTCTAGTTAGGAACTCCAAACTTTCTGGAGGGAGTCCCATGCGTCGAAAAATTTGACCTAGTAAGGTAGCATTAAAATAAGCTTGTTGATAGTGTAAAGTAGCAGTTTGTTCAAAGTCTAAATCGATGGCTTTCTCTTTTAAAACGAGGGTAAAAATATCACCCCAGACCCCACAAGTTAAGGGTTTATTAATAGACCAAGTTAAGGGATGGATGACTCCAGGAATCACTTCTGCTGCAATTTTTCTCGTCCAAATTGGTTGTAAATTAGTAATGTTTCTTGTTTGTAATAGCCATAAGGTTTCACCATCATAACTCCACTCAATATCTTGAGGAATGCCATGATATAAGGTTTCAATATCCCTGGCTAAAATAGCCACTTTTTCAATGATAAAATCAGGGACATTTCTTGATTTTGTTCCTTCTAAAGTTTTAAGATTAATTACATCATTTTCTAATTCATCCTGAATTTCAACTTCATAGTGTTCCGGGGTAACTTTACCCGAAACAATTTGATTGGCTGCCCCAGGTAAGGCCTCAATAACAACACAATTATTCACAGGATTAACGGGATCTCGACTAAAGGCAACCCCTGAGAACATTCCTTGAACTTGTTTTTGAATTAATAGGGCCATCCCCTCATCTGTTTGTCCTTTATCTCGACGATATTTAATAGCATGGGGATGATTATAAGCAGCTAAACAGTCTAAAATTGCTATCTTTAAACTTCCTTGATTGGTAATATTTAAGAGGGTTAAATATTGACCGGCTGCCGATGCGATTTCCGTATCTTCACCCTTAGCGGAAGAACGGATAACAAAAGGATGTTCAACACTGGGATTAAGATAATTTAAGAGGCTTTGCGGATCATCTCCAGGCAATAAAATCCAGCCATTAGGAACCCCATAACCTAACCGTCTTAAGTAAGCTAAATTAGCCGCTTTTTGACCCACTTTGTCAGCGTCTAATTTATCATTTAAAGAAAGAAGGAATTTTTCACCACGAAAAAAATTAAACATAGTTTTAGAAGAAGATTTAACACCGGTTTCTGGTAAAGACAAATCATCAGGAATCTTGTAAAAAATCCAAGCCATTAACCCTGACAAACTCCAAGCTAAGCTAATATAAGCTGCATCATGAGGATGTCTAACAGTCAAAATAAAAGCTAATAATAATAAAGCGACTAAACGACCGGTTACCCTATCCCGAAAAATCGTAAAACTACTCAACCCAATTAATGCCGTTAAAAACGTCGCTGCCCAATCATGAACTACCATTCCCCAAAATAAATTAGTGGTTCCTGCCCCTTTTCCTCGCCAATATCTTCCCATGATTAATGCCATTAAGGCCATGAGTTCCCAAAAGGGTTGATCGGGGAAAAAATGACGGGCTAATAAAACAGCTAAAATCCCTTTTCCAGCTTCAGATAAAACAGCTAAAACCCCCAGAAAAGTCCCCCCATGATAAAAAGCAGCAGACACAGAAACATTACCTGTTCCCAACTGGGATAATTTCTGTCCTTTGAAACCGTAAATTAACCAATCAATCAAAGGTAAGCCGCCTAATAAAGGACAGACAACAAAAATGATTAAAGAACCAAGAATCGAACGCATAAGCTATTAATTATCTAAATTCCTAGATAAGACTGATGGGGGGACGGGGAGAAAGAGAGATGGTTGACTAATTGGTTGCTAAACCTAATAATATGCTGTTTAAATGCAAAACAACTTAAAATCACTTTTAACAAGGTTACAGTAAAGCCTAAATAACTCAACTCTTAAGTACAAAAATGAACCATAAATTTAATTTTTTAACTCCTTTGATCATAATCATTTTGCCCCCATCAGAAACATAATTTATCTTATTTTAATACCTTGATGGAATTGTGGGATGATCCCCACCCAACCCAGTCAACTCCACTAGACTATTGATACACTCCATTGAAAATTCTTATCAAGGGTGGTCAATTGCTTGAAAAAGTGTAAGACTAAAGTTAAGTTAAGTTAACTCTGTGGTAGGATGATTGGCTTAGAAGGATCATTGTCCTAAGCAAACTCTAGTCGTAGTAGGGCTTAAACCGTGCTTAATAGCTAAGTTTAGTCCAGTGTGGACGACATCAAAGGTGTGAGGAAAGCTGTGTCACTGAAAAAAACCCATCCCAAAAAGCGTTCTCAGAAGTCTTCTGTGAAGACAAAGCCCAAAGGACTCAACTGGTTGTTCATTAGTTTAGGACTCACAGCCGTCTCCTTAACATCGGCTGCCGCCGGGGCTTTCATTGCTGTTTCCCTATCGGCAACTCCCCTACAGCAAAGTTCCTTGACTCCCGAACAAGAAGAAGTTTTCAGCAAAAACGAAGCCATTTCTTATAAAAGTTTACGGCTTCCCGAGTTGAGTCGTCCCGTTAACGTGTTGGTTTTGGGAACCAAAGTCTTAACCTCAGAGGTGGATGAAAAACCCGTCGAAGACTTAGGTTATCACGCCCTCGTCAACTCCTTTAAAGGGTTGTCAGATACGATGGTATTGGTTCGCTTCGATCCCCTCAGTCAAAAACTCAGTCTATTATCCATCCCCAGAGACACCCAAACCACCATTAACTATCAACTGAAAAAAATTAACGAAGCCAACTATGATGGCGGGCCAGCCCTAGCCGCCGAAACCGTGAGTCAATTATTAGGAGGGGTTCCCATTGATCGTTATGTACGGGTCAATATTCAAGGGGTTGAAAAGGTAATTGACGCTTTGGGTGGGGTCAATGTCTATGTCCCCAAAGATATGAAATACACCGATCACAGCCAACATCTTTATATCGATCTCAAGCAAGGAGAACAACATTTGGATGGAGAGAAAGCCGTTGCTTTTTTGAGATTCCGCTACGATCGCTATGGGGATATTGGACGGGTACAACGGCAACAAATGTTTATGCGGGCCTTGGTTGAACAGGCGTTAAAACCCCAAACCCTATTAAGAATTCCTGAAATTTTATCGATTATTAGTTCTTATATTGATACCAATTTAACCGTAGAAGAATTGGTAGCCCTATCCGGGTTTGCCTCTCAAACGAAACGGTCCAATGTTCAACTGTTAATGCTGCCTGGACGGTTTAGTGGGGATGGGAAACAAGAAGTGAGTTACTGGCTACCGAACCGTTATCAGATTAAAAATATGGTAGCGGAACATTTTGACCACGGTCAACTGGATTTTGAGAAGGAACCGACCAACCCCAGTCGGCTGAGGATAGCCATTCAAGATAGTACAGAAGACCCGGAAGCAGTGCAGCGCATGGTAACTTATTTAAGGGAAGCTGGTTATCGTCGCATTTTTGTCAGTGATCAATGGCCCCAAACCCTGGAAACGACTCGCATTATGGCTCAAAATGGGGATGATCTCGGCGCGGCTACCCTGCGGGCTGATTTAGGATTAGGGGAAGTATTGGTGGAAAGTACGGGCAATTTAGCGTCTGATATTACCATTGTTGTCGGGGAAGATTGGCAAAACTATGTTCCTGACTCCTCTGTTCACTTTAAGGAAACGACTTCTTTGAACAATTGATGGGTTGAATACCTTGTTGATCTTGTTTCTCTGGAGTCGTCTAAAATTAAATCTACCCCTAGACGCTTTCTTAATATTCTAACAGAAACTCAGGCAAAAATTCGACTTTCACTACTTATGGTACACTACCTTTTTTTGAATAGCTTGCCAATATCTTAAGCTTGACATCCTCACCGCCCTAAAAGTGCGGTGATTCCTAAACCTCACGATCTAAGTTTCTGCTTCAATGCAGTTGCCTTGCGAGACTTACTCTCTTCGGGTCTTACACTCGCTCCACAGACTGACACCGCTTGCCCTGCGGCCAAAATATTTTCACTTGCATTAAGATCGCGGTCATGGGTAGTGCCACATTCAGGGCATTCCCATTCACGGATATTTAACGGTAGTTTATCCACTATGTGACCACAATTCCCACAGCGTTTACTGCTAGGAAAATAGCGGTCAATTCTAATTAATTCTTTCCCGTACCATTCACACTTATACTCTAGTTGTCGGTTAAATTCTCCCCAACTAGCGTCACTAATTGATTTAGCTAGTTTATGGTTTTTAACCATATTTTTAATTGCTAAATCTTCAATGGCAATAAGATCATTCTCTCTAACAAGTCTAGTGGTTAACTTGTGAAGAAAATCGCTACGAGAATCTTTGATTTTAGCGTGTATTTTAGCTACTTGCAATCTAGCTTTATAGCGGTTGTTTGAGCCTTTGGTTTTCCGACTCAAAGCTTTCTGCTTTCTTCTTAGCTTTTTGTATAAGCGATTGAATTGTTTGGGGTTGGCTACTTTTTTTCCGTCGCTAGTAGTAATTAAGTTAGTAATCCCGACATCAATCCCTACTTGTTTACCGGTTTTTGGTAATGGCTTAATAGTCGGATCTTTAACTAAAATTGATACAAACCAGCGTCCCGATGGGTCTAGTTTTACTGTTACAGTAGAAGGCTTACAATCTTGAGGAAAAAAACGACTCCAGACAATATTAAGAGGTTCTTTGCTTTTAGCTAAAAATAACTTACCATCCTTCCATTTGAAAGCTGATTTAGTAAATTCTGCACTGCCTCCATTACGTTTTTTCTTAAAGTTAGGATATTTAGCCCTTTTAGCCCAAAAGTTAGTAAAAGCTGTCTGAAGGTGTCTTAAGCACTGTTGTAATGGGACACAACTAACCTCATTCAGAAAATCTAACTCCTCTTCCTTTTTCCACTCAGTTAATAGGCTTGATGTTTGGCTGTAACCTATTCGTTCCTGCTTTTCATACCAGCCCTCAGTGCGTACCGCTAATGCTTTGTTATACACTAAGCGGACACAGCCCATTGTCCGTCGCAAGAGGTTTTCTTGCTCGGTGGTTGGGTAAAAGCGGAACTTGTAGGCAATTTCTTTCATGCCTCACATCCTAACACATTTTTTGTGAGTGTATCAACTAAAATACTAAAGCCGTCCTTTCAGGACGGGGTTTCAAACCCAATTTTTCGATGAT
>JASJBX010000202.1 GCA_030066295.1 Crocosphaera sp.
CCGGTTGTTACCTCATCGTAACCAAAAACCTCTTCTTCCGCAGCACGACCGCCTAAAGCTCCAGCAATGCGGGCCATAAGCTGTGCTTTGGTGGTCAAACCTTGTTCTTCGTTGGGTGTAAACCAGGTTAACCCTTGAGCTTGCCCACGAGGGATTAAAGTAACTTTTTGTACAGGATCGTGATCCTTAACTAAAGTACCAACGATCGCATGGCCAACTTCGTGATAAGCAATGAGACGCTTACTCTTACTATCAACTAAGGGAGTTCCTTCCATACCAGCAACAACCCGATCAACAGCGTCGTCAATTTCCAATAAAGTAATGGCTTCTTTACGACGACGGGCGGTTAAAATAGCTGCTTCGTTGAGTAAGTTAGCTAAGTCAGCACCACTAAAACCAGGAGTACGACGGGCGATAGTCTCAATAGAGACATCGGGGGCTAATTTTTTGTTGCGAGCGTGAACTTCTAAGATTTCGATCCGTCCTTTGAAGTCAGGAGCGTCTACAATCACCTGACGGTCAAAACGACCCGGACGCATTAAAGCAGAGTCCAGTACATCAGGACGGTTGGTAGCAGCAATAATAATGATCCCTGTATTGCCTTCAAACCCATCCATTTCAGTTAATAACTGGTTGAGGGTTTGTTCCCGTTCGTCGTTACCGCCACCGATACCAGCACCCCGTTGACGACCTACTGCGTCAATTTCATCGATAAAGATGAGACAAGGGGCGTTTTCTTTGGCTTTCTTGAATAAATCACGAACACGAGATGCACCCACACCCACAAACATTTCTACGAACTCAGAACCAGAAATACTGAAGAAAGGTACACCAGCTTCCCCTGCGATCGCTTTAGCTAAGAGGGTTTTACCGGTTCCAGGAGGTCCAACTAATAACACCCCTTTAGGAATACGGGCCCCAACTGCGGTGAAACGTTCGGGTTGTTTTAAGAAGGTGACAACCTCTTGTAATTCTTCTTTCGCTTCATCGATACCGGCCACATCATCGAACATAATGTCGGTTTTAGCTTCCATTTGGAAACGAGCCTTAGACTTACCAAAACTCATGGCCTGACCTGGACCACCGGGTAAGTTACTAGAGCGACGGAACAAGAAGAATAAAGCCCCAATCAGGAGAATTGGGAATAATAGATTGCCCAAAAAGCCCCATAATGCTCCTTCGTTACGGATGGGGTGGGATTCTAGGTTTACATCAGACTGACGTATCTTACTGATTAAATCAGGGGCGTTCATGGGAAGATCAACCCTTGAGCGTTGTACACGGTCTTGAATTTCCGGGTCAACTGCTTCAACAATAGCGGTGCGACCTCCTTCATAAAGGTCAACACTGAGAATACGACCGGCATCTAAATATTCTAAGAAACGCCCGTAGGTCATACGGGTGTTAGCTGTGTTGTTTCCCATGGGAGTTGATGTTGCGGGGAAAGCTCCTTGCCAGAGGAAAAATCCCACCACCAATAGTGGTAATGTCCAGAGTAATAGGGTTCTCCAAGATATTTTCATAGGTTAAGTTTTCTCTTAGGTGAGTGAATTTGGTTTTCTTAACATAAAATATTCTTTTTGTCAAGAGTTTAGTTATAAATACGGGAGTTCTGCTGAAATTGCAGACCCAACTTAACTAAATTTAACGTAATTCTCAGATTAGTTGCAAGTTTTATTATTTGTAGACAAAAAAATAGAGAGTAGTAACGTACTAACTCTCTAGAGAAAAGGGAAAGAATACAAAGATGTTGAACGTCTTTCCCTGTTGGTATAATCTACTCTTGAATGGGAGGAAGCTTGGCAGGATCTTCTTCTAAACCACCAATAGCGGGGGAAAGAGAATTGTTGAACTGAGCCAAGGTTCTTTGAGATTCTGCGAATGTAGCGCCATTTTCAGGTCTTAAGGTTAAGACTACATTTTCGGTAGAAACGTTTTCGGGATCGTAGGAGATAAAGATAACTCTTTCCCCGTTCACGACACCAGTAGCCATTCTTTCAGTGAATGCTTGAGCAACACCTACAGGAGTAGTTTCACCAAAGGCATAGGCGAGATTGGTTAAGCGCGCACTAACGGTTTGACAACGACTTTCGGGAGTATATAACCCTTCGGGATTGCTAGAGGGAACATCTTCACTCCAGAGAATCATGGGTTGTCCAGTTAACTCACCCAATGCGATGTATTGGGAAGAAACATCCTCACGGGAATAAACACCACCACTATAGGGGTTGTGAGGATCGAAAGTGCTACCGACAGGCGCAGCTTTTGCAGGATTAAAGGTAATTTCTACTACCCGTTCCTCGGTGGCATAAGTGCCGTCTGCTTGGGGGATACATTCAAACACAACTTTCTGGATCTTGCGTTCAAAAGCGTAGGGTCCAGGATTGCTTTCCCAGTCAACATAAGAAATCATTTCCTCTTTTTCAATGTCTTGAGGATAGACGAAATGTTGAGCCTGTGCTTTTGAAACTAAACCAAGTACACCAACGGTTGCTACTGTACCTAAAGCGATAAACTTAGCTGAATTGTTAACCATTTTGACCTCCAAAGAGTGTAAGGAGCAGTGTTTTAATAACAAACTGCTGTAGTATTTAATTTGCCCTAAACTAGATTAGTTTATGGGACTTTCACTACCTCACACCACACTTTATCGGTCGCTAAATTGTTTCTCTCTGCCTAGCACCTTACTTACTACAATAACTATTGTAGCTCTTTAATTATGTTCAAAGCTGACAATCATAGCATTATTTTACAATTGGCTATTTGTTGCGAATTTTATCAATAAGTTTTCTTTTTTTTAAAACATAATATTAGCTCAAACAATCGACTATCCTGTTAAAATTTAAGGGGAATTTTATAATTAAAGAAAAACACCGTTTTTTTCTGCAAAAAAACGATACAATTTAATCGTTAATGAACCCAAGCAATCATCATGAAGACAACATCGGAACCCTTGACAGTTTATGAAGGTCAATTTGGACAATATACCATTACTTCAGAAGACCTAAAAGGGGTAAAAATTTATCGCATCGGGTTAGGGTTATCCGCCTTGAGTTTTGCTTTAGGAAGTGGCTTGATTTTAGCAAGAGGAGCGACTTCCTTGACCCTAACCTTACTCACTCCTTTATTTACCTTATTTTGTCTTGGTTTGGGCATTAGCTTAATAACTATTCATATTTACTTGATCCCTCTCCATCGTTTCTTACAAGTTTGTTGGGGAATTGGAACCCTCACCGCCATAATTCTGACTCTATCCTGTCAAAACCCATTAGCTTTATGTATTTACGAGAATCCTCTTACTCTACTGGGAATCGGATTTACGTTTGTTGCTTTGACAGGGATTTATTTTAAGGAGGCCTTTTGTTTTAATCGCCTGGAAACAAAATTATTAACTCCCTTAGTTCCTATGCTTTTATTAGGTCACTTATTGGGTGTTTTATCGGTGGGCGTTGAACAAGCTTTACTGGGAATCTGGACAGGGTTATTCATTATTTTCGCCCTACGGAAATCCTTTCAACCCTTAATCCCTGATATTGGAGATAAATCCGTATTTACCTACCTAGAACAACAGCGATCTGCCTCTGTTTCCTAATCAATAAATCATACTATTTTCCCAACTTCCTCCCCAAAAATTTTGGGGTTTAAAACGATTTTGGCACCAGAGAGCGAAATGGGGGCGATCGCCTTTTCTCCTCCCTCCTCTGAACCTTGATGGAAAACCAGTCGAGGGTTCAAGTCCGTGATTGTGGAAACCATCGCTTATCTGTATACTAAGCTTATTTGGCCAATTGAGAGATGAAAATGCGGGCAGTCATTAGTGGTTATTACGGCAAAGGGAACGGCGGAGATGAAGCCTTATTGATGTCCTTGTTGCAGATGTTACCCTCTCAAATTGAACCCCTTGTCCTCTCAGGAAACCCCCGTAAAACCTACGAACAATATGGGGTACAAACCTGTCATAATCGTTCTGGATTGGCTATTTTAGAAGCCCTACGAACCTCTGATGTGTTGATCTGGGGTGGGGGTAGTTTAATGCAGGATGTGACCAGTTTAGCCAGTCCCATTTATTATGCAGGGTTGATGGCGTTAGCCCAACAACAAGGCTTAAAAACCATTGCTTGGGCGCAAGGAATTGGCCCGTTAAATAATCCGTTTACCCGTTGGTTAACCCGTCAAGTTTTATTGGGTTGTACTGCCATTAGTGTCAGGGATTATAAGTCAGCAGAATTATTGTCACAATGGCATCTTAATCCCCTCATTGCCCCCGATCCGGTCTGGGGGTTAACGGCTAAATCGGTGTCAGGGTTAGCGGATTTACCGGCGCCTAAAGTGGCGGTAAATTTAAGGAGTCATCCCCTCTTAACCCCCCAACGGTTAAAAATATTAACTCAAGCTTTAATTGATTTTCAAAAGGCAACCCATACCTGTCTCCTACTGGTTCCTTTCCAAGCATCTCAAGATTTAGAAATTGCCCGTTCTATTGCCCAACAACTAGCCGGACCTTACAAAATTATTCAACTAGAAAATCCCAGAGAATTAAAAGGGGTTTTTAGAGGGGTAGACATGACCATTGGAATGCGTTTGCATAGTTTAATTATGGCTGCTTCTGAAGAGTGTAAATGTTTCGCCCTCAGTTATGACCCCAAAGTGAACTATTTGATGGAAGAAATCGAAATTCCTGGATGGGACCTAGGCAAACTTCCCACCGATCCCAATGTTATTAGTACCGCTTGGTTAGAATATTTTGTGAATGGGGAACCGTTGCTTAAAGATCGTATTCAATCTTTAACTGATCGCGCTTTTATGCACCAAGATATCTTAAAAAAATTAATCATTAACTAACCAAAAGAGATGAGCATGATCTCACCTCTTTCTTCTTCTACATCCTTAAATATCTAAATCATTGAGATCCAACTTCGGTCCATAGGTTTCGATAAACTCCCGTCGTGGGGCAACCCGATCGCCCATTAAAATAGTAAAAATACGATCTGCTTCGGCTGCGTCTTCTATTTCCACCTGTTTCATCCGGCGAGTTTCTGGGTTCATGGTGGTGTCCCATAGTTGAGTGGGCATCATTTCTCCTAACCCTTTAAACCGTTGAATCGTATAATTAGCATTGGTGGGTAAACTGTTAATATGCTCTTGTAATTGTCGTTCATTGTAACAATAAACATGATTACGGCCCCTCTCTACTTTGTATAAAGGAGGACAGGCAATATACACATAACCCTGATCAACTAATGCCCTTTGATACCGATAGAAAAAGGTCAACAATAACGTGCGGATATGGGCCCCATCCACATCAGCATCGGTCATAATTACGATCCGATGATAGCGCAATTGTGTCGAGTCAAACTCTTCCCCTTTGATCCCTAACCCCAAAGCAGTAATTAAGGATTGAATTTCATTATTTTTATATATCTTCGCATCATCGGTTTTCTCGATATTAATAATCTTACCTCTAAGGGGTAAAATAGCTTGAAACCGTCGATCTCTGCCCTGTTTGGCTGAACCGCCGGCTGAGTCTCCTTCTACTAAGAAAATCTCTGATTCTTCGGGATCTCTGGTACTACAGTCGGCTAATTTTCCAGGTAAGGGAGAAGACTCTAAAACTGACTTACGACGCACTAATTCCCGGGCCCGTCTGGCTGCTTCTGCTGCTTTAAAAGCTTGGACTGCTTTTTCAATAATACTATCAGCAACATGGGGATTAAATTCTAGGTATTCGGTTAATACTTCTCCTACCAAAGAGTCTACAATTCCTCTGACTTCTGTATTCCCTAATTTAGTTTTTGTTTGCCCTTCAAATTCTGGTTCAGGAACCTTAACAGAAATCACCCCAGTTAACCCTTCTCGGACGTTTTCACCCCCTAAGTTGGAATCATTATCTTTTAATTTGTTGCGCTTTCTGGCAACATTATTCATGGTTCGAGTGAGGACAGTTTTCAACCCTTCTAAATGGGTTCCTCCATCAATAGTCCGAATGTTATTGGCAAATCCTAACAAGTTATCACTGTAAGCATCCACACACCAGAGTAAAGCAACTTCTACTTGTGTGCCGTTTTTTTCCCCTGAAACGTAAATAATATCTTGATGTAAGGGATCTTTATCTCGACACATATAAGTGACATATTCTTTAATTCCCCCTTCATAACAATAGGTTTCACTATAGGGGTCTTCTTTTCTGTTATCGGTAAAGGTTATTTTTACCCCTGCATTGAGATAGGCTAATTCCTTTAACCTCCCAGCCAACGTGCTATAGTCAAACTCGGTTCCCACTGTAAAGATTAACTTATCCGGTAGGAAGGAAACCGAGGTGCCAGTTGAGTGTTTCTTGTCTGGTTCTTTTTGTAATGAACTGATAGGAATTCCCCGTTCGTAACGTTGGGTATGTACAGTCTCATTACGCCAAACTTTAACCACCACCCACTCGGATAAGGCGTTAACCACGGAAATCCCCACACCGTGTAACCCCCCTGACACCTTATAACCACCTCCTCCAAATTTTCCCCCAGCATGAAGCACGGTCATGACCGTTTCTAAAGCAGACTTACCCGTGGTAGGATGAACATCTGTAGGAATACCCCGGCCATCGTCCGTTACGGTTACGGAACCATCGGCGTTGATATCGATTTCGATATGGGTGCAATAGCCAGCCAAAGCCTCATCAATGGAATTATCCACGACTTCGTAGACTAGGTGATGCAGTCCCCTGGGCCCGGTGGTTCCAATGTACATCCCTGGACGCTTGCGGACCGGTTCTAACCCTTCAAGAACTTGTATTTGTTCTGCACCGTAATTACTTTTTGTTGTCATGGAACTTCCTTAATAATCGCTTTTGAGGTGGCTTGTGCCGACTCGATGGCAAAATCTTCAAAAATTGTAGCACAAAAGGGTTAGAGGCTGCTTAAAGTTTAAATGAGAATATTTAACAAAAGAGCTAGTGACTCACAGCAATCACTAGCTAAACTTAAGTTATATTAGGATGGTGAAAAATCTAGTTACCATTACCAACAAAAGCAACGGTTAAGCTATCGTGGGTTAAGAAATGGTCTAAATGATAAGCACGCTCTTCGGTTTCGAGTAAAATCTGTTCTAGTTGATAACGGGTTGCTCTATCTCCCATGCTTTCCGCTTGAGCAGCTTGTCTCCGTAATATTCCAATAATGACTTGTTCTGCTTCTAAGTCATGCTCAACCATCTTACGACAGTCATACATACCATCTTCTTCAGGGGTAAATTCGCAGAGTCTAGCGAGTTCAGTAAAGCTGGCGACGGGAATACCACCTAACCCATTCAAGCGTTCAGCTAAGTCATGAACATGACCGCGAACTTCTTCGTAACTTTCACTGAAATATTCGTGTAAAGAGTAAAATTCAGAGCCTTCTACCACAAAATGGTGTTTTTCATACTGTAAGAACAGTGCTTGGAAGTTGGCGATGAGTAGGTTTAATCCTTCGCAAACAGGAGTGGTTACACTCTTGTCTAGCAAGACTGGGTTTTCCCCTACTTCACCATAAGCACGGAGTAAGCCTTGAGCAGTTGCCATGTCTGTAGTTCCCTTTTTAACGACACTTCTATCATTAAAATAACTCATTTTAGCAATAGTTTATCAAGTGTTTCTAAAATCACCTAAAAAGATTTAACTTTGACCAACCCTAGCTAAGAGAAGTCTCTGATGGCTTCTCCCCTGGCTTAAGCTGGAATTTTTTTTGCAAACAATTGCGAATAACTTTCATTTATCTGGTACACTAGGTGAAGAAACAATGACAATTATCCTCAATTGCTTGAGTCCATGAATTTAACTAATCTCCCTCTCGAACCCAGGCAAGTTGTCCAAGTCGATTGGTGCGATCGCTGGATTGTCTATCATCGTCTTCAGGAATTAGATATTCCTTGCTGTTGTGAAACTCACAAACCTTTACAGGCGGAGGCATCCAGCCCCATGGCCATCATCCAACTGTGGAGTGTGACTAAACAATATTCGGCCTCTCGTCAAGAATTAATCGATTGGCTCAAAGATTGTTGGAATCTTAACAAGCGTTAAATTATCAGTTAACAAAATTCTAAATAAAAAATTATGTCAAAAACTACTACCCTGTCACAATTCCGTCTCATCGGTCAACTAGAAAGTTTTGTCATTAAGAAGGATGACAAACTCAAATATCTACGGATGAAAGTCGAAGATAAAGAATATTGGCTGAAAATTCCCAAAAAACTCCGTTCAGAAATCGACCTCAATCTGATTCCCGGAACCTGGTTAGAAGTAACAGGAAATCGAGAATTTAAGAAAAAGAAGGGATTTTTTGAACTAGAAGCCAGCACCGTGAAATTGTCAGCAACTCCTGACACCCCCTGTGCGGTCGTTTTATCGGCAACGGAATCATCCTCCGTAGGAAAAATTTTAGTCTGTCAAAAATCCAGTTGTTGGAAACGAGGGGGACAAAGTGTTTGTCAACGGTTAGAACAACAGGTCGAACAACAAGGATTGAGCGATCGCGTGAAGATTAAGTTAACAGGCTGTTTAAAACAGTGCAAAAAGGGTCCTAACATGGTAATTATGCCCCATAAAGCCCGTTACTGCCAGGTTAAACCCCGTGAAGTCGAGGACTTATTAACTAAGCATTTCACCCCCTAAACAACAGAACCACCGCATAAACAGCAATACCTTCTTCTCGTCCCACCGGGCCGAGTTTTTCATTGGTGGTTGCTTTGATCCCCACCTGATCGTGATCAACATGAAGAACATCAGCCAGTTTTTCCTGCATGGCCGAGAGGTGGGGTTTCATTTTGGGTTTTTCCGCGACGATCACCGCATCAATGTTACCAACGTGCCAACCCCGCGCTCGAATTAGCTGGTCTACTTGTTGTAACAATAATAAACTGTCGGCCCCTGACCATTGGGGGTCCGAAGGGGGAAAATAATGACCAATATCCCCTAAACTCAAAGATCCTAACATCGCATCCATAATGGCATGGGTGAGAGCATCAGCATCGCTGTGGCCCAATAACCCTAACGAATGGGGAATGTCTACCCCCCCTAAAATTAAGGGTCTGTCGGGGACTAAACGATGAATATCATAACCGTTACCGATACGAATGTTCATAGCAGTTTTCAATTAGGTGTATCAATATTCTAGTTAAGTTGACGTTCGCCCCTGCCTAAAGGCGAGGGGATTCTTCATTCGACGAGTTTCCGTTAGCCAGCAGGATTTCTCCAACCAACCAAGAGGGAATCTCTCCTGAAGCGTATGTTTGGCTGCGCCCCAACCTACTTAATCCTTTTTGCAAGATATTCTTTCCTGCGTTGATGTCTCTGTCTTCGACATAATTACAGTGAGGACAAACATGAGTTCTAGTAGA
>JASJBX010000031.1 GCA_030066295.1 Crocosphaera sp.
ACTAATCAGCTTCTCATTAATTTTGATTATAGTTTAAAAGATTTTTCTGTGCTGAAACTTATTGATTTGTCAGGAAATTCTTGGTCAAAAGTGGCATAAATTTTTGAGTAACTTATTCAGCAAACCCTATTTATGTTATGTTATTGATTTTTCTCTTACTCATCTCAGTGCCGGTAATCGCGATCAAAGTTTTTGGCATATTAAGAGTAAGTTTCAGACGATATGGAATAACAAGTTTGATTTTTGTTATGTAGCCGTCAATGGTACGGTCATCTTTCTCAGTAAACATCCTTGGTTACATTCCATCTTCACAAAATATCAGATGAAACGATTTTTATTGTCTTTTTCTTTGGGGAGAAAGTTAATGAGCTACCAAATCGCTAATCATCAAAAACAATAGGACAAAAGCATAACAAATTTCTCCCCTGATTGTGAAAGAATATTCTTATTAATCCTTTCAATTCAACTACCCTTTTCTCAAGCGAGAATAAACAGTGCTTAATCCCTGAACATTCCCTACATTTCCAGGGAATAAAACCACGGGTAAATTAGGAAATAAAGGATGATCTTTTTCCGTTCTTACCATTGAACAGCCGGCTAAAACTTGTCCTAACAAACGTACTGCTTGCAACTGCAAACCGGTACTTAAGACATCATTGGAAGTAATTCCTCCTTTACTAATTAAAAAGCTAATATCACGGGGTAACCCTTGAACCACTTCCATTAATAAAGAGGAAACAGCAACTCCAAAATCTAGTCTTTTCTGCACAGTTTCAAAGGTCAATTCTTCTCTGCTGGTATAAACCACAGGGGTTTTACCCTCTCCGTGAACCTTTTTAACCTGTTCTAAAATACTGTTTAATAACTCATCTTTCTGATCAGGATGATCTCGCAATTGTTTAACATCAACCTCTATTCCTACCACATCTGATTGCGTTAATAAATCCTGTAATTGTTGGCTGGTTTTCTTCACATGAGAACCCACTAATACAACCCCAGGTTTATCCGTGGGTTTATATTCGGCCATTGCTTCTGCTGCGATAGGTTGTTGACCCAGTTGGGCTAAAGAAGTTAAAATACTAGCAGCACTGCGGAATAAAAACCGTTTGCCTGACGCTGCTGCGGTTAATAAATCCTCGGCGAACTTATCTAAATCTTCCTGTTTTTCTCCGTCAACCACTCCACAATGATTTTCTTGTAGCTGCATCAATCTTTCTAAGCTACCTTGTCGAATATCTACTAATAAAAACCGTTCAACGTCTGTCGCTTTAATCCTTCCTTTGGTCTTTTCTTCCACATAGTCTGGTAGATAACTATAGTGATAGGCAAACACAGAATCTTTAGCAAACTCTGTTTCATGAACTGGGGTTAGTTTACCCTCAATGTTCAAATAATGGACACTATCAAGGGTTTGTCTTCCCCCTTCAAAAAAGGCAGGAATCAAGAAATGTGCGTCAAAACCACCTAATTCTTCGGCAATGACATCGGTTTCTATGGGATAATGACCCCTCAGAGTAGAATCGGAACGACTAACAATCAAGAAATCTTGGATCTTTTCTGCTTCGAGGGCAATTTTGAGGTTATGACAAACTTCTCTGGTAACTTCTGCTGCTTTTTGTGGGTTTAACGCCCTTGTATTGGTCAAAACGAAAAAGATGGGAACTTCATCCCTTAACCCCAATCGTAACGTCTCTACGTCCCACTGCATTAACAGTAAACAACTATGTACTGTTTGGGAACCGGTTGGATCATCATCTAAGACAATAATTTTAGGTTGCTGACTCATGCTTGGCCTACTACAATCGCCTTTTCCATTGTCCCATGAGTTGTCTAAAATTTTCTGATGAATAATTGATAATGAACTATCAATTATCCATTATCAATTATCCATTATTTGGCTGCACTGGCAGTTTCTACCACCTTGGCAAAGGCTTGAGGATCAAGAATTGCTAATTGTGCTAACATCTTACGGTTGATCTCAATATTGGCCTTTTTCATTTGACCAATTAATTGACTATAACTCATGCCGTTTGCTCTAGCAGCAGCATTGATCCGAGTGATCCACAAGCGACGAAAATCCCGTTTCCGTTTACGGCGATCGCGGTAAGCATTACGCAATGCTTTCATTACCTGCTGGTTGGCGGTACGGAATAACCGAGAGTGGCTTCCTCTAAACCCTTTAGCCAGCTTAAGGATTTTCTTACGGCGTTTGCGGGCAACATTGCCCCGTTTTACCCTGGTCATAGTTACTCTCTTTCTATGTTAATGTACTTAGGTGAGCGAGTTGATTTTAGATGTAAGGTAACATTAAGCGAACATTCGGTTCGTCTTGTTCGCTGACTAATGCTGTGTTAGACAAGCGACGACGCTTCCTTTCAGCACTTTTATGATTTAATAAGTGATTTTTCATGGCTTTTCGCCGAACAATCTTCTTACCGCTTCCTGTTACTCGAAAACGCTTAGCGGCAGCTTTGCGCGTTTTTAGTTTAGGCATAACTATATATAAAATTTCGACACAATTGCCCATTGTAACATAGAATATCCATGTATCGCAAGATTAAGTGACCTAAAAAGTCTTCTTGAAAAAGAAGACTTTTGATAATTATAAACGGTTATGCCGATTGTTTTTAGCTAACACCCCAACTAATCCGAGGATAGCTAAAGCCATGACAGATGTGGGTTCAGGGATGGTGGTAGAACTGGGGGTTACCGTACCCGTTCCCGTACCCGTTCCCGTACCCGTTCCCGTACCCGTTCCCGTACCCGTTCCCGTACCCGTTCCCGTTCCCGTACCCGTTACTTGTAGCATTGAGGCCATTGTTAGTAAATCATCAACTTCACTATTTTGTGGTGTTAAATCCCCAGAACTGCTACTAGAACCTGTACCAGAACCCGATGAGATTACGTCGTTGTTGCCATCAGAAGAGGAAGAACCACCACTACTACCACTACGACGATTACTCCTAGTACCACCACCGCCGCCGCCACCACCACCACCACCATTATTGGAACTAGGTGAATTAGGATTTCCTCCATTAGAAAATGGTGGTGATGGGGGATTTATTGATGTAATTTCTGATGAATCGATCGCATTAGCATCAATGTTTAACATTTCAAAAGGTTTAATTAATTCAGCGGCTGAGGCTGGCATAGATGTTAAACCAACAATTGTCAAAGATATTATGGGCGGAATTGGTTTAAAAATTTTCGATATAAATGTTTTTTTTGACATTTTCTATACCCTTTTTTATCATTAGAACAAATTTTGCTTAATACAAAATATAAAGAATTGGCTTGAAAAAATTAATTCCCAGGCAAAAAGTTTTATCGATTTCATAGCAGACTATCATCAGCAAAAACCCGACAAATGCTACTTTTAAAGCCCATTATATTGCAACAAAAAAAGTTTGTCTTGTTATTTTTAAAAAATCGTTATTTATACTAAAAGAATAAATTGGTGATCAAAAAAATATCCCTAAAAATACGTATAGGTTTCCTTGATTTTACTGAGACCAAACGTACAAAGACTAGAAATAATTATTGATGACGGAAAATATAATCTAACTTATGTGTGATATCGTTCACACCAAAAATTACCCCAACTTGCTTAAGCGAAAGTTGGGGTTCTCAGTCTCCCTAAACCATTAATTGAATCAGTATAATTAGAACACTCTGTCAACTCGATCTTCGGTTATAGGTGGGGATTCTTTTTTATTTGATGACTTAGAGTGGTGCAACTTGAATCTCAATGGTTGCAGTAACGTCTGGATGTAGTTTAACGGTTGCTTCGTAGAAACCAGTCTTATTAATGTCAGGGACAGTAATACCACGACGATCAACTTCTTGGTTGGTTGCTGCTTGAATCGCTTCAGCGACTTCTGAGGTGGTAACGGTTCCGAAAATGGATTCTCCTTCCCCAACTTCTTTCCGAATGGTAAAGCGTTTGATGGTTTCGAGGGCTGTTTTTTGCGCTTCTGCTTGCTGTTTCTCGGCTAAAAGTTTTTGTCTCTCTTTCTCTCTGCGTTGTTCGACTTGTTTGAGGATACCAGCAGTAGCAAGGGTCGCTAATTTTTGAGGAAGTAAATAATTTCTAGCGTACCCTGGAGCAACTTCTACTAAATCGCCGTTTTTTCCTAATTTATTAATGGATTCATTCAATACCACTTGAACTCGTTTTGCCATGATTTCCTGTTCCTTTTTTTGATTTTTGACCGCAATCTTCAATTATACAACAAATTTTTTAGCGGTGACCAGTTAAGGGTTGAACCCCATTCTACCAGAGGAGAATTAACAAAACCATAAGATAGTTCCCCTGTTTTCCAGAGGTGGTATAGTCTGGTTCCATGATAACCAAATACCATCAGTAAAAAAGTCGTTTGATAGGTTGGGTTGTTTATGATTTTTGTATAAGCATTTGAAATGTGTTTCTGTTTAAGAATTTCAGAGATTAACTGGAAGATTAGGCTTAAAAAAGCAATAAAAAGAATTGGCCCAAATAAGTGAAAATTGATTGCTTTTAAAACATTTCCTTGGGCGATCGCTTGAAAAGATCGAGTCAGTCCCCATCCAGGACAAGGAATGCCTAAATAATGGAGTAAAGGACATCCTGGCAATGAAATTTGTATGTCAAAATTACTTAAGAAGCTGACTAAAATAGGTAAACATAACAAGAATAACTGAATAATCTTTTGATTTTTTTCTTGGGGAGATAAATGATCAGATAATCCTCGTTTTTTGGATAACATTTATTTATATTTTGTTGACTGTCGACGGCTAAATAGGTCTTCACCAAAGCAAGTTAAGTAAATAATAACCGTCGTTAACTGTTGAAAGATAATTAGCTGAATTGTTTTGATAAAAAAGTTGGCTTCTGATTGGGAATAAGCAGCCATTGATCCCCCTGCTAACATAGCAATAAGAATCAAAAAGATAACTTTTCTATATTTTAATTTTATCATAAGCTTCTTCAGTCTCTATTGAACACTAATCTCTTTTTAAATTATCCAAAAGCTAGATAACCTAAGAGGATAAACCAAACACAAGGAATGAGAGCAAGTAACAATAACCAAGGGGATTTTCCCAGTTTCTGGAAAATTCTGATCCAGGCAATAAGTAACTTAATAATTGAGACAATATTAATACAAGGAATAAACATTAAAATTGTCCAGAGAAGAGGCTGTTCTTCATCCCCTGCTTGAAAATTAACATATAAACCAAGAATGGGAATCCAAGCAAACCAAGCATTTTCTACCCCACACTTTTCATAAACTTTCCAACATAAAAAAGCTCCCAGAAAGTAGGAAATTAATGAAATAAGATTACTAATCGCTTCGATAGCTGCCACATCTTCTGGTGAAGGTTGTTGAGCTTGAGCTAAAATAAAAGAAATCATCAGATTAGTGGATAATTATTCCTCTATAACGACTCTCATATCCTAGACGTAACCCCAAAAAGTATAGTTAAAAATTTATCTTATTTATAGATTCACTTATAGATATCACCATCTGGCATTATTGCCCCTCGTAAATCAGCATTAGTTAAGATAGTTCCTGTCAAGTCTGCCTCCCTTAAATTACTATTAACTAAAATAGCATTACTTAGGTCAGCATAGCTCAAATCAGCCCCTTGTAAATTGGCTTCGGTTAAATCAGTGGGAAAAGGCGATCGATAGGGTTCTTGAGTTAATTTAGCACGACATAATCTTGCCCCTGATAAATTAGCTTGGTATAATAAAGCTGAACTTAAATTGGCATAACATAGGTCTGCTTGAGTTAAATTTGCTTGTCCTAAATTGGTTCTTCTCTCAGACGTTGGACGCAGATCAACTTCGTATAAAATGGCCCTTAATAGGACTGCCCCTGTTAAGTTTGCCCCGCATAAACTAGCTTTGCTTAAATAAGCATCCGTGAGGTTAGCATCAATCAATTTTGCCCCACTGAGATCCGCGTCTCTTAATATTGCCTCGGATAAGTCTGCATCCCTCAAGTCGGTTCCCCAGAGAATAGACTCGCTAAGATTAACTTTTTTTAAGATTGCTTGACAAAAAATACTTTTTCCTAGTCGAGATTGACGTAAATCTCCCCCTTGAAAATCCACACCTGACAAATTAATATCGATTAAATCTGCTTCTCTGAGAACAATATTATGATATTTTCTGCTTCCTAGACTATATTTACTCAATAATTCTTCTAATTCCATTGTTGATTTCCTATGTATCGTCTTTTCATTGTAGTCTGAATTGCTGTGAGGATGGGGGTTTCTTTGACTTCCCTTAATTTACAACTATTTAGTAATATAGGAACTTAGCATTAATTAAGCTATAATTAAAAATCATAATATGTACGGATAGTTTGTTACCTGTATAACAATATGCCAAAAATAACCGCCTCTCAATATTCCACTGAGACAACATTGTTAGGAAATGACGAGATTTCTAACCTACCTCCGGCTGTGTTAAGTATGATTGCTGATTTTTTCAAAGTATTATCAGAAATGAGTCGTTTACAGATTATTTGTGCGTTAAAAAATGGGGAAAAAAATGTTTCTCAAATCATCGAAATTACGGGGTTAGGACAAGCGAATGTATCCAAACATTTGAAAGTATTAACCCAAGCAGGAATTGTGACGAGAAGTCAAGAAGGGGTGAATGTTTTTTATGCGATCGCCAATCCTTTAGTTTTTCTTTTATGTGATATTGTTTGTAATTCTATCGCTACACAATTACAAGAACAAAATCAACAATTAGAGTCTCTAAAACTTTTCCAAAAAGCATTTTAAATAACTATATAAATCTAGAATTAATTTTTAAATAAAATATGTTCCAAACTAAATCTAAGCTTTTAACGTTTGAAGATTTTATTAACTGCTATCCAGAAGATGGAGGAATTTATGAATTAATTAATGGGGAGATAGTGGAAGTGAATCCATCAGGAAAACATGAAGAAATTATTGCTTTTGTTGTAGCAGAATTCAATCTAGAAATTCGTCGCCAAAAACTTTCTTATTTTTTACCTAGAACCTGTACAATTAAACCGCTTAACCCAAACACTGCATATAAACCAGATATTGTTATTGTTAATCGTCAATCCATAATTAATGAACCTTTATGGGAAAAATATTCTACGATTAGTAAAGGAGCTTCTATTCCCCTAGTTCTTGAGGTTGTTAGTTCTAACTGGCGAGATGATTATGGACATAAATTAATTGATTATGAAGCTTTGGGAATTGGTGAATATTGGATTATTGATTATCTTGGATTAGGAGGTAAGCGTTATATTGGTTCCCAAAAACGGCCTACTATTACAATTTATCAGTTAATTGATGATGAATATCAAGGGAAAAAGTTTAGAGAGGATGATATAATTGAATCTGTTATATTTCCTGAATTAACCCTAACAGCAAAGCAAATTTTCCAAGCAGGAGTATAACTCAATAAATAAAAAAATTAACCATCCAAAATTTCCTTTAAATCTAACACAAATCCTGATAAAAGTAATTATTAAGACACTCATCAATAAAAACGGATGAAACTAAATAGAAGAATTCGATTAATGTTTGGTATTTCTGCTTTAATAATTAGCTTACCATCTTTTGTCTTATTTACCTATCATACTCTTTTAGATTGGTATCTTTTGGATAATGTTACTCAGGAAATAATGAAAAATAAAGATACAATGAGTGAAAAAGAAATGAATTATTTATTATCTAGAGAATTATCCCATCGTATTAATGTAGCTGCTGCTGGAACTTGGACATTAATGACTGCTATTTTGGCTTACAAGCAGCATCTTTAATTACTAAAAACGATGATTAAAGTTAGATAGATTTTCAAATTATTGATTGCAAAATATCACTTAAATCTAATATAAATCCAGGTAAAGTATCTTCACCTGATAAAGTTTGAGTTCAAGTCAAGTTTAAGTCCATAATCATCCAAAAAAACTAGAGAAAGTAAGTTCAATTTATATACATAAAGAGATTAAAAAGGAGATTTAGGGTTAAACACTTCTTTTTGAGCAGTAACTTGAGCATTAGTTGATTTATTTAAGACTCCAGACGGATAAGCAGCTAATAAGATTAAATGTCCGACTAAAATTAATAAATCTCTTTCTAAACCGGCTACTTTTTTAGCATCTTCGATAAAGTTAGGCAGTTGTACCGTTACTATGGCACCAGCAATGATAAATAATAATACTAAATTAGAAGCCCGCCAAAAACGTCCAAATAATAACAAAACACTGGCAATAACTTCTGCTATCCCTGTGATTGGTCCCAGGAAACCAGGAAGGCCAAAACCGATAAATTTTTCCGTTGCCATTGACCAAAAAATCGCTTTAGGTAGTCCATGATAGAGGAAAATACCAACTAAGAGAAGACGTAACCCCCAAAGAGAATAGGTTAAAATTTTAGTGTTAGATAGCTGAGTCTGCATAGCTAGAACCTCTTATTCTTTATCAAAATTGTAGGATTATAAATTAATGTAATCCTTTGAAAATCTAGTATAGAGTTCCGTTAATGAAACCAAACTGAGAATGACATTAAAATAAGATGAGAATTTTATGATAAATACCTGAAAGATATCTATTGCTTCATTCTCTTTAATACTTCAATGGCATTATTTCTCCATCCATCTTCTCGTTGATAAATGTCTAAAAACTGAGTTAAATAGGTTTTCGATGATTCATAATCTCCTATTTAATTGATTTTGGCTAAACCAAAATCAATTAAATAGGCGTTCAAATTCTGATTAATTAAAATATTTTCGGGTTTGACATAACTAATTTGTCCCCCTTCTCGGTTTCGTCCTAATTCATCAATAATAGGGTAGTTATGGTCAGAAAAATTGAGTGAATTTTGCATATTATTACCTAAACGGCTAAGGAATAAGGTATGATATCCAGTGTATAGCAAAAAAGAAATTATTATGATTGATCTCTACTATTGGACAACCCCCAACGGACATAAAATTACCATTTTTCTAGAAGAAGCTCAACTCGATTATGATATTAAATTGATTAATATTGGTAAAGGAGAACAGTTTGATCCCGAATTTCTGCAAATTTCTCCTAATAATCGGATTCCTGCTATTGTTGACCATTCGCCAACCGATGGGGGTGAAACTATTAGTATGTTTGAATCGGGGGCAATTCTATTATATTTAGCCAAGAAAATAAAGCAGTTTTTACCCACTGATATACGGGGTGAAATGGAGATTATGCAGTGGCTATTTTGGCAAATGGGAGGACTTGGACCCATGTTAGGTCAAAACCATCATTTTTGTCAGTATGCTCCCGAAAAAATACCTTATGCGATTAATCGATACGTGAAAGAAACCGAACGACTTTATGGTGTCTTGGATAAACAATTAAAGGATAAAGAATACATTGCACAGAATTATTCTATTGCAGATATGGCCATTTATCCTTGGATAGTTCCCCATCAACAACAAAAGCAAAACTTAGCAGATTTTCCTCATCTGAAAAGATGGTTTGAAACTATACAGAATCGTCCCGCTGTTCAAAAAGCTTATGAAATAGCAAAAAATCTAAAAACAGAAGCAACAGTGACAGAAGAATCTAAGAAGATTTTATTTGGTCAAGGAAGAAGATAAACTAAAGTTTTTTTATCTATTATTTGTCAGAAATTTGACTGTTTTGGCCATACCATTTTCGCCAAGCAGTCGAACTTCTTATGGCTATCCATAACAACATTAAAGCAATTAATCCCCCATTTTTCGGCGCATCAAAAGCAAATAAAACCAATAAAATGCAAATAATATCTTCAATACAAATCACCCAGATGGGTAAACCTCGTAGGCGAAAAAACCATCCAACTTGAACCAACTTTAAAACAAAAGCTAATAATCCCCCAATCACCCCAATTAACCATAAAGGACTCATATCTAGATTAGCCATTTTAACCACAGCAACCGCTAATAAACCACCCACAAACGGACTAAAAACTAATTGTATAATCTGTAAAATGCGCTGACCTAGTAACTTTTTTGACCCAAATAATTCAAACAGTGACCAACTGGTTAAAACTCCGATCAAAACTTGAGGAGGAATAGCAGAAAGCAAGGGAACTTGCGACCATAAATCACTACGAAGTAAGCCAATTATTAATAAAGGTAACGCAATTCTCATGCCGGCTGCTGCAGATGCGGAAAGGATCGCTAAAATACCAATAATCATGTTATTTGACTGTTACCATCAAAGAGTCTATTTTCCATTGTCTCTTACTCTTGTACAATAATAGCGATCGCTCTTTAAGAACCCCATCATGGTAGAAGTTCCCAGCAGTTTAGAACAAGCCGTAACCCAAGCCAAAGAAGCAGCCAAACTTGCCCTGGAAGCAGGAGTCGGACGGATATGCCTAGAAATCATTATCCCAGAAATCGCCCTACAAGCCCAACCCCTAGCTTTAGAGTTTACCACCTTATTTGAAGGCCAAGAATCAGGGTTAAAAGTGATTTTTCCCGATACCGGGTCCGCAGCTTTAGCTAGACGAGACTGGGGAGAAACCCCGTTTCAGGTGACGGACCTAGGGAGTCGGGCTACTGCCGTAGAACAGAAAATTTCTGAAGCTGACGAAGCCTTTTTATTGGTGTGTCCCTCTTCGGTAGAGGTGGAAACGGTGGAAAAATTGTGTAATTTAGCCGATCATCGTCCCGTTATTCTCCTCATTCCCCAATTAGAAGATGTGTCTATTGTGGGCATTGGTTATGCTGCTAGGCAACTACGGGAACGATTTATTAGTACATTAGAATCTGTTTATTATTTTCGTCCTTTGGATGGGGTGGTGGTTTTGCGTTCTTATCCTTCCCCTTGGTTAGTTTATTTAGAAAAAGAAGATGGTTACGAGTTAATTGCTGAACAAGGGCAAAAACCCATGGGAGAAGCCTTAGATACGTTAATCAATAATGCCTTGAAAGGTGAAGAAGATAATACCAATCAACCCCAACCCAAAAAGTCAGGAATTTTTGCCAGTATGCAAAGCTTTTTGAAGGCATTGAGTCAGTAAAATAACGAACAAGAATTTTAATTTAGGGCTGAGCTTTTGATGCTAATGTTGCTACAATTTTGAGGTCATATAATTCCTCAAAAACCACTTTTTTATAGTCCAAATTCCATAACTCTAAATCACAATTATCTTGAGGATTAGAGGGAACCAAATGTAAATGGAGTTTTTTGTATTCTTTATCGTATTTGCAATGAATTTCCTTGATTGCCCCTGTTTGCCGTCGATCTAAAGCCACAGCAATTCGTAAGATGGCACTTAAATGTTTGATCCGTTTACGATAATTATCGGGTAATTTACTGTAGGCATCGTGTTTTTTCTTGGGTGTACTTTTACGGTGATAACGGGCAATATTGGCAATGGTTTCGATTTCAATTTCTGTAAAGCCCAACAATTCCGCATTACGAATCAAATAATAAGAGTGTTTATGATGGGACGAATGACTAATATAGAGACCACAATTATGCAAAATAGCGGCTGACCATAATAACTCCCGTTCTGCTTTTCCCCAGTCATGAAGTAGGCCGAAAAGTTGCTCAAATAGACTAACAGCAAAGGTAGCAACTCTTTCCCCATACCCCAAATCAACCTGATATTTACGAGCAATTTTATAGACACTTCTTTGACGAACTGCCGTTTGAAAACTAAGTCGATTTTCAATTAATCCGTGGGTTAACATCCAATCAACAATCATTCCTTCTCTTAAAGCCCTTTCACAAATAGTAATGCTGTCCAACTCCAACATGGTCATGGCTTCTAATAAAATGACCGCACCGGCGACAATAATCTCCGCCCGTTTTTCGGACATTCCTGAGATATGAACCCGTTCTTCGTAGGTCAAAGCAACAAATTTTTTGACCATATCTTTCAAGTCTTTACGACTCATTTGATACCCTTGTAAGGGACTGGGCAGTTCCCCTAAGGTTTGCATAGCATGAATCGTGACTAAGGTTTCAATGGTTCCTGATGTCCCTACCGCTTGTGGGGTTTCCCCTGGTTTAAGTTTACGTTTGATTTGGTCAATGGGCCGTTCTAGGAGTCCTCGCACATAAGCCCGCAAATAGGTCAATTCTTTCTCATCAATGGGGTCAGTGGTAATAAACTCATTGGTTAAACGAACCGCCCCGACTTTGGTACTGCTTAAAAATCGAGGTTCTTGGGCATCTGCCAGGACAATTTCCGTTGAACCGCCCCCAATATCAATGATAACGTGGGGGTTTTCTTGAAAATCCATCCCCGATAACACCCCTAAATAGATGCGACGGGCTTCTTCATATCCAGAAATTAAATTGACGGTGATGCCAATTTTTTCTTCCACTTGCCAAATAAAGTCTAACCCATTGGGGGCTTCTCGGGTGGCACTGGTGGCAGCAGCAACAATATGTTCTACATTAAAACTGTCCGCTAAGTCTTTACATCGCCTTAAAGAAGCTAAAGAACGGGCGATGGCCACTTCGGTTAAGTTACCTGTTTTGGGGTCTCTTTCTCCTAAGCGGACTGTATCTTTTTCCCGTGAAACAATGGTGAAAGCGGGTAAGGTTTTATCGATTTCCACAATTACCATGTGAATTGAGTTAGTGCCAATGTCAATGGCGGCTAAAGTACAAGTTTCCTCAGAAACCCTGCTTTCTTGTGGGAGGTTGCTGTTGGTCATTAAGGTTAGGAACTGATGGGTAAGTGCTTATCTATTTTATCTCGATAATAGAGTTTAAAATTTGGCTTTTTACAGCAAAACGTTTTTGAGGCGAGGCTTAAATCCTTGTCTCAAAAATAACTTCTGAGTTCTGACTTTGTTAACAAACTGTTAAGAACTATGAGCAATCCCTACACAACTTTTGCTTCAATCAGTTACAGTATAAACATATACAAGCATTATGTTTTTTTAATTTTCTTCGTTCGGTTCTCTGAGATTGTTTCTTAACAAAACTTTATCTCAAAAAGGATGAAAAATCCCCCCCGAATCGGATAAGTTAGTTAGTAGCAAGAGCAAAAAATTCATTCCTAGTGTGAGGGAGATAATCCAATGTTAAAAATATTCTATAGTTTAATCGTAAAAGCTTCTTTTCGACTTGATAAAGTTGTCTTTTTGTAATTAGATAGACAAAACATTCCAGTAATTCTGGTAGCCTGATAAACAGCCAGTCCCCTTAAACCCCGATTGGTTAAGGCTGGAGGCGATAGTCAAGCTAATTAAATAGCAAGATTTCAGTTTTGTACTTTATTAGTCTTTTTTTCGTTGTTTGGTTATTGATTGGTATCTCAGAAGAACCTTAGCAAATCATTAAAAAAATCTTAAATATTTTTAAGTTCAACTGACACCAAACCATCCATAATTCCTGACATAGCTGACCTCGTCTCCTCTTCTATTGTTCCCGAACTTGTTAAATCGGTTTTACTCCTCGGAAATATCAGCTTATGAATACGACACAAATGATGCAAACGGAATCAACCCAAGAATTTAATCCTTCTGCAATCGAAGCAGTGGAGTTTGAGCAAACGGACAGTGAATTGCAATCCGTTGAGGTAGAAATTTCCTCTTTATCTGATGATTTAGGGAATCAATACCCAGAGGGATATCGGAAAACGGTTTCTGATGATACGGTCGGGGCATTTTTCAAAGAAATGTCGCGCTATCCTCTCCTAAATGCCCAAGAAGAGGTAGAACTCGCCCATCACGTTCAATTTTTAGTCCAAGTCGAAGAGGCCAGACAACAGCTACAAGGAGAATTACAACGTCCTCCCAGTAAAGCGGAATTAGCCCAGAAAATGGGTTTTGAGACGCAAAAACAGTTTGAACATCGCTTGCATCGGGGACGGACTGCTAAACGGAAGATGATTCGTTCTAATTTACGGTTAGTGGTATCCATTGCCAAACGTTATCTCAATCGCGGTGTTCCTTTCCTGGATTTAATTCAAGAAGGGGCCATTGGACTCAATCGCGCAGCCGAAAAATTTGATCCCAATAAGGGTTATAAGTTCTCTACTTATGCTTATTGGTGGATTCGTCAGGCCATTACTCGGACCATTGCTAATGATGCGAGAACGATTCGTTTACCTATACATGTGGTAGAAAAGTTAAACAAACTGAAAAAAGCGCAACGGGTTCTTAAGCAACAGTTACAGCGTAACCCCAATGAAAAAGAACTGGCCGATGAGTTAGAAATGACTCCTCCCCAACTGCGTCAGTTATTACAACTACGGAGACAGTCTTTGTCTTTAAATCATCGGGTGGGTAAAGGAGAGGACACCGAATTAGTAGATTTACTCGAAGACCAAGACTTACAACTTCCTGAAGAATTAATGAATGAAGGGATGTTGCGGTACGAAGTTTCGGCGGTGTTAAGTGATGTTTTGACCCAACGGGAAAAAGATGTCATTTCTTTACGCTATGGGTTATGTACGTCTCAACCTCATACTTTAGAAGAAGTAGGTGGTATTTTTAACCTGTCTCGTGAACGGGTTCGTCAGATTCAAAGTAAAGCGATGCGTAAGTTACGTCGTCCTCAAGTTGCCCGTCGTCTTAAAGGATGGCTACATTGAAAAGATTAAAACAGGTATGGGGTGGGATGTAAATACTCACCAACCGTACCTATTTTTCAAGCTTAACTGTCATTCCGAGGAACGAGGAATCTTTTTAATATTCTAATCATCATATCTAGTAAGTCTTTAAGCAAAAGTCCTAACGAGGAAAGTTTAATAAGTTAGGGAAAAATAATTTAACTACTCCAGTAAGCAACGCTACAATAAAGCCAATAGCAACGGAACGATTGATGAATTCTTGAGAGTCTAAACGTTTATTAATTCCTTTAACCTCTACATCAAGGGTATTAATATTACCTTTAAGGGATTCAATACTAACGAGAGTTTCTCTTTCAAAATCACTAACGTCTTTTTTCAATTCCTTAACTTCTGTTTGCAGTGTATCAAACTTAGACTCAAACTTTTTATCAAGTTCACTAAACTTGGACTCAAACTTCTGATCAATCTTGTCTAACTTAGACTCGAACTTCCTATCCATTTCATCTAACTTAGACTCGAACTTCTGATCAATCTTGTCTAACTTAGACTCAAACTTCTTGTCCATTTCATCTAATCTAGACTCGAACTTCTCGTCAATCTTGTCTAACTTAGCATCAAACTTTCTCTCAAGATCATCGAACCTATCCTCAATCTTGTCTAATTTCCCGTTAATCTGTAGTAGAATGTCTTCTAAGGGGTAAGTAACTTTTATGGGTGACTGACTCATGGGTTATACTCTTAAATATTTGTTATTTTTTTGATGTGCCTGAGTTTTTAGCTACAGGCACTCTTTTATTGTAATATATTATTCTGCGTCAATTTTAGTCAAACAAAACAAGTATTATGTTAGAAATTTTAGAAAAGATTATTCCTATATCAATCTATGGTTTTATTACGACTATAGCAGGTGGTTGTATTGCTATTCTAATACAATATATTAGACTTCAATATGAAGTTAAAAAACAAGAAACAGCAATAAATGATTTAGGTAAAAAGATAGATGATTTAATAGAAATACCTGGGACTTCTAAGTTAGAAGAAACGATCAATAATTTAATAAAACTACCTCGTAATGAGGATTTAAAACAAAATATAACTAAGTTAATAGAACTACTTTATTCAAATATTAACAAGGATGAAAAAGAATCTTACTTAAACTCTTTAGAAGTAGAAATTATAGAACCTCGGGATGGTGAAACAATAACTAAAGAGGGTTCTTATACCATAAAAGGGATAATTAGAAATATCCTAATATATTTATAATTAACCGAAAATATCATTAATAGTTAAAGTAATATCAGGAAAAGCTAAGGGAGAAATAGACTTAACATTTTTCTGTTGTTCGAGATAAGTTTTATCTTGAGGTTGTCGATAAACTTCTAAAGTTTTATTATTCAAATTAACAATCCAAACTTCATTAATATTACTTTCAGCATAAAGAGGTAATTTAATTTCTTGATCATATTTGATGGTACTATCAGAAACTTCAATCAAGAGATAAATATCCTCAGCTTCAGGAATTTTACCTTCATAAAAATCAGAACGAGGTTTTAGAAGAACAATGTCAGGTTGAGGTTCCGAATAATCATCTAATCTGATAGAATTTTGTACACTAATAATAGCTTTATTTTCAAGTAATGGAGGAAATAAGTTCGTTAAACGGTTAACAGCAGCAGCGTGTTTTCTCCCAATAGGTGACATGGCAATAATTGCTCCTCTGATTAATTCTACCCTATCTTCTGGGGTTAAAATACCTGTTTCTGCCATTTTGTGGTATTCATTAACATTAAATTTTCGCGTGATTACTTGCATAAACTCAACTCCCATTTTTATGAAATAATAGATAAAATTAATTCAATTATTTATCAGTTTAACATTGTCATCACAGGAGAATACTGTTAACCTTATTCAAAGTATTGTGCTAATATTTACCTTAGATTTTCTTCCCTAACTATCCCACTGAACAAAACCAGTGTAGAATAAACCCTTAACTTGCTTATCTCAACCATAAGACAGTTTTATAGTGTCTCTCATAGACGTAATTCTATGAATCTGTTTTAATAGAGATGAGTAAATCCATGTAAAACTTATCATCGAAAAATACAAATGATAGAAGCCTTAAGTCAAACGATTTGGCTAGTTCCTTTGTACGCATTAATGGGGGCCATACTTGCAATACCCTGGTCCCCTGGAATCATTCGGGAAACCGGTCCGAGGCCATCGGGTTATGTTAACTTATTGATGACTTTCATTGCCTTGATTCATAGTTTAATTGCTTTAGTAGAAACTTGGGAGAAACCGGCAAGTTATTTATCCTTTTCTTGGCTTCATGCTGCTGATTTAAACATCACTTTTGACATCGAAGTTTCTACCATTACCATTGCAGCTTTAGTGTTAATTACAGGACTCAACTTATTAGCACAGGTTTACGCCATTGGCTATATGGAAATGGACTGGGGATGGGCAAGATTTTACTCTTTGCTGGCTCTATTTGAAGCAGGGATGACAACACTTGTTCTATGTAATTCCCTATTTTTTAGTTACGTTGTCCTGGAAATTCTCACATTAGGGACTTATTTATTGATTGGTTTATGGTTTAATCAATCATTAGTAGTAACTGGGGCTAGAGATGCGTTTTTAACTAAACGGGTAGGAGACTTAATCCTCCTGATGGGAGTGGTTGCTTTGTTACCTTTGGCGGGAACCTGGAATTATAATGAGTTGGCTACCTGGGCGCAAACCGCTACTATTGGCCCGACTACGGCAACATTACTTAGTTTGGCTTTAATAGCCGGTCCCCTGGCTAAATGCGCTCAATTTCCCTTACACTTATGGCTAGATGAGGCCATGGAAGGACCCATGCCGGCCACTATCCTACGGAATACGATTGTCGTGTCCACTGGTGCATGGGTATTGATCAAAATACAACCAGTTTTATCCTTGTCTCCTGTAGCTTCTAGCTTTATGATTGGGGTAGGTTCAATTACCGCTATTGGTGCTAGTTTAATCGCTATTGCTCAAATCGATATTAAGCGATCGCTGTCTTATTCGGTGAGTGCATACATGGGTTTGGTATTCATCGCCGTGGGAACCCAACAAGATGCAGTGGCGTTAAAATTATTGTTTACCTATGCGATCGCCATGTCTTTGTTGGTGATGAGTATTGGCGGTGTTGTTTTAAACAATATTACCCAAAATTTAACCCAATATGGCGGTTTATGGTCTCGTCGTCCTATTTCTGGCTTATGTTTCCTGGTTGGCTTAGCCTCAATGGTTGCTTTTCCCCCGTTGGGCTGTTTTTGGACATTAACAGAGATGGCCGATAACCTTTGGTTGAGTTATCCTCTGTTAGTAGGGGTGATGCTGCTAGTGAATGGGTTAACAGCGTTTAGTCTTACCCGTGAGTTTAGCCTCATTTTTGGCGGAAAACCCAAACAAATGACCGTGCGATCGCCTGAAGGGTTATGGGCGTTAGTGTTACCCATGACGGTTACCATGGGGTTTGCCCTGCACGTTCCGATTTTACTGTATCAATGGCAGTTATTACCCATCTGGCAAGCGTTGAATGTAACGGTAGCTGGATCATTCACTATTACCAGTTTAATTGGTGTCGGAACCGCAGCTTACATTTATCTTAATGATGATATTCCTAAACCGATTCAACTGCCCTCCAAAGCATTACAAGACTTCTTCGCTTACGATCTTTATACGGAGAAATTTTACCGTAATACTATTGTTTTTGTAGTGGGTTTAGTATCTCAAATAATCTCTTGGTTTGATCGCTATTTAGTGGATGGCGTGATTAACTTAGTTGGGTTAGCTACCATCTTCGGTGGAGAAACCTTAAAATACAATGCTTCGGGTCAGACTCAGTTTTACTTTTTGTCAATCTTTTTGGGAGTTATTCTCTTTGTTGGCATGATTTTTTCCAATTTCATTTTTTAACCATCTGAAATCTATATCATCATTGAATTAGGATAAAAAAATGCTGAGTTTTTTACTTTTCTTTCCCGTTATAGGGTCCATTATTATCGCTTTAATCCCAGGAAAATTAGAATCTTCTCGTTTACGACAAATAACCACCGTCTTCGCTTTCATTATCTTTGGGGTGACGGTTTGGTTATTAACGCAATTTAATTTGAGTAATCCTGGTTGGCAATTTTCTGAATATTTACCCTGGTCTGATTTCATTGGCTTAAGTTATAGTTTGGCAGTTGATGGATTATCTTTACCCCTCATTGCTTTAAATAGCCTCTTGACAATTATTGCAATTTATAGTATAGGGGAAAATGTCGAACGACCGCGCTTGTATTATGCTTTGACCCTGTTAATTAATGCAGGAATTACTGGGGCATTAGCAGCGCAAAACCTCCTCTTATTCGTCATTTTTTACGAACTGGAGTTAATCCCTTTTTACCTCATGATTGCCATTTGGGGAGGGGAAAAAAGAGGTTATGCTTCTACTAAATTTTTACTCTATACTGCGGTTTCGGGACTGTTAGTATTAGTAGCATTTTTGGGCATCGGTTTTCTCAATGGTGCCAGCAGTTTTGATTACAACATTATCACTACAGAAGGCTTAGAATTAAACACCAAACTGATACTATTAACCCTATTATTAATCGGGTTTGGTATCAAAATTCCCTTAGTTCCATTGCATACATGGCTTCCCGATGCTTATACAGAAGCTTCCTCCGCTGTAACCATTTTATTAGGAGGAATCTTAGCTAAATTAGGAACTTATGGCTTAATTCGGTTTGGTTTACAATTATTCCCCGATGCCTGGTCTTTAGTGTCCCCAGGATTAGCTATTATTGGAACAGTCAGCGTGTTGTATGGGGCCTTAAGTGCGATCGCTCAAAAAGACATCAAACGCATGGTTGCATACAGTTCCATTGGTCACATGGGTTACATTTTAGTCGCAGCGGCCGCAGGGACTCAACTCAGCACATTAGGGGCAGTGGCCCAAATGGTTAGTCATGGTTTAATTTTAGCTCTCTTGTTCCATTTAGTGGGTATTGTCGAGCGGAAAGTGGGGACTCGTGACTTAGATTTACTCAACGGGTTAATGAACCCCATACGCGGTTTACCCCTCACCAGCGCATTATTAATCACCGCAGGGATGGCCAGTGCTGGAATTCCTGGTTTAGTGGGCTTTGCTGCTGAATTTATCGTCTTTCAGGGTAGTTTTGCTACGTTTCCTATTCCTACCTTACTTTGTATCATTGCTTCGGGTTTAACCGCCGTATATTTCGTTATCTTGCTGAATCGCACTTGTTTCGGTAAATTAGACAACGAAAAGAGTTATTATCCCCCCGTTTTGCTCTCTGAAACCATACCCGCTTTAGTTCTCACCCTCATCATCTTCATTTTTGGTGTACAACCCAACTGGTTACTGAAATGGATAGAACCGACAACAGATTTATTTGTCGCTAAAGTTCATCCCATAGAACAAGTAGCAGTTAATAGAATGCAGAATTAAGAGTATGTAATCAATTCTAAATTCTCAATTCTAAATTCTCAATTTTTAATCACTGATAACTAACAGTTACCATGACACAAACACCTCTTAAAACTATTTCCAAGATTCCTCCATCAACCCATCCCTTTGCTGATGTTATTCATCGCTTAGAAGCTGGTGGTTCCATGTTACCAGATACGCCAGAAAACCTGATGCAAATTATCGGCATTTATAAAGCCTATGCTGTGCCGATGGACTTCTATTGGCGAGACTTATTATATATTGCCGAAAGAGTATTTTTAGAACCCCTTCCCTTCTTTAAATATTTCTTACCTCAAGACTATTTAGACTTACATAATCATTATGCAGGAGATGATGCTGACTTAAGAATTTGGCGAGGAATAGCAAGCGCACACCCTGAACTTTTAGAGTTTATGGAGAAGGGAAAAACAGGCAAAATGCCCAAGCTATTCCATCACCTTAACCACGATCGCATTAATATGGAATTTGCCGAAGCTTGTATGAGAGCAATGTTATGGCATGGTCGGGATATGGGCTATGGTAAATTTGATGCTTACTTAGATACTGATGAATATAAAGCTAACGCAGATAAGGCAATTAAAGCATATTTTAAGAATAATCCTGCTATGTTAGGGTTATATAAACTGTTTCCTGAAATGTTTCTAGAACAGGTCAGACAACTGTCTTATTATTCCAATTTAGGACTGTTTTGGGAAGTAATGGCTCCCGTATTTTTCGAGATGTCTGATATTTATGATGAGGGTGGATTTAAAGGTGTACCCGATGCTATGAATTTTTTAATTAATGGAATTTTTGCTATTGCTGGCCGTCCCATTTACCATCATGTTTATATTGGGGATGAATGTTACGAAATTATCCCAAAATCTAAGGGCTTTATGTGGCTTTATGAAGCAGCCTTACCCTATGTTGAAGCCGTATTTTATCGCACTGCACCCTTTAGGGGAACAAAGTCTTATAATGCCCAAGCAAGACAGGTTCCAGAAGCGCAAAAAGACTTCCATTATGGCATTTTATACGCCGATGTTTTCCCTGTAGGAACGGCTGGTATTCCCCCCACATTATTAATGGATGATATGTATCACTTTTTGCCAGATTATCTCACAGAATACTATCGAAAAAATTGTCGTGGGGAAGGTGATATGTTGATTCAATTGGGGATTACTTTTCAGCGTTCCATGTACAATGTAACTTCTGCGGTTATTCAAGCATTACGGCAAGCTTTGTTATATCCCTTAGACGATGAAAATCCCAAACATTTATTAAAAAATCGTCAATTTTTTGAGTCACAAATGGATAGATTTTTGCGTCCAGAAGCTCGTTTAAGAGACATTCAAAGTCAATCTTACCGTTAATCAAAAAAAGTAGCAATAATTGAAAGTAATAACCATGATAGTTAGGACGTTTAGTAGATTCGGAGTTACTCAAAATGATAACTATGAATATGAAAAATGTCCTAACTGATTTTTTTATATAGAAAATAGAAGTAGATTGGGTCTAATTTTGGAAAATGATATAATTAATTAAGAGTAAGAATTAAGAAAAAATTTCTTTATGACCACTACAGCAGATGATGTCTGGCGGTTATTAGCTGAGTTAACTGCCGCCCAAAAAGAAACAGAGCGATTTATCAAGGAACAAGCTGAAGAAACAGCCAGAGTTCGCCAAGAAACAGAGCGAGCTATCAAGGAACGTGCTGAAGAAATAGCCCTAATTCGCGAAGAAACTGAACAGATGCGTCAAAAAACTGAACAGATTCGTCAAGAAACTGATCGTCAAATGCAAGAAACCGCTCGTCAAATTAAAGAGGTTAACAAACAAATTGGCAATCTTGGGGGAAAATGGGGACGTTTTGTAGAAAATATGGTAGCCCCTGCTTGTGAAACTATCTTTTTAAGCCGAGGAATTCCTGTTCACCAAGTAAGTCAAAGAGTCAAAAAAAGGTTAAATAACCAAACCTTAGAAATTGACGTTTTAGTAAGCAATGAAAATCACGTTTTAGTAGTAGAAGTGAAAAGTAGTTTAGGAGTAGATAACGTCAAAGAATTAATCGAAGATTTACAAGAATTTAAACAATTTTTTCCTGAATATAATCAAAAACAATTATACGGAGCAGTAGCAGGAATTGAAATAGAAGAAGGAGCAGATAAATATGCCTATCGTCAAGGTTTATTTGTCCTAGCACAATCAGGAGAAACCGTTAATATTATTAATAATGAGCAATTCCAACCCAAAGCTTGGTAAACATCAACTGATTACAATAAGATAAAAATAAGCATTGATCTTGACTAAATTTATGATTCTATGTTCATTCATATCGTAGAGTTCAACGGTCGTTGACCAGTTTTTAATTAAAAATTAATTGAGCGATTTTTGAATTATTAATTAATAATTTTGAATTGGAGCAAAGGGACTGATACCTACCCAAATGTATGGCCAGACTTTAGGATATTTTCAAAACAATGATAGCCAGTGCGTTAAAAAGGCTGGCTGTGGAGCGAGACTAAGGGATTTATCCCGTTGTGTTCTTGATTATGATAAAATGATTTGGTGTTTAGGCAGATGAAAAACTCAGCCAGCACTAATGAGATAAAGTAGCTGTACAGCTAGAACAATCTAGTCAAGGCAGATAGGGGATTTTTGACTGTTCCCAAATAACATGGTGATTAATCATGTTATAAACAAGCCCAGACGGAGCTTCAGCCCGTCGAGGCTCAAAGTTTAGAATCCTTGCCTTAAAAAGAGCAAGGAGAAGTCAAAATGCGATAGATACTATCTAGGAAAAATCGAACAAAAGCAGCGGCCATGACAAGCGATCGCCTCATTTTTCGTCAAGACGTTCTCGGTTCTCGTCGCTTCAGTAATTACTGGTGGGCGGCAGTTTCCTCTATTGGCGGTATTGGCTTCCTTTTAGCAGGAATTTCGAGTTATTTACAAACCAATCTACTCATTGTCAGTGATACCTCCTCGCTGCAATTTTTCCCTCAAGGAGTTGCCCTACTGTTCTATGGAATAGCCGGTTCTCTGTTGGCATTTTATCAATGGTTTATGGTCATTTTGAATGTTGGGGGAGGTTACAACGAATTCAATAAAGAAACCAATAAAGTAACCATTTTTCGCTGGGGTTTTCCTGGCAAAAATCGTCGAGTTGAATTGATTTGTCCCCTAGAAGATGTACAAGCAGTCAAAGCAGACATCCAAGAAGGGTTAAATACCAAACGGAAACTCTACCTACGAGTTAAACAAAAACGAGACGTTCCCCTAACCCGTGTCGGCCAACCTCTGTCCCTCTCTCAACTAGAAAACGAAGGAGCCGAGTTAGCGAGTTTTTTAGGAGTTCCCCTGGAAGGATTGTAAAAGGAACTTGAGAAACCGAAAAACTGATCACTGATCACCGATAACGGAGAAAATATCTATGAGAAACCTGAAACAACGCTGGTTAAACCTTTTAACCTGTCTGATACTGGTCTCCGGGTTGATAATAACTGGGTGTTCTGATGCTCCTATCAACTCCGAGACCCTGGCCAATCCGAATAGCAATCAAAATCAACAAGTGAGTCAATTAAACATGGATAATTATCCCAGATTAGACGGTAA
>JASJBX010000203.1 GCA_030066295.1 Crocosphaera sp.
ATTTGATAGCGTCGTTGGGTTTGGTTCAATAAGCGACGCATTTCCCCAATACTGACCCCCTGTTCTGGAGACTCCCTAAACAGACTTAAGACTTCTGGGGAAGGTAAATAATTCGTCCAAGTATCAGGCCGTAGGGTTTCGGTAATAATCGCACTCACAGCAGCCGCTAATTGATGGGGTTCAAGATGATTTAAAATCCCTGACATAAACACCAACCCTAACCATAACTCGTTTTCCCCGCGCATGGTGGCTGCTGCTTGACCCAAGGCCGTCGGCGTATAATGATCCAAAGCATCAAACTCCCGTAAAATCTCAATTAAATTGAGAAATTCTTGCCAATAATAAGACTGGTTGGACTGTAATTTTTGAAACTTAATTTGTCGGTTATGAAGTTGTTCTCGTAGTTCTAAACGTCGATGATGGGACTTTAATAATCGTTTAAAATTCTGACTTTGGGTTAGGGGATGATGGGTTAATAATTCTTGAACCTTATCGATGCGTTTTTCCTGTTCAATGACTTCTGGGGGAATAATTCTGCCAAAGGCGCGATCACTCATTTGTTGCGTAATGTTTTGGCAAGCTTCACCCCCTTTGGGACCTCTGCCTAGGGATAATTTTCTGAGATCCGGCAGGGTCAAATTATCTACAAAAGATAGGGGTAAAGACGCCCCATAAAAGTCAACAATGTCCCCTCGCTTCACCAAATACCAATAATTATTATCTCCTAAACACAACAGATCAAAACTTTGCCCCGACCCGGGAACCATGGCTACAATTACGGCCAGTTGGGGGGTAGACGTTCTTAATCGTTTACCTTTGATGTAAACTAAATCCCCAATGTTTAACTGATTTAATTGACCTGAAATTTCTTTTTTACGCTGTTCTTCTCCTTGATCCTCCAAGATTTTTAAGAGTCGTTTCTCTTCCTTTAAACGGGCGTTTAATTTTTCGTAGGCTAGGATATCCTTTTCTTGTAGTCCCCCTAATTCTATATCCAGTTTGGCTAATTCTGTGCTTAAACTAGCGATCGCCTGTTGTTCGGGTTCTAGTTTTAATTGGGCTAAATATTCAGCGAAACTTCTTTCTAAAAGATCCTTAGCTTCTTGTAGGGTGTGTTTTTGCAGTAAATTTAGAACCATGCCATAAGACGGGGTAAAGCAACTCCGCAACGGTTCTGATTCTGCCGTCGCCAAATAGGCCGCTTCTGTTGCCCCTTCAAAGGGAGTTTGGATGGTGACCACATGGCCCACCTCATCCATTCCCCGTCGTCCGGCCCGACCGGCAATTTGCAGGAATTCGGAGGGGGTTAACATACTGTGGCCGGTGTCGGTTCGTTTGGACAAGGCGGAAATCACCGTGGTCCGGGCGGGCATATTGATGCCGGCGGAGAGGGTAGCTGTGGCAAAGACCACTTTCACCAAGCCCACTTCAAAGAGTTGTTCGACTAATTCTTTCCAGAGGGGAAGAATGCCCGCATGGTGGGCTGCAATGCCTCTGGTTAGGGGTTCGAGTTGTTCCCCTCGCACCAGTTGACAGAGATCCGCTAGAATCTGGAATAAATGGGCTTTGCTATCTTCGTCTTCTGCTAGATAGGGAAAGAGAGGGGACTGGGGTGAAAGGGTGTTTAAAAAGTCTTGGAGGGGGTCGTATAAGGGGGGGTTTTCGGTGGCTACTGCCTTGAGAATACTCTCTTGTAGGTTGGGATTTTCTCCCAAAAAGAAGGTCAGCAGGTTATATTGTAGGGCGTGGGCTTCTTCGGGGGAGACGAGAACAATGCCTTCTAGTTTTTGGACGGCGCGATCGCATTCTCGACGGCTAAAGATGACGTAAATGGCGGGTAGGAGGTCTTTTTCGTGGAGTTGTTCGATGACTGTCATCGGTGTGGGACAATCACTCCGCTTGACCCGTTTGCGTTTGTTACGGTTTCCTTTGGATTTGAGGCGAGAGTTGAGGGCTGTTTGTTTTTGGTTGAGAAGGGGATAGAGGCCGTTTTTTTGGCTGAAATAGAAGCGCAGGGGAACGGGACGAAAATCGGAGTTAATCAGTTCACAGAGACTGACGGAGGTTTGGGCGGGATCGATGTTGGGGGCTGTTTTTCGGACTTGGTTGATCCACTCTGTTAATTCTTCTGGGTTACCGATGGTTGCAGAGAGGGCGACTAATTGAATGGTGGGGGGACAATAAATGATCGATTCTTCCCAAACCGTTCCCCGTCCCCGATTACTGATGTAGTGGCATTCGTCTAAAATGACGGTGGCTACGTTTTCTAAGGAGGTTCCCACTTGACCAATGGGGGTTTCATAGAGCATATTGCGGAAAATTTCTGTGGTCATGATCACGATGGAGGCGTTGGCGTTGACCACGGTGTCTCCTGTGATTAAGCCCACTCTCTCGTCTCTTTCCTCGGGGGCAAATTTATCCTGGAAGTCCCGAAATTTCTGATTAGATAAGGCTTTGAGGGGTGTGGTATAGAAGACCCTCTGACCCAGATGTAACGCCCGATAAATGGCAAATTCCCCAATGGCCGTCTTGCCTGAACCGGTTGGGGCGCAGACCACTACGGATTTTCCCTGATTCAACGCAGCGATGGCCTCCTCTTGAAAGGAGTCCAAGGGGAAGGGGAATAGTTCTTGAATATTGAGTTCAGATGCGGTTAATGATTGTTTCACTCAAGGTCACACATTAAGCTATCTAAGGATCACACCTTATGTCTATTTTAGGGGAAAAAGCTACCGGTTACTAAGTTATGGATTAATTTTCCTTTTTCCCATTCAGTAATTAAGTCGGGTTACCAATGATAACAAGTTTTGGCTGGCATTAGGGTCATTGCTTGCCAAAAAATTAATTTTACTTTACAATTAGTATGTAGATAAGCGCGTCAGTCCCGGTTGAGATTGTGTTGAAGAAATAAATAATTGTCATTCACATCCGTTCATAAGTGTTTTTGTAAATCCCTATCACTATACCTGCAAACAAGTAACCATTCAGAGACAGTTAAACATGGCAACCAAGAAAAAAGTCGATACCGTGCGTCATTATCTTCAGTCCATTGGTAAAACGCCTTTACTATCGAGTACTGAAGAGATTAAACTGGCTGAAGAAATTCAGGCCATGCTACCCCTATTAGAGAAGGAAGACCTAACCGCAGAGGAGAAAAAAATTGTCTATAAAGGACAAAAAGCTAGGGACAAAATGATCCAAGCTAATTTGCGTCTAGTTGTCTCTATCGCCAAGAAATACCTAAACTCGGGACTCTCTTTATTAGATTTAATTCAAGAAGGAAGTTTAGGGTTAATTCGCGGAGTAGAAAAGTTTGATCCCTCTCGGGGTTATAAGTTTTCTACCTATGCTTACTGGTGGATTAGACAGGGAATTACTCGAGCGATCGCTGAACAAAGTCGCACCATTCGTCTTCCTATCCATATTAACGAAAACCTCAACAAATACCGTAAATCTATTCGAGAATTGACCCTAAAATTGGGTAGAAAACCGACACAAAAAGAGATCGCCGAAGCGATGGAAATCTCTGTCGATAAGTTACAATTTCTGCAACAAGCAGCCTTCAAAACCAAGTCTCGCAGTTTGAACATTGTTATCGATGAAAATAACACCGAGTTGGGGCAACTATTACCGGATGAAGATAGTATTTCGCCGAGTGATTTTGTTAAACAAGAAGAAAAGGTTGCTCAAATTAATCGAATGTTAGAAAGTCTCTCTCCTCGACAAAAAGAAGTCATTATTTTACGTTTTGGCTTGCGAGACGGGAAACAAATGAGTTATAAAGCCATTGGAGAACAATGTGGCATCAGTCATGAAAGGGCCCGCCAAATTTACAGTCGCGCCCTCAGAATTTTACGCAAACAAACCGAGAAAATAGACAGACTCGCGGTTTAAATTGGGAAATATTTTTCGGTATTTTTAGGGAGAAAGTCAATAATATGATATAATCCGTCAAGGTTATTTTCTCCCTATAGATTTCCTATGGTTTTCCTGCCCTTTGAAGCCCAAAAGTTAAGCGACAAAACATCCATTGATTTAGTTAATCGCATTGAGTTTGAAGAGATTGCTACCCCCTTGTCTCCTCAACCTATTAGTACCAGTTACCTGCGTCAGGGAGAGGGAAATACGCCCGTTTTATTGATTCATGGGTTTGATAGTTCACTATTAGAATTTCGTCGTTTATCACCCATTCTAGCTCAACAGTATCAAACTTGGGCGGTTGATTTATTGGGATTTGGCTTTACCAAAAGAAATAACGACCTCTTATTTAGTCCTGAAACTATCAAGACCCATCTATACTATACTTGGAAAACTTTAATAGAGCAACCTGTTATTTTAGTCGGTGCTTCTATGGGAGGGGCAACGGCTATTGATTTTACATTAACCTATCCTGAAGCTGTTAGCAAGTTAGTGTTAATTGATAGTGCGGGTTTAGCAGCACCTCCCAAAATAGGAAAATTTATGTTTCCCCCGTTTGACTCTTTAGCAACCGCATTTTTGCGGAATCTTAAGGTGAGGCAAAAGATTAGTGAATCGGCCTATTATGATAAAAGTTTCGCCACTGAAGATGCACAACTTTGTGCTGCGTTACATCTTCAGTGTGCAAGATGGAGTCAAGCGTTAATTTCTTTTACCAAAAGTGGGGGGTATGGTTCCTTTAAACAAAACATTGTTAAAATTGAGCAACCCACCACCATTATCTGGGGAGAAAATGACAAAATTTTAGGAACAAAAGACGCGGAGAAGTTTGAGAAGTTAATTCCTAATAGTCAATTAATTTGGATTCCTAAATGTGGCCATGTTCCCCATTTAGAAAAAGCAGAATTAACGGCTAAAGCGATTATTAATTAAGTATTGAGGTTCCCAATCTTCACAACTAATTGCTTCTTCAGTAAAGGCTTTATAGGGATGTATTGTACATTTTAAACAAGTTTCTCCTGTATAAAAAGAACAGCGATTGCAAGGAATTTGATGCAGTTTTCTTAGGTGAAAAAATCCATCTTGAATGGCAAAGAAAATTGCACAAAAAAACCACAACAAAACCAACCAAATAAGTAAAGGACAAATCCAACCCATTTGGGTCATAATAACTTTCTGCAAGGCCATAATTAATCTCTAGACAACACCAACAAAAATGGCAAGCAAAACAATATCCTTCTCAATACGTGAGTTCGAGAAAAAAGAGTTGATGGATAACAGAAAAAAAGTTTGAAGTAGAATCACTCCTCACAACGAACTGACATATTCAATGGTTTTAGCTACCAATATAAGAGTAGTTGAATCATTTATGAAGAAACTGTTTGCCATTTTTTCTTAGCAGGTTCTTTTTCTAAACTTTGCCAAAAATTAGCAATTTTTTCACTCACCAATTCCGAATTTAGATAATGGAAAAAATGTCTTCCTTGAGAACATTCCCAGAGTATATCCCCTGATTTTAACCAAGGTTTCCAAGCATTTGACTGATAAGTAGAAATAACGAGATCATCTCGACTCACGCCAATAAATAAAGGCACAGAAATTAACTGAGGTGTGACACTCACTTGTTCAACTAAGGTATGAGGAGAAGGAGACGATAATAAATCTTGTTCTAGGAGATAAACGAATAATTCACTTTTAAAAGGACATTGACGACCAAACAAACTATAAACCATTTGGGTTAAAATAGTATAGCGATCGCAGGGTAGGGCTTTTAACATGGCATAATAATGACTCTGCCAGTCCATCCCTAAATTAGCCCCCACCGATAACAAAGTCAAGGACTTGACTCTCTCCGGATAATGTTGTGCATACATCATCCCTAACCAACCACTGGTACTATGACCAATCAGATGCACGGGTTCTTTTTGTTGTTTAAGATAATCGTGTAACAATACAAAAGCGGTATCTAGGGTAAGGGGTTCATCGGGAGTTTGACTATATTCCCATAAAGCAACGGCATGATTTTGAGATAATTGACTAATTAGAGGACGGTTAAACCGTTGTAGGGTGGGACTGACGCTTAACCATAAAGCAGTGGGAACTGATGACATAAAAAACTCCAAAATGGGAAGATTCAAGGCACAATTGAGATAGAGTTCAAGTAGGGAAGTTAAGCGGATGTCTATTTAGGGTTTTCAGAGAACGCCTGAGACACCCCCTTAACTCCTTTTTATTTACACTTGTTCGAGGTTATTGAGCGCAGTTTCGACTCGTTTAAAGTCAAACCCTAGAGCGCGTATCGCGTGCCAGAGATGACCTTGTAAGAAGAAAAAGGCTAAGAAAAAGTGGGCATTGGCTAACCAACAACGAGAGGTATGCTTGCCAAAGTCCAACGGGAGAGTATCGGCAAAATAGGGAGTAACCCCTAACTTCACATCCAATACGGGACCATAAAATTCAGGGGGATAAGCTAAGGTATTGACAGCACAGAAATAAGCGGCCACAAACCCGGCTAAGGCAATACCCCCTAAAGAGTAGGATAAAATGGCTTCTCCTGAGAAAATAAGGCGTTTTTTCGCCCATTCCATCGGGGGAACAAGGATGTGCCAAATACCACCAGCAATGAGTAAAAAGCCCACATAAATATGACCACCCACTAAGTCTTCGAGACTATTAACGGTGGCAAAATGGGTTTGATATCCATAGATAACTAAGGGGTCTAAGGTGGGTTGGGTTACTAAACGGACTCCTTCGATGGTGGAGTCGTATAACCCGCCCCAATACATGGCTTTTCCTACTAATAAGAGCGCACCAATGCCCAAAAATAAGAGATGATGACCTAAAATAATGCCCAATTTTTTCGGGTCGTCCCAGTCAAAATGAAAGCGACGTGGGCCTCCTTCTGTATTTTTTAGGTTTTCTGGGGCTTGTAAAAGATGAAACAAGGCACCAGCACCGAGTACCGCAGAAGAGATTAAGTGTAATACACCAACAACAAAAAAGGAATATATATCAATAACTTCTCCTCCTTGTCCGACCCCAAAGCCTAAAGTGGCTAAGTGAGGTAATAAAATTAACCCTTGTTCTCCCATGGGTAAATCGGGAGAATAGGTTGAAATTTCAAACAAAGTGAATGCACCTGCCCAAAACATGATTAAAGCAGCTTGAGCAGCGTGAGCAACGATAAATAACCCTGATTTTTCGGCAAATCTGGCATTCCCTGCCCACCAGTCATATTTGACTGTCGAATTTCCGTAAGTTTGCATGATGGCTTTTCTGGACTAACATGATCAACAGCTATTGAAAGTGATTATCAATAAGCTTAATTATTAGATTAAAGTAATTCGCAATAAAAAAGTATTAAGAATTGTTTAATTTCACCGAACCCAACCTAAAACATTGCGAATAATTGACCAACGTGGTGGTTCGACTGATTCTGTTTTACCTTGTACCCAATAATCGTATAAGGAACGCATTGTCCCATCCTGTCGCTTTAATTCTAGCCAGGCATTAACCACTTCTCGTAATCCCACTTCCCCATAAGGAAGGCCATAGGAAACAGGAACCGCAATGACAGGTTTAGGAACAGCAATTGTAAAATCAGGATGAAGAATTGTCCATGCAGCCCCTGTTTCTCCCGAAGTCGCAATCACATCAACCACTGAATTCTCTTCTTGTAACAAGACATCATAAGAGTCAATGGGAATTAATTCTGCATTGGGAATTAATCCTTTGATTTTGGCTTTATAGTAGTCACTCTCCCCAACAATGCCAATTTTAAGAGAAGGTAAGGTTTGTAACTTACTCCAACTACTAAATTGATCTCGAAGTTCGTCTCTGACGAGAAAAGCGATGGTATAGTTTTCAAAGGGATCAGAAAAATAGAGAAGAGAGGCAAATCGAGGGGTAAGGGACAAAGAATCCATGACAATATCACAATATCCCTCAGTTAAAAGCTGTGATAGCCTGGGAATAGTTGGCGCAGTTTCCCCTTGTCCAACTGGCACTAATTCTAAGGCGATCCCGAGATCCTTAGCTAAAATATGAGCCATTTCTATGTTAAAGCCCACTAATTCCCTCGATTCTTGACTATTAAAATAAGCTAAGGGATAAATAAGGTCATAACATACTCGAAGACTATTACGTTCCTTGATTTGGTCTAAACGAGATTTCTCAGGATCTGAGGGGATGGGAGGAGGTGCTACAGTAAACAATGTCACAGATTTTGCGGTATTTTGTACCTTCAGCAGTCGTAATTTCTCTAATTTCTGATCTTGGGTGTAGTTACTGGCTAAACCATAGGTAAATAACAGATGGATTGAGCCAAGGGCGAGCAAAATAGCCAATAAACTAACTACAGCAAAACGAATGATTTTGCGTTTGTTTAAAGTGACTAAATCATTGACGGCACAAGTGGCAATCAGAGCTAGAGCAACTGTATTCATTCCCGCTAACAATGTACCAAACCGCGCCACCGAAACTTGATCAAGCGTGACATAAATTTGCAGCATATCCGCAGGAATACCAAACAAATTGAGCAAAAATCGCATGGTAGAAATACCATCACCGAATAAGCTGGCTGCACCTGCTAAGAGAAAGGTCGGATATTGACTAATGAGCAGTTCATTTCCGCTATACCATCCCGCAAAGGGAATAAAGGCCAAAGAAATCAGTTTACCCATACTCGGAAAGGTAAAGGAAACAGGAACTAGCACTTCCAAAGGAGCATTAATATTGAGGGTATTTTTCCCCTCAGAAGGATCTAATGCAAGCAGTAATTCCCGACTGCGAGTGATAATTAGGGGTAAAACGATTAATAAGTTAGCTGCTGCAAAAGCAGTAATTAGGGGGGTGCGATAGGCATGAATGACATCCTTGTACTTTAAAGGGGTTAGGGCTGCAATTAACCCGGGTAATACCCAAAAACTTAAAATTAAGGCGATCGCTGCTTGAATCACAATATACACACCTAAACGCTTAAATGCTTCTAGGGGTAAGGTCCCGGCGGCGTTGGCTGCGATCGCAAAAACACCATAAGGGGTTAATTTGGCAACAAATCCCGTGATTTTTAAAAGAGATGCGGTTAAAGCATCTAATTCTTTCAACAGTGCTTGTTTATTTTCCACCGTAATTAAGGCTAATCCTATGGCAATACAGAACAGCACCAGAGAAGGAACAATTGTATTAGCCATCGAATGAAAGGGATTTTGTGGGATGAATAATTCAATTAAACTGAGAGATTGGCCTTCTTCAATGAGAGAAGTGCTAAAAAAAGCAGAAGATTGCCAACTGGGAAAGCCTAATGGGAAAAGAACAATGATAGAGAGAATAATAACCCAAAAAGCCATTAAAACAATTCCTCCTTTCAGAAAAATCGATTTGGCATCCTCATAACTCAGACGGCCTAAACTACTAATGATAGAGACGACAATGTACGGAATAACAGGCATTTGGAACAATCTTAGGAAAATGTCCCCCATAAAGGAGAATGTACTCGCCATTTCCCCAAAAAATAAGCCGCAAACTATCCCTAAAACTAAACCTGTTAGAATCTGTGTTGATAAGCTATTTTTAAAGTTCTCAATAAAGGAACGCATGAAAAATTATGAATTATGAATT
>JASJBX010000204.1 GCA_030066295.1 Crocosphaera sp.
TGGCCTCTTGGTAGCCGTCGCCATAAATCAAAGTTAATATAAATAGGACGGCTTTCTCGATTCCAAGGGGGCGCAAATGGTGCATCAATGACCTTTGACTGTTGAGGTTTGCTAACAATTTTCGTTAACATTCTCCCAGAGGCAGGCATGATATCTAATAAACGACTAATCTCCGCATCAATACTCATAAAAAAATAGCTAACATCTAGACTCTATTATTGAGTATAATGGGTCTGGGAAGTACCGTCTTTGAGAAAACAAGTTTCTAAGAGTTGGATTTTATACAAATACCAAAAACGTTTCATCTCCCAAACCATAGGTTCACAGGGATCAAATAAAGGCTGATTGAGATAAGTCCAAATAGCAATTCCGATATGTTTAAAACGCCATAAGTTTATTGATAATTTCATTGTGATTAAATCCCTAAGTATGTGTTAAAGTAAAACCATTAAGTGCTGTTTAAGAATTCTTGGTTATCAATATTCAATAACCTTTCTATTATTAATCTGACAGATTGAGGGTGGATTATGCTTGGTGACAAACACGGAATATTTTGCCAAAATTTACGGATACTCAGTATTTTCTGGGATTTTTTCAAAAAAACAACTTGAAAAAATTGCTACAATCCTTAATGTGACTGGGTTACACCCCTTAATATTTCCTAAAACAGTGACTTTTTTATCTGGAAAAATCCTATCTTAATCTCTGTTTTCAATTAGTAAATATACCCAGTCTTCCCTGAATGGGTTTAACTAATACCACTCATTAATATTTTTTAATACTTAAAAGTTTAGCGATAAATCCCTAACCTTTTATGCGAGTAAGATCAATGGTGATTTTACCACCAAAATCAGGAATAGGCGGTGATACTTTAGTTAATTTTACTCTAACTTGATTAACTTTAGGTAAAGTGAGAAGCTCTTGAGCCATCATTTCTGTTAACCTTTCAATTAAAGCAACTTTTGTGGTTTTAATATGATGTTTGACAATGGCGATCGCCTGTCGGTAATCTAAGGTATCATTAAGATTATCACTCGTACCCGCATCCTTTAAATCGACTCCTAAAATCAAATCCACTTCAAACCATTGGCCCAAAACTTGCTCTTCCGCTAAATAACCGGTATAACCGTAACAACGAATGCCCGTCACTTCAATAAAGTCCATGTGAGTTATTAGTTGGATGAAAATGTTTAGACAAAATCTAGGTCTAATCGTTAAAATTGTTAATAAGATAATTTTACTATAAATCCTATGAGTCACTCACCGAATAATAATCTTTCCCGTGAAATCAAAACCCAAGTTACTATTTTAGGTAGTTTTGTCAGTATTTTTTGGATCACCGAACTGATTGACATTTTTATTTTAAAGGGAAGGTTAAATCAATATGGTATTCAACCCCATAGTTTGATCGGTTTACGAGGTATTTTATTTGCCCCCTTTTTGCACGGTGATTTACCTCATCTAATTAGTAATACTATCCCTTTTTTGGTTTTAGGATGGTTGGTGATGTTACAAGAAACCAGTGATTTCTGGATTGTGACTATTTTAACCATGGTAGTAGGGGGTTTAGGGGTATGGTTATTTGCTGCACCCACTTCTATTCATATTGGTGCTAGTATTTTAATTTTTGGTTACTTAGGATTTTTATTGTTACGGGGTTATTTTCAGCGTAATTTTGTCTCGATTTTTCTCTCTGTGTTAGTGGCTTTTTTGTATGGGGGATTAGTTTTAGGCGTTTTACCCGCAGCGTCAGGAATTTCCTGGCAAGGCCATTTATTTGGCTTTTTAGGGGGGATTTTAGCTGCTAAATTAATCGCCAACGAAAAACGATATTATCCTTAGAAATCAGACTCAACAGACAAAAATACATCGAGTTGACTGGTGGATTGATTAGGAAAACTCGCCGTTATCCCTAACCCTTTTACCGACTCTAAAATAGGTTCGCTTCCTCCTAATAATATAATTCATCAATCCATTACTGATATATATCAAAAACCTAATCGATTGCAGATACTTTGGTTTTCTTTTTTCTGGCTGCCTAATAGAGATAAACAGATAGGTTTAATTTCAATTGTATCTTTACAAGTACGAGAACTGCTATGATGATTTTTCTTGTTGAATGGCTGCTAAAACCTGAGAATGAATCGTCCCATTCGTTGCCAAAACACCATAATTATTGCTTAATTTTGTCCCCACAGAAAAATCTAAAGGTTGACCCTCTAAATCCGTTACCTTTCCTCCTGCTTCTTCTACAATAATCACACCGGCGGCATGATCCCAGATATTTTCTTTTTTGCCTTGAAATTGAGGAAGAGGTACTCTCGTATAAAAATGAGCATCTCCTCTAGCGATCGCCCCATATTTAGCCAAAGAGTCCATCTGTTTTGCCGTATAAGTTAACCCCAAACGCCGATCGATGGCGGTTTGTACTTGGCGATCGCTATGAACCGATTCCACACTCTCAATGCGATACAACTGTTCAAACTGGGACGACGGATCAACCTTAATCTGTCGAGGGTTTCCCCCTTCCAAGGGGATTTCTACAGTCCCCTGGCCTCGAATCCCTAAGAAAATCAGCCCCTTGTTGCCATCCTCCCTGGGAAAAGCGGGACAAGCTAAGATGCCTAATTTTATGCTTCCATCTTCCACTAAAGCCAAGGCCACAGCATATTGATTCCCTCGAATAAACCCCTTCGTTCCATCGATGGGGTCTAAGGTCCAATAACGTTGTCTTACTTGGCCGTTACCCCAGTTAATCCAATCAATCACATCATCTGGGGTGGCGGTGGGAATACTCTGCTGTACCTGTTCAATAATTTGTTGACGAACCCCTTTTAACTCTGGTTGTTGTAGCAGGGTAGCGTCTTCTTCTCCAATCACCGAATCATTGGGAAATACCTCCATTAATCCTTGACAGAGGATAGCTTGCGCCCCAAAATCGGCTACCGTTACGGGACTGGTATCAGCCTTTTGAACAGCTTTTGCCCCTTGAGTTTGTTGGACTCGTTGACACAGTTTAGCTGCTTCTGTCACGATTCTCAAGGCTAATTCTTTCTCGGATTGATAATTCATTTTTCAACAAAATTGTTCATTATCCATTATCCATTACAGCACGAACCGCCTCGACCACACGATTTAACCCGACAGAATTAGACGCTTTAAATAAAATGCGATCGCCCGGTTGAATGACAGTGGTTAACTTTTGTATTAACTGTTCATGGCTGGGAAAACACTCGGTTTCAACGGTTTTCACCCCTTCAGTGATCGCTTCGGCTTGGCTATCATCCACTAAGATAAACAGCCCATCAATGCCCAATTTTTCGGCTGTCTCCCCCACTTCCCGGTGTAATTGGGCGGATGCGTCTCCCAGTTCCTTCATGGTACCAAGAACGGCTAAATGACGTTTTCCTGGGGTATCTTTCAGCAGTTGTAGGGCTGCTTTCATGGATTCTAACCCAGCGTTATAGGTTTCATCGAGAAGGATCACATCATTGTTCAAGGAATATTTTTGCGATCGCCCTTGGGGAAGGTTAACCCTTATCCCTTGAGTCAACGGATTCCAGTCTAAGTTTAACTGTCTCGTCACAGCCAAAGCAGCCAAGTAATTTAAGGCATTGTGACGACCCGGTAACGGTAAGGGAAAATCCCTCCCTTCTACCCTCAAGATTTGATTTTCCAATAATTCCCCCGTAATGTCGCCCCCTTCTAACCCATAGGTCATCGTTTTCCCTTGCCACACGGTTGCGGCGGTTTTCATCAACCGTTGATCATCGTGGTTGAGAATGGCAATACTATCTTCGGGCATTTCGGCCAATAATTCACATTTTGCCTCAGCGATCGCCTGTCGTGATCCCAGTCGTCCAATATGTGCCGTTCCCACATTGGTAATAATGGCAATGGTAGGACGAGCAATTTGACTTAATAGGGCAATTTCTCCCCTCCCTCGCATGGCCATTTCAATCACAGCATAGTCGTGACTTGTTGTTAATCCTAATAGGGTTTTTGGTACGCCTATTTCGTTATTGTAGTTGGCTTGGGTTTTATGAACATTTCCATAAACACCCAACACCGAGGCCATTAACTCTTTAGTGGTGGTCTTGCCCACAGACCCTGTAATGCCAATGATAGGAATCTTAACCTGATTTCGCCACCAATTTGCAATTTCTTGATAAGCCATTAAGGTATCTTTAACAATAATTTGCGGAATTCTCTTAGTAGTTTTTACAGAAACCTCATGATTAACAATTAGCGCAATTGCACCTTTCAATATTGCATTATCTAAAAACTGGTGTCCATCAAATTTATCTCCTTTTAAGGCAATAAAAATATCATTATTTTGGATGTGTCTGCTATCTGTGCTAATATTAGATACTAATTGATCTGACAAAAAGTGTGATGTATTTTTAAAGTTTTTTGACAAAATATTTGGAATTTCGCTGAGAATCATGGTAGTTTATTCGAGAATTTACTTAGAAGACTACAGGATATTTACTGATTGTAAAAAAAAGAGATTCGTGATCAAGATCACATACAGAAGGTGTTCTTTTCCGTTACTTTAAGAAATGTCTTTACAAAACAAAGATCATTCAGTAAAGTATGTTTAACTGCGAACTTTATGGAAGCGGGTTTAGCTGTCCAACGATCAACAAATTCGGAAAGAGGAAACTGTTAAACTTCTTTTCCAAATTGTTATAATGTGGAAGCAAGACAACAAACACTGTTGACCCAAACCAAACAGCTAAAAATGCTTGAGCAACTTCTATCATCAAACCAAAAGCGGGCGATAAATTTACCTATAACCTAAACGGAATTTTACAGCCCCAGGTTGAATTAATCAATTGAAATGGGCTGACGGCCATGAACCACCTATCCCAAACTTACTCAAAACAACAAGGATCTCAAGAAGAGCAACTTCTGTACGACTACCTCTTACAGCACGTCCGAACCGACGCTCCGGGTCAGTTGGTTGAGGATTTCCGTCGCTTATTCATTGAGGCAAGAGGATTCCGTGATCCTCAACTGTATACGGCCTTAGAAAAAATCGTTAAACGAAAAAATAATGAACATCAATTCAACTATTTTTTCAACCGTTGTTGCCACATTCTCATTAACCATTGGCAGATGGACCCTCAATCCCACTCTGCTATCCCTGAGTTAGTCAGTTTGTTGGAAAATCTGGCTCCTCCTCGGAGTGGTTATCATGGTACAGCCAATCGAGTTAGACATCTGGTCAAAAACTTTACCCAGTGCGACCAGTATAGCAAGCTTCAACGATTGGCACGAGTCATTAGCAACAAACTCGCCCCTGATAAGTCGAACACGGTGGGTAACTTGATTCATCGTTATCCCTATCTTTATAACCATTGCCTCTTAGGGGATGAAAGTAGTCAAGAACACCAACAAACCGTCAGAAAGGTTAAATCGCAAACAGAAAGACGGTTCGAGGTCAATTTGTCTCGCTATGTCACTTACAAAGTCAGACTGGCCCAAATGTCTCGTTCCCCTGAGTTAGTTGTTCCCGAAAAAGGTCGTATTATTCGCCCAGTGAAAAATCCCACCCTGCTTAAAGATAAGGAGTTAAACCAAGCACTTAAGCATTTTGTGGGAACGGTTGATGGCGGTTATACCTATAAGAGTTTATCTCAAAACTTCTTAAGTCATACCGTCCATACTCAAAGCTTTGGACGCTACAAAGACGATCTCTATGAGTATATTCTCACCTCTTTAGATCCCAAATATTCCAAAGGACAATTTAATAAAAATCTTTACCAATTACTGCAAAATACCCTTCCCGAATGTAATCATCAAAAACCCAGTGAGTTCTTAATGTTGCGGACTGCCAGTCAGTTGATGAATTTCCTGGTGGTGGAAAACGGAAAGAAACCGGATCACTACGTCTTTGTGGATATGATTTCTAACATGGGAGTCACTCGGACAATGGGTTTATTGCTTAAAGTTGTGCTGGTGTCTAGCAAGGTTAAGCCCTATTTAGAGAAGCGTTTTTCCATCCTCTTTAATCACTATGAATCCTTTACTAAGGAGGGGGTTCCTTGGTTGGTCAAATCCTTAGAAAATTTACAATTGGCCTTTAGTGTTCATTTTGGTAAGGTGGATTTATCCTGTTTAAAACAAGTTAAAATGAGATAGGTAATTGAGAAGGAAGCCTTGAGCAATCTTTACTGGGATTTGAATTTAATATTTTTATGTTTCAAGCGACGCGCCGCCGTTTAGCCCTATGGTACACTGCGGTTACCGCGATTTTGCTGCTTCTGTTTGCCACAGGAGTCTTTTTTTATGTTCGTAGTACCCTGGTCGAACGAGTTGATGACACCTTAAAGCACGTTGTTGAGGTGGTTAACCGTTCTTTGGTCATCGAGTCCGTTGCTGTGTCTCAGGGACGTTATCAGGTTAATGTAGAAGCCAGTTTTCGAGACAACGCTGAAGCAGTGGAAGATGATCACATCGATCTTGAATGGTTTAATCCTCAAGGAGAGTTAGTGTGGTCAACTTTTAGTGATCCGCCTCTGATTCCCCTCCATCTTAACCGACGGGCAGAAACGGTTCGTATTACTGGCGATCGCATTCTTCGACAAGTCACCCAGAGAATTACGTTAGACCGTTATATTTTAGGTTATTTACGAGTGAGTCATCCTTGGTTTGAGGTAACCAAACCCATTCGTCAACTCAGTTTTGATCTGGCCTTGGGAACCTTAATTACCATTATTATTGTCGGGTTTATTGGTTGGTTTTTATCCGGTTTAGCCATTCAACCAATCCGAGATTCTTATCAAAGTTTAAAACAATTTACAGCCGATGCTTCCCACGAGTTAAGGAACCCCATCGCCACCATTCAAACCAATGTACAAATGGCTCTAGCTTATGGAAACAGCGATCCACAAGTACAACAAAGACAGTTAAAAGTAGTAGAACGGCTAACGAAACGGTTAGGAAATTTGGTCAATGATTTATTATTTTTAGCTCGATCCGATAGTGGAATGTTACAAATTAGACAGCAAAAAATCCCCTTAGATGCTTTATTAATTGAAGTCATAGAAGAACAAAGAACTTTAGCCCAACAAAAGAACATTTTTTTATCATTACATATTGTAGAACCCGAGCCGCTCCCCTTGTTAACAACAGAGTTAAAAAGTAATGAGGATAATTTTAGTTTATCAGGGGATTGGGATCAACTAGCTCGGTTATTTACCAATTTAATTAGTAATGCTTTACAACATAGTTTTGCTGAGGAAAGTGTATCAGAAAAAAGCCAAAAAGTTGCTGCTGTTGAGGTAGAGTTACAGCAGACCAAACGCGATCGTTTACCTCAGTTACAAGTGAAGGTAAACGATACAGGAAAAGGGGTTCCTGAAGACGCTTTAAACCATTTATTTGATCGTTTTTATCAAGTTGATCCCTCTCGAAAAAGTGCAGGAGGTTCCGGGTTAGGACTGGCGATCGCTAAAGCCATTGTGGATAATCATCATGGACAAATAAAAGTAGAAAGTGAGTTAAAAAAAGGCACAATCGTTACGGTTATTCTCCCTATTTCGTAGAATGGGAACTTATTTCCACATTCTACAAACCTGATTATTCCCATTCAATGGTTCCTGGGGGTTTAGAGGTAATATCGTAGACCACGCGGTTAACCCCTTTGACCTCATTAACAATGCGATTAGACATAATTTCTAAGAGATCGTAGGGAACCTTAGCCCAGTCTGCGGTCATACCATCTTCGCTTTTGATCAAACGTAAAACAACGGGATGGGCATAAGTCCGTTGATCTCCCATCACCCCAACGCTGCGAATGGGGAGAAGAACGGCGAATGCTTGCCAAAAGTCATGGTACATTCCCTGTTTAGCGATTTCATCCCGAACGACAAAATCAGCGTCTCGTAAGATGTTGAGGCGTTCAGAAGTCACTTCTCCAATGATGCGAATGGCTAACCCCGGTCCAGGAAAGGGGTGACGGCGCACAATTTCTTCCGGTAACCCAATCGAGCGCCCCACTTTACGAACTTCGTCCTTAAATAACTTGCGTAGGGGTTCGACTAACTTAAAACGCAGATCTTTAGGAAGTCCGCCCACATTGTGGTGACTTTTAATTTTAACGGCCACCCGTTCCCCGGTTTTGGGGTCAACATTGGTATCAGCCGACTCGATCACATCGGGGTAAAGGGTTCCTTGGGCTAAATAATCAAACGGACCCAGACGTTTAGACTCTTCTTCAAATACTTGAATAAATTCATGACCAATGAGACGGCGTTTCTTTTCTGGATCTGTTACTCCTTCGAGTTGTTTTAAGAAGCGATCGCGGGCGTTGACATATTCTACGGGAATATGAAACTGTCTATCAAATATGTCCATCAGGCGTTCGGGTTCTCCTTTTCGCATAAACCCTTGGTCGATAAACATACAGGTTAACTTATCCCCAATGGCTTGATGCAACAAAAAGGCCAGGGTTGAGGAGTCCACGCCACCGGATAGGGCGAGTAATACCCGTTTATCTCCTACTTTTGCCCTGATCTCGCGAATCGTTTCATCCACAAAGGCTTCCGTTGTCCAGGTGGGTTCACATTCACAGATATGGTAAACAAAGTTACGAATCAGGGCAATCCCATACACTGAGTGAACTACTTCGGGATGGAATTGTACCCCAAAAAGTTTCTGATTGTGATCAGCAATCGCAGCACATAGGGTATTTTCAGTATGGGCTAAAATGGAGAAGCCATCGGGGAGGCGGGTACAAGAGTCTCCGTGACTCATCCACATGGTTGAACCATCTTCAACGTTGGTCAGTAGGTCTGTGGGGTCATCAATGCAAAGGGAGGCTTTTCCATACTCTCCCCTTGTCGCTTTTTCTACTTGTCCCCCAAGTTGTTTGACCATTAATTGCATTCCGTAGCAAACCCCTAAGACGGGGATGCCCAGTTGCCAAATACCCGGATCACATTGAGGGGCATGATCGTCATAAACTGAGTTAGGTCCCCCTGATAAAATAATTCCTTTGGGGTTGAGTTGACGTAATTTTTCAGCCGTTGTGCGATAGGAAAGAACTTCAGAATAAACTTGGGTTTCTCGAATGCGACGAGCAATTAATTCTGAGTATTGAGAACCAAAGTCAAGGATAACAATCATTTGGCGACTGAGACTCTTATCAAGGGTGTTGGTGGGTGAAGTCTCTGGTTGGTTAGTAAGGGAAGGGGTTTGAGTAGTCACGTTTTGAGGATAGAAATCGTAGAAATAATGTAGAGGTAATTGTTTAATAGATTAGTGTAAGACTTTTTTGATTTCATTACCACCAATTAGGGAGGCGTTGAGCCTCCCTAATTGGTGGTTGCTGTTACCGATGTCTACGATAAGCCCCAATCAGTTCATCGTTATCATCGAAAATGTGGGTAGAAACCCCGTCCTTCTAGGACGGCTTGATATTTTGTATGATATACTTGAACTGCCGAAAAGCGAAAACCAAGCAATAGGCAATGCACCTTGAAAACTAGAGTTAAGGGGTTCTGTACAGAA
>JASJBX010000205.1 GCA_030066295.1 Crocosphaera sp.
GGTTAATTTTCTACCGATTTGTAAGCGATGAGGGGCAGAAGATTGAGTGAGAGCTTGAGCATCGGTATTGATTGTCCAAAACTCAATCCCCATTAACTCACTTTCAATCATGCGATCAACCGCATTGCACCCGCCACCGCCAACCCCAATGACTTTGATTCTTGCAACGTTTGGATAGTCCACTTTGTTAGGTCTCCTACTGTCTTCTCCGGGATTTTCTGGGAGTTCGTTTACTTGGACAAAAGAATCAGTGCTGCTCTGTTGCTGATAACTGTCTACAGCACTCGATGTCTCCGTCGTTTCGGTATTATTCAGGCTGGAATGATCAAGAGTTAGCTTATCACTAAGAATCATTTTAATTGGCAGGGGGGTTAATTATCTTGGTTCAAGAATTTAGGATAATCTAAATTAACTTAATCTACAGTACCATTTGTGAATACCTAGATTACTGGTTGATCTATAGAACGATTAACTATATCAGAGCTTACATGAATAGTAGATTATTCGGTTTTCTTTGACAAAGTTTCTTTCTGAGTTTACCAAAACACCGCCCCAAAAACAAAAATTCTGACCCCCAATTTTTTGTTAAGGTCAGATAACTTTTGCAAGCCGGTAGGGGTTAGGGGTTACAATCTCCTTCCTAACCCTAGCTTTATCTATAACTATACTATTGGGCTAATTTGTTACTTCCATAGGCATCGATCTCAAAAGCAGGAATGCGATCGCTATCTATCTCTTTTCCTGTAACCGATTTAGCTATTTTCTCAAAGGACTCGGAGTTCCAGTTTCTTTCGTGAATGGTTTTGCTTTGCTCACCGCGAAAATAGGCTTGTGTCCCAATTACAGCAGCAGCGACCCAACCAACAATTAATAAGGCAATGACAAGGGTTAACATAACTGTTTTTCTCCTTTACAAACTTTTTTTAACTTATGTAAATAAATGTAACAAACTATTGCAAAAATGATCAACCTGTTCTAGGTACGGTTTTTACGACCTTTGTTTGAAAGAATTCCATTGACCCAGAATGCCCTGAGCCGATCATAATGAAGATAGATTCTTACGAAAGGGTTGTATGGTTTCACCGCTTGATTTCCAATTGGTTAACGCAGCGCGACAAGGAGACTGTCAAACCGTAGAAAACTTATTAACAGAAGGAGCGCATGTTAATGGAACCGATTTACAGAATACCAGTGCCTTAATGTATGCAGCCCAAAGAGGCCATGCAGAGGTGGTACAGTGTTTATTATCGGCGGGGGCGAACGTTAATCAACAACGACCCTTTTCTGGTTTAACGGCTTTAATGTTTGCTGTAGCGGCCAACCGAGTTGAAATTGTCCAAAATTTAATCGCAGCCCAAACACAAGTTAACCAAACCAATGATGACGGGAACACAGCCTTGATGATTGCTGCTTATAAGGGACATACAGAGATTGTTACTCATTTGATCGCTGCTGGTGCGGATGTCTTTCACCAGAATAAGCAGGGTGATACTGCTCTAAGCTTGGCCATTAAGGGGGATCATCCCGAAGTGATTGAGTTACTTCCCCATACCCAAGAGGAGTTAACCCAGGAACAAGGGTTAAGGTTTGCCATTCGTTGTGGCAGTCTACGGGTGTTTCAGTCCCTATTCACCCCTGGAACAGATATTAATACCCCTGATGCTGAAGGAGAAACCTTATTGTCCCTAGCTGCTGCTGAAGGACAAACAGCCATTATCCAAGCCCTATTAGCCACAGGAGCCAAGGTCAACCAACGGGACGAAGAAGGAGAAACTCCTTTGCATTATGCCACCGTAGAAGGTCATATAGAGGCAGTTGAGGCATTATTAGCAGGGGGGGCTAGTGTTCATCTAGCTAACCAATTTGGCGATACCCCTCTCATTTTAGCGGTGGTACAAGGATATACTAGAATCGTGCAAGAATTACTAGAGTATGGGGCCGATCCCAATCGCAAAAATTACGGAGAAACCCCTTTGACCTTGGCCATGACCAACGGCAACATAGAAATTATTCAAGCTTTATTAAATGGAGGAGCCGACCCCAACACCAGACTACCCAATGGACGAACAGGGGTGATGAAAGCGGCTGATGAGGGGAATCTTCCTCTGTTACGGTTGTTACTCGAAGTAGGAGCCGATGTCACCCTCAAAGATCAAACGGGAGCAACGGCTTTGATGTGGGGATCTCATCGCGGTTACATCGATGTGGTTAAACTCTTAATAGAAACAGGCAATGTTAACTTAAGTGAAAAAAATCAAAGCGGTTATACAGCTCTGTCTTTAGCCAAATATAATAATTATCCTGAGGTGATGGAATTATTAAAAAAGGCAGGAGCTACGTGATGAAGTCAGAAGTCAGAAGTCAGAAGTCAGAAGTTTCTTATTGTTTTTAGATGATTGATTATCCTAGGAATTGAAAATGCGAACTTATCAGTTAATTGCCCCTGCCAAAATTAATCTATATTTAGAAATTATCGGCGATCGCCTTGATGGTTATCATGAATTAGTGATGATTTTACAAAGCATTGAATTAAGCGATCGCCTCGAAATTCGCTCTAATGGCACTCAAGACATTAATCTTCATTGTAATCATCCTTTAGTCCCTGTAGATCAGACTAATATTGCTTATCGGGCTGCTCAATTAATGCTCGAACAATTTCCCCAAGCATTTGCTAATTATGGTGGGGTTGATATTACCATTAATAAGCAAATTCCTGTGGCTGCGGGATTAGCTGGTGGCTCAACAGATGGGGCGGCGGTATTAGTGGGATTAAATTTATTATGGGAATTAGGATTAACTATACCTCAGTTACAACGGTTAGGTGAAAAATTGGGATCGGATGTGCCATTTTGTGTGAGTGGGGGAACAGCGATCGCCACAGGGAGAGGGGAAAAATTAGATCCAATTCAAGATTTAGACAATTTATGGCTTGTTCTCGCTAAATATAATAATCTTTCTGTTTCAACCCCTTGGGCTTATAAAACCTATAAGCAACAATTTGGAGAAAGTTATATTAATGATACGACAGGAATTCAATCTCGTACGTCTCAACTTCATTCTGGTCCGTTTGTACAAGCAATTAGTCATAAAGAGGGACAAAAAATAGGTAATTTATTACACAATGATCTCGAAAAAGTTGTTTTACCTGAATATCCCCAAGTTGCTCAATTAAAAGAGATTTTACAACAAGCAGGAGGCCTAGGAACTATGATGTCAGGCTCAGGTCCCACTGTATTTACCTTATGTCAATCTCAAACAGAAGCAGAAACTATCAAAAAAATAGCAAGAAAAAAAATTGAAGATCCTAATTTAGAATTTTGGGTTACCAAACTATCTAGTAATGGTATTTCAATTATGGATGAACAGTAAGATTATTTCCCAAAGTCAAACCCAGTGTTATCAGCTTTTCAATTGTTCATCAATCCATTTTCTAAAAGCTTTGATTGCTTTATTGCGTCCTATTGTTTTAACTTGTTTGACATATTTTGGAATAATTTTTTTAAGGGGTAAATCAGGGAAATGGGGACTATATTCAACTTCTCTATAATTGCCATTTTCTAAAATATTAACTTGCAATTCTCCTTTTTTAAATCGCCATAATTCAGGAACCCCTAATACAGCATATATTTTTCTATGAGTACGGGAAGTAACATCAATTTCTAAAGCTAAATCTGGAGGTGGATCAATTGTTAAATCTAATCGATCTTTTCCTCTGACTTTAGCTTCATTTTCAATATAAAAACAATTATCAGGTTCAATTCCTTGCTGCATCAATTTATTTTTAAATGTCGTTGACCCTAATGGATAAAATTCAATGTCTAACTCTTCTAAAAGTATTTTAATTAAATCACTAATAGTTTCTTTATTGCTTTCATGTTCTGGCAAAGGGGTCATAATTTCTAAAGTGTGATAATGATAAGCAATTTTGCTTGCTCGATGTTCGCCTAATGCTTCTAAAATTTGTTCAAATTCATCCCAACTAACGTCTTTTAATAAGATTCTTTGTCCTGGGGGAATGTGAAAGCGTTTTAATTCTAATAACATGATTTTATCTCTTAATTAAAGAATCTCTGCTTAAAGATTGGCTAATAATGGTCGTAATTTACAGATAAACTTAAGGGTAACATGGCAATTGATACAATTTGTCTGAGTCAACCACGATACAATATAGGGTAAGACGGCAAAACTCAATGCGCTGGTTGTGCCGTCATTAGCTCAAAGCAAGAATACTGAACAAAAGGGAAAAGTTAGCTTATGCCCCAGTCTAATCTACATCTTATCGACTCTCATGTAGATAATCATCAGGTTTCTGACCATCACTACAAAACTCAGACACATCAGCCCTATAAACCTGAATTATCCTTAGAACAAGTTAACCAAACCCTAGAAAATGCGAACGCTCAACAGGTTGTAGAATGGGCGAGGGACACTTTTGGGGAGGGGTTAGTGATGAGTACCAGTTTCGGTATTCAAGCTGCGGTGATGCTGCATTTAGTAACCGAAGTGGTGCCAGATGTTCCTGTAATCTGGGTGGATACCGGCTATCTTCCTGCTGAAACCTATCGCTTCGCCGACGAATTAACCAAACGTCTCAACCTTAATTTAAAGCCTTATCAGTCCCCCTTAACCCCTGCTAGGATGGAAGCCCTTTACGGCAAACTCTGGCACCATCACGATCTAGAGTCCCTGAACCGCTATGATTTTATCCGTAAAGTAGAACCCATGCAACGGGCCCTAAAAGAACTTCAAGCCACTGCTTGGTTGGCGGGGTTGCGTCGTCAACAAACAGAACATCGAAAGAGTTTAGAACGGGTTGAGTTACAGGGAGAACAATACAAAGTTTATCCCATTTTAACCTGGAATTCCCGCGATATTTACCATTATTTAACCGCTCATGACTTACCTTATCATCCCTATTTTGATAAAGGATATGTCAGTGTCGGAGATTGGCATTCGAGTCGTCCCGTCATGGCTGATGATGAGAGTGACAGGGATAGTCGTTTTCATGGTGTTAAGCAAGAATGTGGTTTACATTTACCCCTGTCCCCTGAAGCTGCCGAGAGTTTAGACTCTAGTACCCTTTGAGCATAACCGAGGGAAGATCAATTCTGCTCCAACCAATCTAAAACCCGATTCCAAGCCCACCAGCGATCGCCATCTTTGTGTTGACGCTGACATCTTTTGTTGCTAATAAAACCCACATGACCCCCATAATGGGTTACCCGAAGATCAATATGAGAATTATCAGCACAAGCTGACTTTAAATCGGGGATAATTGTGGGGTCAAATAGGGGATCATCAGCTGCATATAAAATTAAAGTTGGTTTGGATAAATGGGGTAACAAAGGTAAAGGACTACTGGCATGATAATATTCTTCCACAGAAGAAAAACCCAGTCTTTTGATGACTAATTCATTATCAAATCCCCAAATACAATCAGCCCGACGAATCGCTTCTGGATCAAGTTCATCCGGATGATATTCATGGATTTTCCAAGCTAATTTTTTCAACTGTCTGGCGATTCTTTTTTCGATATATTTACCCCATTGACTACTTACCAGATAAGACAGCGATCGATTGGAATCTAAATTGGGACAAATGACGGCACCACCAGCAATCTCTGACGCTTCGATGGGGAGGGTTTGACCCCAACTTGACAGGCTTTGTGCCGCTTTGATCCCCCACAGTGCCAACTGCCCCCCTAAAGAAAACCCTGTGAACCAAAACGGCGCAGGACAGCCCAGGGTTTTCGCTTCTGCGGCAATACGCACATAGTCTTCCCCCTCATAAATGCCATCAGAGGTTAAAGTAGGAGACAATTGGGCTGTTTTGCCGTGGGCTCGCCAATCGAAAAGTACCACCGCATAACCCGCAGCAAAGGCTTTTCTGCCTAATAAACGTAAATACCATTGATTATCGAGATCCCCAACAATACCATAAGTTCCCACAATAGTACCCCGTGGGTTTTCAGGAATCGCTACCAGTCCAAAAATAGGGGTTTCTTGCGCCCCAATAAAAATTTTTTCTTCGTAACTGGGTTCAGAAAAGTGGACATTTTTTTCCCAGTTTTTTCCTGCTAATAAGCCAGCATAAACGCTCATTGATAGGCCGCTTTGTAGTCCCCAAGGAGGAGTATAGGACGTGGAGTACATATAAAATATCAATATTAAGTAATTTAGCTCATTATATCAGCTATACCGCTACGCGAAAGTCAAAAGGCAAAAGGTAAAAGTTAAAAGTCAAAAGTTCCTCACTTCGTTCCGGCTCTAGCGAACAAAAGTAGGACAGAAAAGAGTTTCAGGGTTTGTCAATGTCAAACACCAAAATGCGTAGTGCTATATCCAACAATCGAATCATGGATAACCATCCTTGTAAGCCATCGTCTCGACTACTTCGGAGAATACTTAATCTTTTATTTACTGCCTTGGCTAAGGTCATCAGCTAATATAAGAAAATACATATTTTACTGATTTAACCACCGAAATTATGAATAATAGTTTATCTAATATTGAAGCGAAGCCTCAAGAAATTCAGCAAGAAACAGGATTGATTAAAGTTCGTGGGGTGGATCATTATTATGAATGGATAAGACAGCCAGGAATGATAAAAAAGCCGGTTATGGTGTTCGTTCATGGATGGGGTGGATCAGCAAGATATTGGAGAAGTACCGCAGAAGCTTTGAGTGATAATTATGATTGTTTGTTATATGATTTACGAGGGTTTGGTCGTTCAAAATTACCTGAGAATCCGTTAGGTTTGAGTTATGAATTGGAAGAATATGCCAAAGATTTAAAGGCTTTACTAGACGGGTTAGGATTAGATAAAGTTTATATGAACAGTCATTCGATGGGGGCTTCTGTTGGGGCTTTATTTAGTACCATGTATCCCGAGAAGATAGAGCGTTCAATTCTTACTTGTAATGGTATTTTTGAGTATAATAAGGCTGCATTTGATGCCTTTCATAAGTTCGGTGGCTATGTAGTTAAGTTTCGTTATCAATGGTTCTTAAAAGTGCCATTTGCCCCCCGTTTATTTATGGCTAGATTTTTACATCGTTCCATTGATAAGTTAGAAAAAATCGCTTTTTTAGAGGATTTTATTTTGGCAGATTATGAGGCTGCATTGGGAACTATTTATACATCTGTGAGTAAGAAAGCAGTAGAAACAATGCCGAAAAAGTTTGCAGAAATTTCGGTACCAACCTTGTTAATTTCGGGAGAAAAAGATATTATTATCCCTGCTGCCATGGGACAAGAAGCAGCTAAACTAAACGATAATATTGAGTATGTAGAGATAGCAAAAACGGCTCATTTCCCCATGTTAGAAGACCATGAAACTTATTTAACTAAAGTTAGGGAATTTCTGGATTAAGCAGAGTGAACAAAACTAAATTATACAAAAAATGTCCTGGTTAGGACATTGATGGAAATATAAAATTGTCAAACTTTGTAGATCGATGTACTTTCTCACTTAGGGTAATATCATCACCTTTCTTGGTACTTCTACAAAGTCAATTTTGTTCTTTTCTCAGACAAAAGTAAAAGAATTACTATTAATATCTAAGGAGGTGGTATTTTTCACAACACCCACTAATTCATCTTCCATTCCAGCAACCTCTAAAAAGATAGCTTGATCATTAGATTCAAAAGGAGAAACCCCAAGATAATAATCCCCTACTAAACCATTTAATTGAATGATATCTTGGGAGATATCAAAGTCAGAAATTTCTGCATAATCTTGTTGTCCATAGTTATTATATAATGCTTCGCTGGCGTTTCCGAGAATGAAAGTATCTGCATTCATAGTTCCCGTTTCAGTCGTTACTAACCCAGTTAAAGAATCCACAGAACCGGTTAAGTTTCCGTCAGCTTCAATAGCCAAGAAATTAATATTTTCAGTGGTATGATTGGTTTCACTATCGTTACTGGTATCTTCTTCAATCATGATTTGAACGTTACCATTGGTTAGATTTTGATAACGTAATCCCGAAGGATCAGCTCCATCAAAAGTAGCAATATTTCCTAACAACTTAGGTGCATTTACGAAGTTATTTCCAAAGTCAATGGTATGCCAGTTATGGGTTACTTGATCTCCAGTATTTCCTGCCATAAATTGATTACCATCCCAATTTCCTTGACCGGGAGAAATGGCTAACCAAGCAATATTTTCTGACCCATGTCCACTAGATTTATAAGCTTCTTCTTCTTCTAAAGCTACCTGAAATCCATTATTAGTGGTATTATTTTGACGAGTTCTGACAAAGGTAGCATCGTTATCCGTTTGAACTTGAGTTAAAACCACTGGGGTATCAGAAAAGTCATGATTAAAGTTAATGTTTTCCCAAGTTGATGTGGTAATAGCATCGGTTTTAATGTTACCAGCTTCAAGAATACTGCCGTCTGATAGTTCCCAAATTCCTTGTTCAACCACTAGAAAACTAAAGCTTTCAGTAGTATGAGTACCACCATGAGAATTACCATTACGTAAAGTGGTTTCTTGAACTTGAACTGAGAAACTATTGTTTTGAATATCAGTAATTCTAATCGTTGAAGGGTCAGCACCATTGTAGGATAAGGGTTGAGCAAAAATGACAGGGTTATTAAAGTTATGGTCAAGGAAAATGGTTTGATTTTCGTGGTTTAAGTTGGTAATTTGACCAATTTCTGCAACAACCACATCATTATTAACAACGGTACCATCAAGAATATCAACGGTGGTGGTATTTTGAGTCCCAACGATGTAATTGTCATTATCTTGACCGGAAACCAGTTGCAATTCAATGGTTTCGGTTCCTTCAGTTTGTCCGTCATTATTGAGGAAAATGTCTACTGATTTGGTGGTTTCTCCTTCTGCAAAATGAATGACGTTGTTGAACCCATAATCAAGTCCTAGGGTTGCAGTTCCTCCCACTGGGTTGATACGAACTAAGGAGTCGAAACTGGTGTCTCCACTACGGGTGAGGGTAACTGCAATAGAGATTGCTTCCTCCTCACTTACCTGATAAGAAACCGACCCAAATTCGACAATTGGAGAACTATCTAAAATCTCAAGAGTCGTTGTATCTTGGTTTCCAACGATATAATTATTGCTACCAGTACCGTCAAGAATTTGTAGATTAATTGTTTCGGTTCCTTCAATTTCTGAATCAGTAATTAGGTCAATTTCAACAAATTGACTGCTTTCTCCAGCCATGAAGTAAACATCATTCAACAGATTATAATCTATGCCTAAATTAGCCGTTCCTCCTGCAATTTCGAGGCTAACCATCGAGTCCAAACTGGTGTCTCCATTACGGATAATTTCGGCAACATAAGTTAATCCATCATCCTCACTTACCTGATAAGAAACCGACCCAAACTCCACCGTCGGACTATTATCAACAATCTCGAGAGTCGTAGTATTTTGCTCACCAACTAGAGCATTGTAACCACTTCCCGTCACCAGTTCCAACTCTATCGTTTCAATATCTTCAACCTCGGAATCATTGT
>JASJBX010000045.1 GCA_030066295.1 Crocosphaera sp.
GGGTCAGTCTGCGACTGGCTAGATAAGTGCCGATCTAGGAATACTCAAGAGCGATCTTGAGAAGCCTACACTGTACGCCTTGCGTCAGTGTAGGAGTACGTCACGCTTTCTTTTTTTGACGCAAGAATCCCAGGAGACTAACGCTCAGTAAGCCAAATAAGGAACTAGGCTCAGGAATGTGTTGAGCAGCCGGGTTTCCAACTGTCCCTTCTCCTGGACCACTGGAGTCTCTGCCTGGACCACTGGAGTCTGTGCCTGGACCACTGGAGTCTCTGTCTGGACCACTGGAGTCTCTGCCTGGACCACTGGAGTCTCTGCCTGGACCACTGGAGTCTCTGTCTGGACCACTGGAGTCTCTGCCTGGACCACTGGAGTCTCTGCCTGGACCACTGGAGTCTCTGCCTGGACCACTGGAGTCTCTGCCTGGACCACTGGAGTCTGTGCCTGGACCACTGGAGTCTGTGCCTGGACCACTGGAGTCTGTGCCTGGACCACTGGAGTCTGTGCCTGGACCACTGGAGTCTCTGCCTGGACCACTGGAGTCTGTATTCGGTTCATCCACATCAGGTCTGGCCGCAGGAGCCCTGCCAATGGTTTCTAGTCCCAATTTTAAACGAAATGCGTCTTCGAGGGTTTTCTCTCCTGTTGCATAGTCAAGCATCACAAAAGCAGGATTCCCCGCTAAGTTATTATTTTTATCTTCCGGCTCTAAAAAGCCATAACGATCAACAATGGATTGTAATACTTGTACATCATAGCTCTCGTCCAAATTTCCAGAGGAAACTCGCTCCCCTTGTACCGTAACAGTACCAGTAGAAGGAATAACCAGGGCATTAAAGGTCACACCAGTAATGAACGCGTCCCTTGTGGCCTTAGAAAAAGTCGTCTCTGAATATGTTTCTAATCCATCGCTGGATAAATTAATCACTTGATGTCCATCGTAATCATTGTTGGATAACTCATCGGTCATGAGGGAAAGCAGATCGGAAAGAGGAGTCAGTCCTCCAACTTTATTGATGTTACTCGGATTAAGTGAGCCTATGCCTGATTGACGTTGTTCATTAAACACAGTCCAGTCGAGAATTGGTTCCAAAATAGGGATATCCGTCGTTGAATGAAACCTTCCATTATTTTTAGACCCAAATTGAAAAATACCAACCGCTAAACTCGGATCATCAATGTTTAAACTGGGAATATCTTTAAGAGGTGAAACAAAGTCATTATAAAAGTTAGGATCATTAAAAATATTATCTAAAGCAACCAATTGACGATCAAAACTATCCTGTGAAATACTCTCGGAAGCATCAATTATGATAGCTAACTCAAGAGATACTGGCGTTAATTGAGCCGCATTTGCCATCGCTGCAAAACCCAAAATAGAGACTATGCCAGTCGTCCCCAATACTCCCTTAGAAATCAAAGTATATTTTTTCATAATACCTAAGTTTTTTTACTTAAAATTGATTGATTTTTAATAAATCGTCTTATTTAGCCCAAATAGAACTGGATTTAACTACACATTTCAATTGTGGCATAACCTTTTTAAAAATAACAAGACTTTACCCAAAATTTATCAAAAAATCTTTTTATTTTAAAGTTCTTGTAAACCCAGTAATAATTAATGCAACAACAAGCCTTGAATCTTGAGTATTTTTACAGAAAAAACGACCAAGAAGGTCGTTAGATATGGATGATTACAACTAATTTTTTAGAGGTTTCTCAGCATCAACACTGAAAATTATTTTGATCTTCTTCACAAGCACCAATACTTACCCAAGTACCCGAACCATCAGCCCAAAATTCTTTTTTCCAGATGGGGGCATTATGCTTTAACGTATCGATGCCATAGCGACAAGCTGCAAAGGCTTCAGCCCGATGAGGACAGCCTACCGCAATTAAAACACTAATTTCGCCAATTTCTAATTTACCAATGCGATGATGAATAACCACTCGATTCGTTTGGGTCCATTGTTGACGAATGTTAGCTGCAATTTCTTGAAAAATCACTAAAGCCATCGGTTCATAGGCTTGATATTCTAGATAGCGAACCGCTTTGCCTTGGGTTTGTCGTCGAACCGTTCCACTCATGAAAGCGATCGCCCCATTGCCCGGATCATCAGCTAACCCATAAACCTCTTCCAAAGACAAAGGAGCAAAGCTAATCCGAAAACTATCATAGGGATGGGTTGAACTTAGCCCAGAAGAAGGATTGATAGAGGCTTTCATAATAATTAACACCATTCAGAAACCGTATTTTATGTTATCCTAGTAAAGTTGTTAAAATCTCGCACATTCAGGACTTCGGGTGTTTCTGGCAGAGAAATACACCTGAATGGAGGATTAACCCGAAACAGGAGAAAATTTAATTATGCCAGTCGTATCCCTCGAAGACTTGCTCAATGCAGGGGTTCACTTCGGACATCAAACCCGTCGTTGGAACCCGAAAATGTCTCAGTATATCTACACAGCCCGTAATGGGGTTCATATCATCGATTTGGTGCAAACCGCCCAGTTGATGGAAGATGCGTATCAATACGTCCGCAATAATGCCGATAAAGGCAAACGGTTCTTGTTTGTGGGAACTAAGCGTCAAGCTGCTGGAATCATTGCTCAAGAAGCCTCCCGTTGTGGAGCTAACTACGTTAACCAACGCTGGTTAGGGGGAATGCTCACCAACTGGGAAACCATTAAAACCAGGGTAGAACGGCTTAAAGAACTAGAGGCCATGGAAGAAGGGGGACAAATTGCCCGTCGTCCCAAAAAAGAGGCTTCTGTACTGCGTCGAGAATTAGGTAAACTACAGAAATATCTCGGCGGTATTAAAACCATGCGTCGTCCCCCCGATGTGGTAGTGATTGTGGACCAACGTCGGGAATATAATGCTATCCAAGAATGTCAAAAATTGGGTATTCCCATGATTTCCTTATTGGATACCAATTGTGATCCCGACTACGCCGATATTCCCATTCCAGCTAACGATGATGCTATTCGTTCCATCAAACTAATTTTAGGTAAGTTAGCCGATGCGATTTACGAAGGCCGTCATGGTCAGTTAGACTCCGATGATGATTATGAGGAGTTTGAAGACAGCCTCGCAGAAGGGGAATACGAGGACTACGAAGAGGAGGAAAACGAGGACACTGAAACTGAAGCGGTTGCTTCTGATCAAGGAGAAGAAGAGTAAACCGACTTCTTCTCAATGAGAAGGGGACTCAGACGTATCTAAGTTGACAATCTCCCGTTGAATCACAGATTGTAACGGGAGATTCTTGCTTCTATGCTGCGTCGGATTCTTGGTTCAACCAGTCCACGTAATGTATAATTTCAACTATAGCGGATAGGGTAATCAACCGCTCTAAAAACCCGATCGCCAATGGCAACGCACCTTGAAAACTAAGGCTATGGGTTCTGTTTTTGAGGCGAGAGAGTAGGGGCAATTGGCAACGCCTAGGGAGCAGTAGTGGTGTACTGGTTCGTGTTTTCACCTTCCTAAAGAATCCCCGCCGTTCTAAGGTGAGGGAATGTCAAGTCAACATAGTTTTTAGCGTAAACACGAAAATCACAATGGCCGAAATCTCAGCAAAACTGGTTAAAGAACTCCGTGAAAAAACTGGCGCGGGGATGATGGATTGTAAAAAAGCCCTCAAAGAAAATGAGGGGGATACGGAAAAGGCTATCGAATGGCTACGGCAAAAAGGTATTACCTCCGCCGAGAAAAAATCAGGCCGACAAACCGCAGAAGGATTGGTTCATAGTTATATTCATACTGGTGGCCGTATTGGGGTACTGGTGGAGATCAACTGTGAGACCGATTTTGTTGCCCGTCGGGATGAGTTTAAGGAACTGGTTCAAAACGTCGCCATGCAGATTGCAGCTTGTCCTAATGTCGAATATGTCGCCCAAAGCGATATTCCTGAAGCCATCATCGCTAAGGAAAAAGAAATTGAAATGGGACGGGATGATTTAGGCAATAAACCAGATAACATTAAGGAAAAGATTGTTCAAGGTCGTATTGAAAAGCGACAAAAAGAACTCTCTTTGCTTGATCAACCTTTTATCAAAGAGCCTAATATTACGGTTGAAGAGTTACTGCAACAAACCATCGCCCAACTGGGTGAAAATATCCAAGTTCGTCGTTTTACTCGCTTTGTGTTAGGGGAAGGGATTGAAAAGCAAGAAGTCAGCTTTGCTGATGAAGTGGCTGCTCAAACAGGACAAAAAGCATAGGCAAAAACACAATTTTAGCTTGTTGTGATAGCTCAACCTAACCAATCAATAAAGCATAAATTATCTCAAGAATGGTTATATATAATAAGGCAAAAGTAAGGAATATATCTCCCACTCTTGCCTTTTTCTATATTTCAGGCTAGTATTCGGGATTAATAAGAGTTGAATTATGGCGAAATCTCTACAAAAAATTAGACAAGAAATAGAACAGTTAGAAGACAAATCAAGGGAAATTTTTACAGAATTAAATGGACTGTATAAACGCTATTTAGAAGCCCTAAGTTTATCGGTAAAAAAACAATTGATTTTAGCGGTTTATGAAATTTGTACCAAAATTTATCCCGAAGAATTTTTGCAATTATCCTATAATCAAAGGGAAAAATTACAAGGAAAGATCAGAGAATTATGCCAACCCCTTGAATCTAAGTTTTTAGCCTATGTTACTTTTCCGCAACCGACCCCAACGGCCACATTAACGGAACAAATATTAACCCAATTATCCCTAATTAATAACAAAGAGTTTCAACTAGAAAATACAAAAGAAGATGATTCAATCTCAGAAATAGAGAACCCTGAAGACCTGGTTTTATGGTGTAAAAGAGTGGAGCAAGGAATTAGGATGATCATTCAGGCTCTCTCTCAAGATGTTAATCGAGAATTACAAAAAAATCACATTATCGCTAATCAATTACCTCCACAACTTCTAGAAATGGCCTTACAAGCAGAAGAAGGAGGAATGTCATCGGGAAATTCTCCCAATATTCTCACTTTACTGATAGAAACCAATCGAAAAGAAAGCAATGATGAAGAAGAGGAGCAAGAAAATGAAGAGGATGAAGATACCAAAGAATCACAAATAACTAAAATTTCTGCTATCCATTTACGATTATCTGATATCGAATTTGCTGATCCTCAATTAAGTATTCAACGTCAACAAATTCGCCAACGATTAGATATTGTTAAAAAAATTCGCAAAGCTTATCAAAAAATTCAACGGGAAAATGCTCAAGCTCAAGCAGAAGCAGCATGGCGTTCTAGTTGGCACGAATAACCCCATTAATATTAAGGGAAGGCTTGATGGAAATTAGCAACAAAACTTACTTTTAACCAAAACTTAACCTAAAAACGATATCGTTGTATTGAGTGACTTTCAGGGGAGGTAACAGAGTCATGCGTACGCTCGCCGTGGGAGATATACATGGATGTTCCGAAGCTTTTGAGAAACTTCTAGAGGTCATAAGTTTACGTTCAGAAGATAAGTTAATTACATTGGGAGACTACGTAGACAGAGGTCCGAATTCTAAAGCGGTATTAGAACGATTATTATATCTTTATGAAAACCATCAACTCATTCCCCTCAAAGGTAATCACGAGTTAATGATGTTAGATGCGTTTCAGAGAAATAAACATGACGATTTTTGGATAACAATTGGGGGCAAAGCAACCTTAGAATCTTATCCCCAGATGAATGAAGACGACCCTTTATTAAATATTCCTGATGACCATTGGGACTTTGTTGGACAACATTGTTTAGACTACTACGAAACCGATCATCATATTTTTGTTCATGCTAACTTAGATCCCAGTTTACCCCTCCATAAACAGTCGGGACACGACCTATTTTGGCAGAAACTTTATCCCCGTCCTGGTCATTATTCGGGAAAAATAGTGGTGTGTGGTCACACTTCTCAAAAAGATGGTTGTCCCGTTAATATGGGTCATCAAATTTGTATCGATACCTGGGCTTATGGTCAAGGGTGGTTGACTTGTTTGGATGTTAAGACGGGACAAATTTGGCAAACGAATCAAAACAGAGAAGTGAAAATGGCTCATATTAAGGAATTTTCTAATATTTCAATCAATTGAAATCTGTTTTGAAAGATGACAAACCTAGAAACGACCAGTCAACAAAAATTAACCTATCCTCATACCTTACTCAAAGTTCTCCAAAAGCTGCGTCATGATGTCCTTGGAGAAGGAAATGATCGCTTTGAAAAATGGCGATCGCTGCTCACTAGAGAGTCTTTTGCTCCTAGCGCGTTGAATTTGGCCTATTATTTAGCTCTCCGTTGCCACGATATGCGGGAAATACAGCTTGCTTTGACCCCTTGGGGTCTTTCCTCCTTGGGACGGATTGAATCCCGTGTATTGCCCAATTTAGAGGGGGTGATTGCCACATTAGGAGCAGTCTGTGGTCAAGATCCAACCTTCTTACCGAAACATCCCCCCCTAGAATCATTTTTTGAAGGCGATCGCCTCCTCAAACACCATACAGATGAATTGTTCGGCCATAGCTGTAATAATCGCACAGTGCGGATTATGGTAACGTTACCGAGTTATGCAGCAACGGACAAAAACTTTATTCTCGACTTGGTAAAACGAGGGGTGGACTGTTTAAGGATTAATTGCGCTCATGATAGCCAAGTTGTCTGGGAAAACATGATCCAACGCATTCGGGAAGCTGAAAAAAGTACGGGAAGACAGTGTAAGATTTTTATGGACTTGGGGGGTCCAAAACTACGGCTACAAACGGTTATACCACCCAAGGGACAAAAACGCCTTCATCAGGGGGAAGGATTATTATTAACCCCTGAAAAACCCACGAAACCTCATCAAAGTCATTTTCAAGCCTCTTTGACCCTTCCTGCTGTTTTAAAACAGGTGAAAGTGGGGGGGACTATTTGGATCGATGATGGCCATATTGGGGGGAAAGTAGAAAGCATTGGGGAAGAAGGGGTATTAATTCGGATCACCCATGCACGGCCTAAAGGGGAAAAGGTACGAGAGGATAAGGGGATTAATTTTCCAGATACCCCCTTGGATCTTAACCCCTTAACGGATAAGGATCGTCAAGATTTAGATTTTGTGGCTACCCATGGGGATATTATCGGTTACTCTTTTGTGCAGAAAGCGAGTGATATTGAGATGTTGCAATGGGAGTTAGAACAACGTTTAGGGACCGATTGGCCTAAAGTGGCGATCGTGGCTAAAATTGAGACGTTGACGGCGGTTAGGAATTTGCCGGAGTTGATTATTCATGGTGCGGGAAAACAGCCTTTTGGGGTAATGATTGCACGGGGAGATTTAGCGGTAGAGATCGGTTATCAACGGTTAGCGGAGATGCAAGAGGAAATTTTATGGTTGTGTCAAGCTGCTCATGTTCCTGTGATTTGGGCGACTCAGGTGTTAGAAAATTTGGTTAAAAATAGCATTCCCTCTCGTGCAGAGATGACCGATGCCGCGATGGCTGAACGGGCAGAATGTGTTATGTTGAATAAAGGAGCTTATATTGGGGAAGCTGTAACTATTTTAGATGAGGTGTTATGTCGCATGGAAGCGCATCAGTCGAAGAAAACACCCCAGTTACGAGCGTTACATTCTTGGGATATTTAAGCGATCGCTCTTTCTTGTTGGAACTACTATTAGAAATAGAAGAAGCAATTCGTCGAATTGAACGACGATTTACAGTTATCCAAAAAGCGGAAGACTTTGTCGCTAACGATGAGAGTCTTGAGCGATTAGAGAGCATTAGTATGATGTTAATTGCAATCAGCGAAAATATTAGAAGAATTGATAAAATAATGGGAGATATTTTAGAGGATCTCTATCCGAAAATTCCTTGGTCAGATATCAAAGGGATTAGAAATATTTTAGCTCATGATTACTTTAACATCGACCCAGAAGAAATTTACCAGATTTGCGCTAACGATCTCTTTATTTTGAAGCAGATACTCGCCAAAATGCGTAAAGACTTATTTTAATCAATACTTCTCAAATTACAACATTTGGTCTCTTACAAATCAATGTCTAATCTAGAAATATTTAAACGAAAAATCGATACAGCAGAAGATTTGCAGTCTGTTGTTAAAACTATGAAAGCGTTAGCTGCGGTTAGTATTCGTCAGTACGAAAAAGCAGTAACCTCTTTGGAAACTTATGATAAAACCCTAGAAATGGGGTTACATATTCTTCTAAAACGAGATCCTCAAGTCTTATTAAACCCCAGTAATTATCAAACAGGAAAACAACAATTAGGGGTAGTTATTTTTGGTTCTGATCAGGGAATGTGTGGTCAATTTAATGAAAGAATTTCTAACTATACTCTGGAACACATTGAGACTTTAAACGTTTCTAAAAATGACTTAACACTGTTAACAATTGGCTTAAGATTAGCAGATCGTTTAGAAAATTTAGACTATAATAGTGAAGCAATTTTAACAGTTCCTAGTTCCATTGAAGGAATTACTAATACTATTCAAGAAACCGTTTTAATTCTAGAACAATGGCGACAACAAAAAGGAATTAATAAAATTATTGTCTTTCATAATGATTTTATTTCTGGATCGACTTATTATCCTCGTTATGTGCAGATTTTTCCCTTAAATTTAGAAAGACTACAAAACCTCAAACAAAAACCCTGGAACTCTCGAACCTTACCTAATTTTACCATGCCATCGGCTCAATTAGCCTCTGCTTTATTTAAACAGCATTTCTTTGTTTCATTGTATCGTGCTTGTGCTGAATCCTTGGCCAGTGAAAATGCCAGTCGTCTCGCGTCGATGCAAGTAGCAGAAAAAAATATTAAAGAACGATTAATGGAATTAAAAAATGAATTTCAACATCAACGACAAACCAGTATCACTGAAGAATTATTAGATATTGTATCAGGATTTGAAGCCTTAGCTCAAGAAGTCGACAAGAGTTAAGCGTTTATCTTTTTGTTAGACTATAATTAGGGAATGAGAGAGGAAAAGTTAAGATGAAAGCTTCAAAAAATACTAAGGTTAATCAGGGTCGAGTTTTGGCTGTGCGAGGAAGCGTCATTGATATTTATTTTTCTGAAGAATTACCGAAAATCCATACTATTTTAACCACAGGAGATGAAGATAAAATTATCATAGAAGTGATTACTTATTTAGACAAAGAAACGGTGCGAGGTTTAGCCTTAAAACCCACCCAAGGACTAAATAGAGGAGCAATTGTCAAAGATACAAAACACACCTTAGAAGTGCCTATAACCCAAGCGTTGTTAGGAAGAATGTTGAATGTATTTGGAGAAACAATTGACCGAAAAGAAAGGATAGAAAATGCACCAGTAAAGTCCATCCATTCTTTCCCTATTCCCCTCGCCGAAAGGACCACCAAAACCGAAATTTTCCAAACAGGAATTAAAGTTATTGACTTATTATCTCCCTTAGAAAAAGGAGGGAAAGCGGGATTATTTGGGGGTGCAGGAGTGGGAAAAACCGTGTTAATTAGTGAGTTAATTAATAATATGGTTAGTCGTTATCAAGGGGTTAGTATTTTTTGCGGAATAGGAGAGCGATCGCGGGAAGGGGAAGAACTTTATCGAGAGATGAAAGAAGCAGGAGTTCTTGATAATACGGTGATGGTTTTTGGACAGATGAATGAACCACCGGGGGTGCGTTTTCGGGTTGGTCATGTCGCGTTAACCATTGCTGAATATTTTCGGGATCAAGCACATCAAGATGTCCTATTAATGATTGATAATGTCTTTCGATTTATTCAAGCGGGATCGGAGGTTTCGGGGTTGATGGGGAACCTCCCTTCAAGAGTAGGCTATCAACCCACTTTAAGCACAGAATTGGCAGAATTAGAAGAGAGAATTTGTAATACTTATTATAACTCGATCACTTCGGTACAAGCGGTTTACGTCCCAGCAGATGACTTTACTGATCCAGCCGCTGTGCATACATTTTCCCATCTTTCTGCATCCATTGTTTTGTCTCGAAAACGAGTGAGTGAAGGGTTATATCCTGCGGTTGATCCCTTACAGTCAGGGTCAAAAATATTGACCCCGCAAGTGGTGGGTGAACGCCATTATAAAATTGCTCAAGCCGTCCGTCAAACCTTGGCTAATTATGAAGATTTGAAAGATATTATTGCTATGTTAGGATTAGAAGAATTAGCCCAAAGTGAACAAAATATTGTTTATCGTGCGAGACGATTAGAACGGTTTCTAACTCAGCCATTTTTTACCACCGAACAGTTTACAGGAATGGCCGGAAAAACAGTAGATTTAGAGCAAACTTTAGAGGGGTGTGAACGCATTCTTAACGATGAATTTAGTAAATATCCAGAAAATTCGCTTTACATGATTGGTAATATTAACGAAGCAATCAGTAAATCTAAACATCCATAGAGTACCTTGGGGTTGGTTGGATAATAAAGGGTTAAGTTTTGTAAAAAATTCTGACGGATTGGCGAGAACCCCTTAGAATCTGAAACAACAAGCATAATAATCAGCAATTTTAAATTATAGTAAACTGAGATTACAACGTATTGATGATGACCCAACCCTTGATCCTCTCCCCTCGCTATCGTTTAGATGATGAAATAACCTGGTTAGAAGGAATTGATCCTTCACGACGTTATTGGTTAGCGGTTAATGGCGATCGCCAGTCAAGAGTCGTTGTTCCCGGGTTGTGTGTGAGTTCGAGTCAAGAATTAAAAGATGCTATTTTAGAATTTCGTGGGTTACAACCGCAAGAAACAATGGTGATCAAGCGTCCCTTTGGCAAATTAACCATCCATTGTGTGAATGTTAACTGTTATGCTATTGAGGGAAGGGTGAAATCCGCCTTGACTTGGCATCTCTTCGATAAGGAAACCCTAGAAAGCTTATTGTTAACCAGCCATCCTGAGTGGGTTCCCTCTCAAAGAGACATAGAACTAGGTCGGAAACTGTTAGAATTAGCCTTTGAACAGCCCGCCTATGCGGTTTAACGCTTCAATTTTACTAATTCTTCTAAAGACGCTAACAGTTTTACCTCAACTGAAACAATTTCTTTTTCACGGTTAAGAATAAATATCCAGGCTACATTAACAGTAAATAAGGGGGTCGTAACTTTACCTTTAATTTTAGCGTGAATGTGGCCGGTTTCTGTTGTTTCTAAGGCTTCTTGAAAGGGAAAAAGGGTCATCCCCTTTGCTTCTTGTTGTAAATAACTAGCAATGGCCGCTTGTCCGGTTATGGGAGACTCAAAAGGAGGGGTTAAAGTCCCATCCATAGCGAATAAAGTAGCTGTTGCTGAAAAGTTTTCCTCATTTAAGGTTTCAAAATATTGTCTAATAACGGGTTCCGTTAGATTAAGGGGCGTTACCTTTTGGGATGATCCTATCATATTTATGTCAAAATAGTTTAGAAAGCTTCAGTTTACACTATAACGTCAATAACTTTTTAATGATTAAGCGTACACTAAATCCTGACGGTTGACTTAATTGATATGACTCTTTATTGTCTTAACCCTGCTTGTCCTTCTCCTAAGAATCCTAACACACATCAATATTGTCAAGGATGTGGTCAAGAACTATTGTACACCACACAAGATTATTTATTCCGCGATCGCTACCATGTTAAGCAAGTCTTAGGAGAGGGAAACTTTGGTCGAACTTATTTAGTTGAAGATCAAAATTTTTCTAATAGAAAACGAGTTCTAAAAAAATTTATTGCTAATTTTCAAGGACAAGGGTTAGAAACAGCTAAAGAATTATTTAAGCGAGAAGCTAAGATATTAGATACGTTAAAACACGAGCAAATTCCTGCTATTTATGATCATTTTGAAGACAAGAATTATCTCTATTTAGTGGAAGAATATATTGATGGAGAAGACTTGATTAAAGAATTTAATCGAGAAGGACAATTTAATGAAGAAAAAATACAATCTTTATTAAAAGAGTTATTACCTGTTTTAGATTATCTCCATCAAAGAAACTTATTGCATCGAGATATTAAACCCGATAATATTATGCGTCGTCGTTATGATGGCAAATTAATGTTAATTGATTTCGGAGGGGTTAAGGAGGTTTCTAAGACTCGTGGAACCTTAATTTATACACCTGGTTATGCTGCTATAGAACAAATGACAGGACACCCTCAACCAGCAAGCGATATTTATAGTTTAGGGGTGACTTGTATTCGTTTGTTAACAGGATATTTCCCAGATAATAATGACGAAAATGATCCAATTTATGATAGTAGTCAAGCTATTTGGTTATGGCAAGAATATTTAGGAAAACAAGGGATAAAAGTTAGTGAAAAATTGGGTTTTGTTTTAAATAAAATGTTAGAAAATTTAGCTCAAAATCGTTATAAGAATGTTCAGGAAATATTAGAAGACTTAAAAGAGTCACCTACTCATATCCAAGCTTTAGAAACAGCTACTCATTTATCTAAAACTGAAACAAAAATAGCGAATCAAACCACTTTACTTAGTTTAATGAGAAAACAAAAAAATTTAGTTTTTACCATCTGTTTTAGTAGTGGTATTATGGTAGCTTGGTTAGTCAAATATTTTTTATATTCATCATCTTCTAACCTAGTATTTTTTTCAAAGATACTAGACTATTTAGCCTTATTAAGTATTTTTATAGTATTAGTATCTCTAGGAAGTTTTATAATTTTACTCATTAAGAATAAAAAGAAACAAACAACCATTATTACTGCAACTTCTTTACAACCTTCTTCCATGAATCAAAAAGTATCTTCATCCCATTACTCTGTCACAACGCCTCAGATACAGCAACCTTCTGCTAATATTTCAAATACTCAAAAAACAACTCCCACAAAGAAATCCAAGAAAAAAATAATTAGTTCTATTAAAGATTTTAATTTTGAAGTTATCACAGTTAATAATCAAGGCAAAATAACTGGCAAGAAAACAAGAAAAAATAAATATTTTACAGTAGATTTAGGACAAAATATTTACTTAGAAATGGTTATTATTCCAGGGGGTGATTTTTTCATGGGAACTCCCGTCAAAGAGGGACGCGATCGCTCACAAGAAAGACCACAACATCAAGTTAATTTATCCTCTTTTTGTATGAGCAAATACCCCATTACTCAAGCACAATGGGTAATCATTATGGGCAATAATCCTTCGGAATTTAAAAATGAAAATAAACCCGTAGATACCGTATCATTTTATGATAGTTTGGAATTTTGTATAAGGTTATCGGAAGAAGTTGGTCTTGACTTTAATTTACCCAGTGAAGCACAATGGGAATATGCTTGTCGAAGTATTATTAATCCCAGTCAATATAGACAGCTAGATGGGATAGAAATTTATCCCCCGTTTCATTTTGGGGATACTATTACCCACATATTAGCTAATTATAATAGTACCCGTACTTATCGACAAGAAACTATCGGAATGTATCAACAACAAACCACCGAAGTTGGTTCTTTTTCTGCCAATAATTTTGGGTTATATGATCTCCATGGAAATGTCTGGGAATGGTGTGCTGATGATTGGCACGAAACTTATGAAAATGCCCCAAAAGATGGTACAATCTGGCTAGATGGATACGACCAACATTCTCCTATGCGTGGCGGATCTTGGGCGGCTTTTCCCTTTTATTGTCGTTGTGGAACTCGCAGTAAGGTTCAACGCAATAGTTGCAGTCATTATAATGGATTTAGGGTTGTCTATAACTTCAAAAAAAACACTTAAATATATACTAACCTGGGTTTTTAGGCTGTAATCAATAGTCAAATAAATACAAGATAATCATGGATAATCAAGACTTATATAAAACATTAATTCGACTCGATGGAAAAGGGTATAAAGCCTATAAAGATATTAAAGGAAACTATCAATTTCCTAAATTTGAATTAATTTTTGAACATATTCAAGGTGATCCCTTTGCTTCTCCTAGTAAACTTATTATAAAAATTGCCCATGAAGTTGCTAGATTCCCCTCTGATTTATATAAAAATGAAAGTCGAAAAATTGCTTTAGAAGACTATTTAATTCGTCAATTTGGTCAGGTATGTCAACAAGTCAGTCATCATCGAGGAAGTGGAAAAAGTGGGTCAATTAGTATTATTAAAATTGGTCAAGAAATCTTAAAACGAACAGCAGCAAATATAAAAAAAAATGAGATAGAGATTCGCTTTTCTGTCGGACTTCCTGCAAGGGGACGCACTATTTTAGGTCATCAAGCAGCACAAATGTTATGCGAAGATATTCCTGATATTCTTGAGCAATCATTACTATATCAAGCATTAGATTCTCAGGCCATTCAAAAACAAGTTGAAACCGCCGAAGATGCAGACTGGATACGTCAAAATCTCCTTAACCATAACCTAGTTGCTTTTATCGCTAATGGGTCTATTTTACCCCGTAAAAGTGGGGTTGATCCTCGTCCTTTAGAAAAAGATGTTATCCCATTTCAATCTCCAAAATCATTAGAAATTACCTTAGAAACTCCCAATAAAGGATTAATAAAAGGGTTAGGTATTCCCCAAGGAATCACCTTAATTGTTGGAGGAGGTTATCATGGAAAATCTACCTTATTAAAAGCCATAGAATTAGGAATTTATAATCATATTCCTGGTGATGGGAGAGAATTTGTAATTAGTGATGCTTCGGCGGTAAAAATTCGTGCAGAAGACGGTAGAAGTATTGTCGGTGTTGATATTTCCCCCTTTATTAATCAATTGCCACAACAACGATCAACTCATAGTTTTACCACAACCAATGCAAGTGGAAGTACCTCCCAAGCAGCTAATATTATCGAAGCATTAGAAGCAGAAACTAACGTTTTATTAGTGGATGAAGATACCGCAGCAACCAACTTTATGATCCGCGATCGCAGAATGCAACAATTAATCGCCAAAAATAAAGAACCCATCACCCCATTTATCGATAAAATCAAACAATTATATACAGATTATAAGGTATCAACCATATTAGTAATGGGAGGAAGTGGAGACTATTTTGATGTGGCAGATCAAGTGATTGCAATGGATAATTTTCAACCTTATAATGTCACTGAAAAAGCAAAAAAAATTGCTCAAGAAAAACCCAATGAACGTATCATTGAAGGAGGAAATCAGTTTGGTAAGATAACACCCAGAATACCCATATCTAACAGTATTGATCCCAGTCGAGGTAAACGAGACGTTAAGGTTAAAGTTCGAGACGTGGATCAAGTGGTTTTTGGAACAGAAGATATTGATTTAACAGCCATTGAACAATTAATTGAACCGGGACAGTTGCGGGCAATTTCTGCTGCTATTATTTACGCTAAACAACATTATATGAATCAGAACAATGGGTTACCTAATATTTTAGATAAAGTGATGGAAGATATTGATAATGAAGGGTTAGATATTTTAAGTAGATTTCCTCAAGGGGATTTTGTTTTATTTCGTCGCTTTGAATTAGCTGCTGCCATTAATCGTTTGCGATCGCTAAAAGTTCAATAATTTATATCTCTATCTTAAACTGATTTTTGGTTTAATTTTTCTTTTCCCCCAAGCAAAAACAACCAGACAACAACAATTAACCAATGAATGATCACAGAAGTCCAAATAGATCCCGTTATTTTATAGCTAATGGTACAAGCAATTCCCAATAATGCAGCAAAAAAAAGAAAAATGGGTTGTGAAAATAACCCTTTCCCTGGAGGATAGAAAAATTTAGCATTCAAAGGATGATAAACAATAAACAAAATGAGACTTAATATTGCCCACAATAACCATTGAATATTATTGATAGTTTTTAACGGATGGGGTAACAGAAGAACCCGAAAAATTAATTCTTCGATTAAAGCTGGCATAATGAATAATTGAAGAACTTGCCAAAATTTCCAAGCTGAAAATTTAGTCAATTTCCATTGCAAGAAACCTGTTTTAAACCCTATAGGCAAAACAATTAAGCCATAACTCAATAAAACTCCCAAACTCAGATAGCAATCTTGGAACGAAATAGGAGATAAAAAAGCATCAATAAGTCGAGTTAATTCCATCCTATCCTCTTCTAAAAATGATTATGGTTGCAATTGCCAAACCTTAACCATTTTATCCTCTGCACCACTATATAGATACTTGCCATCGGGACTAAAAGCAAGGGATAACACCCATCCCTGATGACCCTGTAAGGTGGTTATTTTACGCCCTGTGGCTAGATCAAATAACATAATGGTTCCCTCCTTATTAGCTGTGGCAACGGTACGATTATCAGGGGAAATGGCAATGGTATTAATATCTAGTCTAGGCCCTTTTATAGAGCGAATTTCTCGTAAGGTTGTTAAATCCCAACTTTTAACAAAATTGCGGACAGCGGCCACTAATGTTGTCCCATTATTACTAATTTTTAAATCATTAATAAATCCAGGTTGTTGCGGGGATGTATTTAATAATTCAAAGGTGGTTGCATCCCAAAACTTCAACGTGCGATCGCTGCCTATTGCACCGGTAATAAACATCATCCCGTCTGGGGTATATTGTACGCTGGTGGTCGGCCCGATATTGGCCCCAATGGTTTGAATGAGTTCCCCCGACTCAAGATCCCAGATGCGTATAGTGCGATCATCTCCACTCACACTAACAATATTTTCACCATTGGGACTAATGGTAACGTCACTGACTCTTCCTGTATGTTCTCTCAGAAAACTTAATTTTTTCCCATCAGATAACCTTAAGATCATTACAGTTTCATCATCAGCAACCACAACAATATCTTGTTCTAAATTAGTAGCAATAGAAGAATAATTATTAACTAAAACCGCTTTACTATAGAGGGTTTCTTGGGCTTCTAAATCAATGGCAGTGAGTAAACCGTCTCCTGTTCCTACTAATAATAAATTTCCGTCGGGAGTAACTGCGATAGATTTGACCACACCATTAAACCCCTGTACATCCGTAACGTTCATATTAGCTTGGGTCAGATATTGTTTAGGTTGAAACGGAGTAACTTGCGCTAATGTTTTAGACCCAATGACGGAATAACTCAAGGTTAAACTTACACTAATACCAGTTAAAACAGTAGATAATAATTTCAGATCATTAGCTTGTCTTTTCATGATTTATCGAAATTTAGTTATTAATTTCCACTAATATCGTAGGTTACAAAACTTTTCTCCGAAAAACAAGGAAGCAGTTGACAAATAGTTAACTGGCATAATTATAGTAATGGATTTCTTGTGCTGCTCTAATTCCCGATTCTAAGGCACCTTGTAGCCAACCTCTAATAACAGAAGTATGATCTCCTGCAAAATGGATTCTTCCTTCTCTTTGTTTGAGTTCATTAAAAAAGATTTCTTCTTGTGCTTCAGTGGGGTAGGCCCACCCTGCTTTTGCCCAAGGATCATTATTCCATGAATAACTAATATGTTTCAGATTAGTTAAAGGATAATTTTTGACTTTTGGGAGAACCTCTGACCATTCCTCTATTAAAGTAGGAATTTGTTGTTCTGAGTTTAAAGCATCCATTGCTAAAGAATATTCACCCTTTTTATAGGAGTGTAAAATTCCTGTTTTATGATTATTATCCCAATTGGTATGCCATAATTCTTCTGAACGATCTAAAAACAGTCCCCAACCATTTAAGCCGTCTTGTTCCCAAAAACGTTCGGGGAATTCGACAAATATTCTTGTAGCGGGACGATAATTATAGTTTCCAGAACTAGCCATTTGTTTTGCACAAGAGAGTGAAGGGTTAAATTTAATTTTCCCTAAAAGCGTTAAGGGAACTGTGCAAATAACTCGCTGTCCTGTATGCACTTTTCCTGATTGACAAATTACTTTCACCTCAGAATTATCTTGTCTAATATCAGTAACTCCATCCCCTAGATAAATGTTATCTTGTAATCCACTAGCAAAAGCTTTCGGTAACGTATCGGTTCCTTGGGCAAATTTCTGCCAAGTATTTAATGTTGTTGGTGAATTAGAATCAACTAACTCATCAAGGGTTGCTAAGGTTTTTTTACCTTCTTGAACTCTCAGATAACGTCCCTCTGTGGGATAAAAAGGGGTAAGAGTTAAACCAAAATGTTTAGCATAAGTAAGGGTGAGATTATGATCAGGTTGAATTCTCGCTGCACCTGCTTCCACAAAAGTTGCACCCCTAAAATGATTTCGTAGTGTTAATACTCTTCCTCCGATACGTTCACGACCTTCTAAAATGGTTACATGATGACCAACAGCCTTTAATTCGTAGGCCGCTACTAAGCCAGATAGTCCGGCTCCCACAATAATTATTTTTTGCTTTGGTAAACCTGGTTCTAATCCTCTGGGAGTGATTGGGGTTTGAGCTTTAACTTGGCTAACTTTGTTATAAAGCGTGGTCGTTGCCAACATTAAAGCACTTCGTAATAAAAAGTTGCGTCGATGAATTTTCATAGATAATACCTGTTAAAATTATCCTTCATGAATAGCAGAATGGCTTGATTGTGCCAGATAAATTCCTGTGAGAATAATCACAAAACCTAACCCGGTAATTGAATTCAATGACTCAGCAAAAATAAACCAAGCTAACATCGCACTAACAATGGGTTCTAATAATAAAAACATGGTAATAAAACTAGAAGAAAATTTATCCAAAGAATTCGCTAATAATCTTTGCCCCAACCCCTCAGAAATCAGACCTAATCCGATTACGGCTAACCAAGTTTGCCAAGTAGTAGGAAATAACTTTCCTTCCGTTAATAAAACAAAAGGAACTAATAAAATACTACCGATTCCACACCGCCAAAGTAAAATTGTTGTAGCCGAAAAACGACTTCTCAACTGTTCCACAATTAAAAAATAAATCCCTAAAAAAACAGCCGATAATAGGGCATATAAATCCCCAATTAAATGGCCATTCATTCCTTGTAAATCTTCTAGTCCCAGAAAAATTGCCCCTGATACAGCTAAAATCATTCCTAAAATAAATTTAGTATCAAAGTGTTTCCTAAAGCATAACCAAGCCCCAATACTGGTAAAAATAGGAGTCATATTATTCAACAGCATACAGTTAGCAACACTGGTATACTCTAAGGAAATCGCCCAAAGTCCTAAAGAGGTAATTGAAACAATTCCTACTAATAATAAAAGGAGCCAGTTTTTAGTAGTTAAAGGGGATTCTATTGAGATAGTTTCAGACGGGTAACATCGCTGTCTGATGGTTTGTGCTAAACCAAAAACAACGAAAAAGATAAATAGTCGATTAAAAACAGTACCATTCGCCCCTAGCTCAACTTCACTAATACGAATAAAAATAGGAGCGAAAGAAATAGAAATTAAAGCAATTACTAGAGTTAAAAAAGAAATTAAATTAACTCTACTATTATTTTGAGACGCTAATTTAAGGTGAATCATTTTGATTGAAGTTTTATAGATAAAAGGGGTTAAGAAATTATTTCCTAACCCCTAAATATTAACCCCTAAGCCGTTATCATTGACTAGGTTGTAGGAAACAAACTGGCCTGTTGTTGTTGCGCTAAAAATCTTTGATTGACCACTTCTTGAAAAGCGTTTAAATCCTTTTGCCAATCATCAATTCCCTGCTTTAACTTAGTCATCACCTCTTGAGGATTTTCTGCGGCTAAATTATAGTTGAAATTACCAGCAAATAAGAGAGCCGGGATAGCAGACTTATCCGGCATTTGGATTTTAGCTTCATTAATACTTAAGCTAAATTGACAACGATCTAGCTGATAGAGTAAATTTAAGCCAGCTTGTAGGGGGGCATTGCCGTAGTTTTGCCACTCACCCGGCGATAAAAGAGTTTGAGTAATGAAACTTCTAGCACCCTGATCGTTGCCTGGAAAGGGAATTAAACTTTTAGGGGTGATAGATAGTCCTTGATACTCTGCATTGGCGAGTTTTTCAACATATTGACGGGCAACAGTGGGTATATTTAGTTCTTCGGGTTTTTTTGCCCCTAATGACTCCATAAAAGTAATGGTGCGAGGTTGAGCAACAATACTCAAACCATTTTGAAACGTTACTTGTGAGAGATTTTGCCCTAAAACGGGTTGTTTACCAAGTTCCCACTCATTAGGAACAATTCCCGTTTGCTTAAGAAACTCTTGGGAGAGCATAGTGGGATTAAGATTTTTGGCCGAGATAGCGATCGCTAATTCTTGAATTTCCCGAATTTCTAGGGGTTGTTTTTGCATTTGGTCCGATGGAGTTGCCATGATATTTCCCTTAATGGTTTCTAAATGCGCTACCAAAGTCTGGCTATTCTCAGTTTAGGGGTTAAGCGGCCCCTCCATCGTTATTCATTAACAAATGTTACAGTTATATTTCGGCGACTGCTCTTTCTATTAACCGTTTGGCTAAGGTTTGGGTGCCGGTATGTTCGTAATAATTGGTGGTCATGTCTAAAAATGCTGCTAAATAGTCTAATTTGTCTTCGGAATATTCGATGAAGTGACTTAAACGGTCAAACAGTCCCTGACGACTCACATCTTTATCTTGAACAAACCCTGACATCCATCCTGTCACAGAGTCAAAACTTTCTCCGATAAAGTTTAGTTGGTTACTGGTGTTATTGCCAGGAATGGCTTCTTTGATGTTGTTAAACGTACCATTATTTTCTAATTCGTTGGCAGAAAGATTGTTAAGACTCGATTGTACTTTCATAATAAAATCAGGGCCTAAAGGAATTAAACCATCTAAACAAACTAAAGCCGCCATTCTCATCAAAGATTCTCCGCTATAATCCCCTAAAGAGGCGACAAAATCACCGATACTATCCCCTGGAATGCCATTAATTTGACAAAAAGCGACTAATTCGGTGACTAATTTTAACGCTAAATCGATCGCTTGAGCTTTATCTGGGTTGGGGGTAATTTTGTTTAAAAAGCCCAAAAAGGAGACTTTTTTCCCGATTTTGTTGGCTAAAGCTGCAGCCCCTAAAGCACTATCGCTACTGTCGACGGTTTGGTATAACCAGAGGGCCCGTTGATACCCTTGGGATTTATCATTGAATAGATGAACCGCGCGATCGCCGATTTGTTGGATCATTTCCTCGTCGGTTTCTCCTGTGACGGTGCGGATGGTATTTTCAAACCCAACCAAGTTATTCCATTCCCCAGGTACCACAAAATCAAGGGTTTTTAAGACTCTGACGGTCATGTTATTGGTGGGTAATTCGTCTACAATTTCATAAATGGCTTTACTCATGACACCTCGTAGCAACAATTGAACCTATGACACAACTTTATCTTATTCGTCATGGCATTGCAGTCGAAAGAGACAATATTATCAAGGATGAAGCCCGTCCCTTAACGGAGTTGGGACAGGAAAAAACCCGAAAAGTGGCTCAACGGTTAAAACAGATTAAGATTAGTTTTGATATTATCTTAACCAGTCCCCTGCTTAGAGCGCGTCAAACTGCTACTATCTTAGAAAATGCAGGTTTAACTCAGACATTGGAAGAATTTACTCCCCTTTCTCCTGGGGGTAGTCTTCACCCATGGCTTGATTGGTGGCTCAATTCTCATTATCATCATGATGAGAGTAATATTGCTCTTGTCGGGCATCAACCAGACTTAGGCGACTGGGCAGAAACGTTACTATGGGGTAGTTCTCAGGGTACTCTAATCGTTAAGAAGGCAGGAGTCATTGGGATAACGTTACCGATATCTCGTAACCCCATAGGAGAAAGTGAGCTATTTTTGTTAACCGCTCCTAAGTTCTTGATCTAGAAAGCGGGTGACGCGATTCGAACGCGCGACATTCACCTTGGCAAGGTGACGCTCTACCACTGAGCTACACCCGCATTTTTCAATGCTAAACCTTAGTATTACACAAGCTCACAACAATGTCAAGCTTAAATCAAGGATGCACGACGCTGATCTAACCACTGTTGCAAGATAATCGTTGCAGCTAAGCGATCGACTAAACCTTTATTGTGACGAGAATACTTTTTTTGAGCCTTTAATTTGGTTTCTGCTTCGACGGAGGTAAGGCGTTCATCGATGTATTCTATGGGTAATTCTAGGGCTTTAGAAATACGTTTGGCGAATTTTTGTACTTGCTTAGCTTGAAAACCGATACTTCCGTCCATCGTATAGGGAAGACCGATCACTAATAATTGGACTTCTCGTTCTGTGACCAATGCTTGCAATTGTTGCACATCTTGGGGGAATGATTGACGTTCGATGGTAGTTAACCCCGTGGCTATTAATCCTGTGCCGTCGCATCCTGCCACCCCAATGCGTTTTTTTCCTACATCTAACCCTAGGGCAGAAATTCGCTCCATAACCCGCTAACAATAAGATAATTTTACCTCCATTTTAGAATAAATAGGCTCAACAAATCAATATATGATTTTAGATAAAACTATCTAATATTTTAATAACCCCTACGAAAATTTTAAGTCGCTTGTGATTGAGAACATATCAAAATTCAACAGCGATCGCCTCTCTTTTCATCACGATTACTAAAGCGCAATAGTTAGAAACTTGATATTTTTAGGGCGATCGCCTCTCTTTTCACCACGATTACTAAAGCGCAATAGTTAGAAACTTGATGTTTCCTTAGCGATCGCCTGTCTGCTTACCCTGGAAAACTTTTCGACTCAGACCAACAATGCCTAAAGTCAAGACACCTAAAATAGAAGAAGATTCAGGAACCGTTTCCAGTTCATCCAACTGTGCAATCCAAGCTTCAGGATTCCCGTCCGGATTAGTTGCAGAACCCACAATAGTTAAACCGTCATCAGAAATGCTCAGAGGGTCCCAATTACTCCAATCACTAACCTCAATACCTTGACGAGCAAAAACATCTAGCAGAGATTGCATTCCTAAAGTTTCGGTCCAAATAAAAGGTTCTAATCCTAAAGCACTTTGACTGCGGCCAACAATCACAGAACCATTGGCTGAAACGGCAGCCGCACGGCTAAAAAAGGCTCCTCCGGGTAAATCTCCTAGTCCCACCATTCCCGTGTCTGCAGTCCAACGAAACGCCTCGGTTCCTGATAAAGCACCAACCGGATCGATAGAATTTTCACTATCACTTCTACCAACCACCACCTCTCCATCGGCAGATACATCGGCTGCCCGGCTGAAAAAGGTTCCTCCCGATAAATCCCCTAATCCGACCATTCCTGTGTCTGTAGTCCAACGAAACGCCTCGGTTCCTAAATCACTGGCCCCAGTTCCCGCTATCACAGAACCATCCCTGGAAACGGCAAAAGCGATACTATTGAACACACCGCCGGGTAAATCCCCTAATCCCACTAAACCGGTTTGTTCGGTCCAGAACAATGCTTCAAAACCCGAGTCACTCGCGCCTCTTCCCACAATAACTGAACCGTCAAAAGAAGCATCAGCAGCTAAACTGTTGAAAGAACCGCCGGGTAAATCCCCTAATCCGATTAAACCGGTTGCCTCTGTCCAGAAAAATGCTTCTTCAGGAACCCCTGGAATAGAATCAGTGGCCGGTCCGTCGGTAAATCCCACCACAACTTGACCATCGCCGGATATCCCAAACCCGACACTGAAAGGTGTATCTCCTGGTAGATCCCCTAACGGAACTAAATCGGTTTGTGCTGTCCAGCGAAAGGCTTCCCCTCTTGGTTGAGCGGTGCTAAATCCCTGGCCAGCAATCACAGTCCCATCAGCAGAAACGCCAAAAGCTGCACTGCCAACGTCAGCCCCCTCCAAATCACCCAATCCGGTGAAAAAAGCCGCTTCGGCTGCTTTTGGAGTGGCTAACATTGATAAAGAAATACTAAGAATTAAGGTAGTGAAAGGATAAAAAAGTTGGTAATTCATCTCTATTTTTCTCTGTAGAAAGGCTGATGTCATAGAGATGCTAACTCAACATTTACTAGAAGCGATGAAATCTCAATACTTGCTTCAAGATGTAGAATTTTTTTAAACTATTCATAGTAAAAGTCCCACAGGTTTTGGCCTATGGGACTGTTAAAGAAATTTAATTAAGTAAATTAAGTAAATTTAAACAATAAACTATGTATAAGAAACTTATGCCCATGCAAGACAGCAACCAACAGAATCTAAAGTAGTGAAAACGGGGGTAGGGGTAGGGAAAGTAGGGGTAGGGAAAGTAGGGGTAGGGAAAGTAGTTAAAGGTATGTCTGTCATCCCACCACAACCACCGATGATGGAGGAAACTTCTTGACTTTCTAGGGTTTCACAGGTGTTATCAGTAACGATTTCTAGGTCTTTGATTTCAATAGTAGCCATAGGAATGTATCTCCCAAATTTGTATATACTTTACCTACAATCATAACCTATGATTGACTGAAAATTCCATAATCTTTAAAAAATTTTTCTCTGTTGTTTTCAACACAGCCTTATAAACAGATTTGTTCACATTTAAAATGTGAGTTTAATGGTTCCACTAATCTTTGAGTAATGGAAAAACCCTTTTTATTTGCAAAAGGATGACAATTTATCAATATTCTCTCATAATGTCCCTAGAGCAACAAGCATGGTTTAACATAAGTCAAAAAAACTAAGCATCAGAAACAGCATGAATAGTTCATAAAAATATAGTCAAATATGATATATCCTTATTTTGCAGGTGTTACCCTAACTGGGTGAACTACAACACCCTCTATCCCATAGCCAAAGGCGTTTAGATTCTAAAACGTTAATTAATAGTATGCAAGCATTGACCACAAAAATCAAACAAAAAGCCCTAGAACTTGGCTTTCATAAAGTGGGTATGGCTAACGTTGATACCGAATATGAAGATGATGCAGTTAATCACCTTCAAACTTGGTTAGCTTTGGGGTATCAAGCTGATATGGCCTGGATGAATAACCCGAAACGGTTGGATATTCATCAATGTTTGCCAGGGGTTAAAACAGTGATTTCTGTTGCGCTTAATTATTATACCCCTTATCAACAATCTGAGGATAAAAAACACGCTAAAATTTCCCGTTATGGATGGGGGAGAGATTACCATAAAGTGATGCAAAAAAAGCTCAAAGCTTTGAGTCAATGGTTAGAAAATCAAGACCATACCATTCAAACTCGTTATTATGTTGATACTGGACCAATTCAAGACAAAGTTTGGGCCATGCGATCAGGAATTGGTTGGATTGCTAAAAATAGTAACGTTATCACCAGAGAGTATGGGAGTTGGCTGTTTTTAGGGGAAATTTTGACGAATTTAGACTTAATTGCCGACCAACCCCATACAGAACACTGTGGGACTTGTACCCGATGTTTAGACGCTTGTCCCACCCATGCGATCGCCCGTCCGTTTGTGGTGGATGCTAACCGTTGTATCGCTTATCATACTATCGAAAACCGCTCCGAACATCTTCCTAAAAACATTGTAAATAATTTACAGGGATGGGTAGCTGGTTGTGATATTTGCCAAGAGGTGTGTCCTTGGAATCAACGATTTTCTCAAGAAACGGATATCCAAGATTTTCAGCCTTATTCCGATAATATTGCCCCAAACTTAGAAGAATTAGTAAATCTAACCGAGGAAAAATGGCAACAACAATTCCCGGCCTCTGCATTAAGGAGAATTAAACCGACTATGTGGCAACGGAATGCTCGTGCTAACCTAGAAGAACAGGGAAATTGAATTATCATTATATTATGGCCACAGGTTAGGATTTCTGTCGTTCCCGATTGCCTCTATGTCTAATCATTCTTTTGTCCTATCCAAACAAGGTGAAGCTATATAACGATTCACTCTAGATTATTTAGAGTGACAGATGGTCTCTCAATAGAAATTTCTCTTACCACTCTTACTCTTCATTATTAACCCGCAAAAAAATGGCACTCAAAGTAATTGTTTTTGATTTTGATGGGACTCTCGCTGATACTTATGAGGCGTTTGTTGAAATTGCTAATAGTTTATCGGGGGAATTTGGCTATAAACCTGTTAATGAACAGGAACAGGAAAAACTCAAACATTTAAGCGCAAGGGATCTCATTAAACAATCAGAAATTTCTCCCCTAAAAATACCCTTTGTTCTCAAGCGAGTTAAGTCTGAATTAACCCATAAAATTGCAGAACTTAAGCCGATCAAAAATATTCCTCATTGTCTTCAACAATTAAAAGCTAAAGGCTATAACTTAGGAATTATTACCTCCAATACTGAGGATAATGTTGTTCGCTTTCTTGAAAATCATGGAATGGAGAAATTTTTTGATTTTATTTATGCAGGAACCACTTTATTTGGAAAGCATAAAATTATTAAAAAATTACTGAAGGATCAACAACTCCTTTCCCATGAAGTGATATATATTGGTGATGAAACTAGAGATATTAATTCCGCTAAAAAAAGTCATGTTAAATGTGTGGCCGTCACTTGGGGATTTAACTCTGGTGAAGCTTTAGCTAAACAAAAACCAGATTTTCTGATTCACCAACCCTGCGAATTAGTAACGATACTAGATAATTATCAATACCAAATTATAGAGGTACAATCTAATGTTAACCCTTTAACAATGGAAGGATAATTCACCAAAAATTAACCCTTGCCAGCTTAGAGTTAATAGCAAGGGTGTTTAACTTCACTATTATTATTTACCATGTTTGATAAGGATGTTTAGCTAAGTTAACATTGTAATATTTAGGATCATGACTTACTTCTTCTCCAACCCAGTCAGGAAGATCAATCATTTGGTTTTCATGTTGTAATTCAACTTCTGCTATGATTAGTCCTTGATTTTCCCCTTGAAATTCATCAATTTCCCAGATTAGACTATGTTGAGTGATTTTATAGCGATTTTTCTCAATTAAAGGGCGATCGCACAAAGTGTCTAACATAATTCTAGCATCTTCTAAAGGAATCGGATACTCAAATTCATTGCGAGTAATGCCTTCTGTTTTACTTTTAATGGTTAAATAAGCTTCATTTCCTATTATTCTGACTCGAACGGTTGTCATTGTATTTGCAGTTGAAATATAACCTTGTCGATACATTTCTCCTTGTCCTAAAGAACGCCAATTATCATTAATCACTAAAAATTTACGCTCAATTTCAACGGTCATAATTGTCAACTAAAAGTAAAGAATATTAATATTTTACCCCATGTTTAACCGATTTAATTTACTATAAAGTTAAGCTCTAAATTAAGATCATGTTAATGTTTCCTGAGTTTCAAAACGTAGTTATACAAACTTCGGAGGTCAAAATCAATCTGATTAAAGGAGGAAAAGGATATCCTGTATTATTATTGCATGGTTATCCTCAAACCCATGTTATGTGGCACAAAATTGCTGCAAGACTGGCTGAAAATTTCACTATCATTATACCTGATTTACGAGGCTATGGAGACAGTGATAAGCCATCAGGAATGACCAACCATGATAACTATTCTAAACGAGTGGTGGCACAGGATCAAATCGACGTAATGTCACAATTAGGTTATGAAGAATTCTATCTAGTGGGACACGATCGCGGGGGAAGAGTTGCCCACCGTTTAACCTTGGATTATCCTCATAAAGTGAAAAAATTAGCCTTATTAGATATTGCACCCACCTATCAAATGTATACCACAACTGATCAAGAATTTGCGACTGCTTATTATCATTGGTTTTTTCTGATTCAACCGTTTCCTTTTCCTGAAACTTTAATTAATAATAATCCTGACTTTTTCCTAACTCATTGTTTACAAAGTTGGAGTAAAACTGAGTCTGCGTTTACGCCAGAAGCAATGGAAGAATATCTAAGATGTTTTCGTGATCCGCAAACCATTCACGGAACTTGTGAAGATTATCGTGCCTCAGCTACCATCGATTTAGAACACGATCGCATGGATATAGACAACAAAATAGAATGTCCTTTATTAGTTTTATGGGGTAATAAAGGGGTGATTGAAAAAAAATATAATGTAACCCAAAGTTGGAAAAAAAGAGCGACTAATGTTCAAGGGAAATCCCTTAATTGTGGGCATTTTTTACCAGAAGAATGCCCAGAAGAAACCTATCAATTGCTTCAAAAATTTTTAACTAATACTCATGTCTTGCAGCTATAAACATCAGAAATGAAGCCTTGTTATGTCCCTGTATTTTAACGGTTCTTTCGCGTCCCTTATCATTGTAGAGTAAAATGTTTCCCCTGCCTTCTTAATAGGATCATCTAATATCTAAAGCGGTTGATATTTTGGTCGCCATTAATCCCTAATTTTGAGAAGATTAGGGGATTCTGGCGACATCGAGATCAAGGAACTTAGACAGTCATAATATCCTTTTCCTTAGCTGTTAATAACTCATCAATTTTTTTAGTAAATTCATCCGTCACCTTTTGGATATCATCTTGTAAACCGCGAGATTCATCCTCAGAAATGTCACTATTTTTTTCTTGTTTGCGAACATCGTCAATGGCATCCCGACGAATATTCCTAATAGCAACCTTGCCCTCTTCAGCCATTTTACTGGCCAACTTTACTAATTCTTTCCGTCTTTCCTCTGTTAAGGGAGGAATATTCAGACGAATGACATTACCATCATTATTAGGGGTTAATCCCACATCAGACATTTGGATCGCCTTTTCAATTTGCCCCATACTCCCCTTATCATAAGGTTGAATCATAATCACAGTGGCTTCTGGGGTCGTAATATTGGCCAACTGATTTAAAGGGGTTTCCGTGCCATAATAATCAACGGTGACGCGATTGAGGATAGCCGGATTTGCCCGTCCTGTACGAATGGTATTAAACGATCGCTGAGTGGACTCAACGGATTTTTGCATATTGTCTTTTAGGTCATCTAACATCACAGAAACCTCCTACAATGGTTCCAACTTTTTCACCTTTAATGGCGCGAACAATATTTCCAGGGACAGAAAGATCAAAAACAATGATAGGGATATCATTTTCTTTGCAAAGGGCAATAGCTGTCCCGTCCATTACCCGTAAATCATGGGCTAACACATGGCTATAGGTTAAGCTTTCGTAGCGTCGAGCGTCGGGGTTAAGCTGGGGATCGCAGTCATAGACTCCATCCACCTTCGTCGCCTTAAAAACCACCTCTGCATCGATTTCTGCTGCTCTGAGGGCTGCCGTGGTATCGGTGGTAAAAAACGGATTCCCTGAACCCGCCCCAAAAACAATGACCCGCCCTTTTTCAAGATGACGGATCGCACGACGACGGATATAGGGTTCAGCCACTTCCTGCATGGCGATCGCGGTTAATACCCTAGTGGGAACCCCTATCTGTTCCAGGGCATCTTGTAAGGTCATAGCGTTCATGACGGTGGCGATCATGCCTACATAGTCAGCCGTTGCCCGATCCATGCCGGCTGAGGCTGCTTTTACCCCTCGGAAGATGTTTCCTCCCCCTACAACGATCGCTAGTTGGATGCCATGATTAATGACATCTTTAATTTCTTGAGCAATGTCGGCCACGACTTTGGGGTCAATGCCATAGCCCAGGTTTCCCATTAGGGCTTCACCGCTAAGTTTAAGTAATACGCGCTGGTAAGTCATCCCTCTGCCGTAACTGTTTAATTGAGCCTATTGTATCTGGGTAATAAGCATCAGCTATCTTGTCCTTTTTGTCAAACCTGTCCTTAAGGTTGCTAGTTGATAAATAATAACCAAGGCCAGTTCTAATAAATTTGATAAAATCGGTGCATAATCAGAATATAAGTTATGAAAGTTCTACAAATTGTACCATCCATCTCTTTAATTTATGGTGGTCCATCTCAAATGGTTTTAGGTCTTTCTGCTGCTTTAGCTAAGGCAGGGATATATGTTACTATCTTAACCACTAATTCTAATGGAGATACGGGACAAGAACCTTTAGATGTTCCTTTGGGGGTTCCCGTTGAACAAGATGGCTACAAAATTATCTATTTTCCTTGTTCTCCCTTTCGTCGTTATAAGTTTTCTCTCCCTTTGTTGCAATGGTTAAATCAACACGCAAACGAGTATGATATTGCTCATTGTCATGCGTTATTTTCTCCTGTCACCACAGCAGCAGCAACCATTGCTAGGTATCAGAAATTACCGTACATTCTACGACCATTAGGAACCCTTGATCCCGCCGATCTCAAGAAAAAACGACGTTTAAAACAAATTTATGGAAACCTTCTAGAACGCCCCAATATTGCTGGTTCTGCTGCTATCCATTTTACCACGGAAGAAGAGGCGAATATTTCCTATCGTTATGGGGTTAACACCACAGATTTAATTATTCCTTTGGGGGTTAATTTTCCTGATAGTTTACCCAAAAAAGGCGAAACAAGACACAGTTTAGGTATTGCTAAAGATGTACCTTTACTCTTATTCATGTCTCGTATTGACCCAAAAAAGGGCTTAAATTTTTTAATCGAAACAACAGAAAATTTAATTAAAAAAGGACTTAAATTTAACTTAGTTTTAGCCGGATCTAATCCTCAAGATCCTGTTTATGAAGAGAAGATAAAACAACAAATTAATAATTCTATTTTAGCTAATTATACAACTATTACAGGGTTTGTGAAAGGGGATTTAAAACTAGGGTTATTACAAGATGCTAATGTGTTTATTTTGCCTTCTTATTACGAAAACTTTGGTATTGCTGTTGCTGAAGCAATGGCCGTGGGAACCCCTGTAATTATTTCTGAAGGGGTTTATATTTATCCTGATGTTAAAAACTATAATGCTGGTTGGGTAACCAAGTTAGAGATTGATGAGTTAACTAATGCTTTAGAAATAGCAATTACCTCCCCTCAACTCAGAGAAGAAAAAGGAGAAAATGCTTATCAATTAGTTAAAGATAAGTATAGTTGGCAAGCGATCGCACAACAAGTAATTGATGCTTATAAAAGATTAATTATTAAGACAGATAAAAATTGATTTTTTTTGGAACAAAATTTATGACAATAATTGTTTTAAATTTTCTACATTATTGCTGCACAAAATAGAAATATTTTTAGTTATTTTTTCGATTGACCAGTTCCACCATTGTAATTCTAAGAGTACATTAATTACTTCATCAGTAAATCTTTTTCTAATCAGTTTAGCAGGATTTCCTCCTACAATAGCATAAGGTTCAACATTTTTTGTTACCACTGAATTTGTAGCAATAATAGCCCCATCTCCAATATGAACACCAGGCATAATTAAAGCATGATAACCTAACCAAACATCATTACCAATGATGGTATCTCCTTTAGAATTACCTTCGACAGACATGGTATTTGCCCACGCATGACCGAAAATAGAAAAAGGATAAGTCGTAAAATAATTAAGGGGGTGATTGCCTCCATTCATGATAAATTTAACATCACTGGCAATGGCACAAAATTTCCCAATAATTAATTTATCGCCAATAAAATCAAAATGATACAGGACATTTTTTTCAAAGTTATAAGGATTTTCTAAATCATCATAATAAGTAAAATCTCCAACAATAATCTTAGGATTTTGAATAATATTTTTTAGAAAACAAAGACGATCATAGTCTTGTAACGGGTAAGGATTATTGGGATCAGGGTAAATTGTCATTTTAATAATTCTCACTTAAAAACCTACACAGGTTAAACCCGTGTAGGATAATTAATAGGAAAATCTTAATTAATTTCTTCAATAGAACGTTCTAGCATCGACTCTTCTCTAACTTCTTCCTGCTTACGTTCTTGGGTTAATGATTCCCTGGCTTTTTCATCAATCTGTGTTTGCTGATGAATTTCTTCTACTTCAGCAGCCCGGTTAACCATTTTTTGATGGCGTTGCTCATCGGTTAAATGGGCTTGAGCCATCAATTTCCGTGCTTTTTCGTCGGTATTCATACTGAATTTCTCCATGGCTGAGACTAATTATTATCTTATCACTGCTCATCACCTCACAAAGACTTTGCGTTATATTATCATTGACCCCCATTGTATCTGGCTTCTTGCGGAAAAAACTAGGCATATTCGCTTAAACAAGGCATAATGGAATGGGTTGATGAGGAGAATCGGGGACTTCTTTAAGTCCGTAGCACTATGGAACAATCGACAAATCAAGGGAATACGGCTAATCATCAGGCTTTCTTCCAGCGCATCGCCTTACGAACGACTCAAATTCCTTGGCAACTGTGGGCGATCGCACTCATTATCGCCTCGGGAACCATCGGTTTTACAGCAACGTCCATGTTACTAAGGCTGCCAAAATCCCCTCAATGTGTTCGTATTTTTTGGCCCGTCGCTTCAGCTTCAATGCGGCTCTATTGCGCTCAAATCGAAGCCGAACAAGGTACAGTGGATAGCTTTTTACGAGCGATTAACTTAGTGGAGGCCCTACCCGATGATCATCCCCTACGACACGAGATCAACCGTAACGTCGAAGAATGGGCCGTGGCCATCCTTGATATGGCAGAAAAGGAATTTCAACAAGGGAAGCTAGAAGAAGCCATAAAAACAGCCCGTCGGGTTCCCACTCATGTTCAAGTGTATGAGGTGGTAGAAGAACGAATCGAAAAGTGGCGCAGCATTTGGCGAGAAGGAGAAGAAATTTTTGCTCAGGTAGAAGAAGAGTTACGAGAATCAAACTGGAATCTAGCCTTTAGAGAAGCCGTGGGACTCCTGAGTGTTCCCAATAAATATTGGGCCACCACCCGCTACGATGATACCGTTAATAGAATTCAATTAGCCCAAGAAGAAAGCAGTCGCTTGGATGATGCTTATCGCGTTTTACGTCGGGGCGGAATTGATAACTGGTTAGCAGCGATCGCCGATGCTGAAAAAATTTCCCCTGAAAGTTACGCTTATCAAGAAGCCCAAAACCTGATCACAGACGCGAAAGAAAAAATCACCGATCATATCGATAGTTTAATCAACGATCGTCGTTGGTCTAGTTTATCTGACGTGGTTAATCAACTCCCAGATAGTCTGGCTTTGTCGGAAGAGGTAGCAGACTGGAGGACCATGGCCAGTGCAGGTTTAGACGCTCAGACTGGCACCGTGGATAACCTCGAAGTTGCCATTTTAGCCCTAGAAGAAATCGACGAAGATCGTCCCCTCTACCAAGAAGCCCAAACCTTGATCAGTCGTTTCAAACTGGAAATACAAGACGTTACCCATCTACAAGAAGCCCGCAACTTGGCCAATGGGGGCAGCGTCGATGACTTAAATGCAGCCATTGCAGCCGCAGAGATGGTTCCATCGAGTAACCCCCGTTATCAAGAAGCGAGACAGGAAATTAATCAATGGACTCGTACCATTCAACTGCGAGAAGACCAACCCATCCTCGATAAAGCCCGTAGTTTAGCAGCCGGTGGTAGTCTTTCCGATTTAAGACAAGCCATCGCTCAAGCACAAATGATTGGTTCAGGCCGGGCTTTATCTGGGGAAGCGCAACGGGAGATCAATGACTGGCGTGTGAGCATCCAACGCAAAGAAGATCAACCCATTCTCAATCAGGCCATCGCCTTGGCCTCTGGGAAAGACTATGAAGCAGCCATTCGCGCTGCTAGGCAAATTAGTTCAGGCCGCGTACTTTATCAAGAAGCTCAAAGTAATATTCGTCAGTGGCAACAGGAAATTCGCGCCCAACGGAACTTACAAGAAGCTTACTTGATCGCTCAACCCCAAACCTCTCAAGCTCTTATTTCGGCTATCTCTGTGGTGCGTCAAATCCCCTCTTCGACAGATGCAGGGCGTCAAGCGAAACAAGCCCTCGATCGCTGGGGGTTTCAATTGCTCTCTATGGCTCAAAAATTAGCGAATCGTTCCTTATTACCTGAAGCTGTAAAATTGGCCAAGATGATTCCCAGGGATAGTGCCGCTCATAGCTCGGCTCAAGCACAAATTACCATGTGGAATAAGTTACTGGAACCCCCAAAACCAGAAATTCCCCCTTCTTTGGCACCTGAAAACGAATTTGTGCCAATTCTTGACACTGAAAGCTCTAATAACACCCCTTAACTGATTATTTAATATGGAATGGCAAGAAATCTCAGGCAGTTCGGTTTTGGTTCCTCGACACCCCATCGCCATCATTCATTTTTTGGGAGGGGCTTTTGTGGGAACAGCACCCAATTTTACCTATCGTTGGCTCTTAGAAGAATTGGCAAAAGAAGGTTACGCTATTATTGCCACTCCTTTTGTTAATACCTTTGATCATTTGGCCATCGCTCGCAGTGTTCTCAACCGTTTTGAAAGCATTTTAGACCGCCTCAAAACGAATACCTCTCTCGGACAAGGTTATCTCCCTATTTATGGCATTGGTCATAGTATGGGCTGTAAACTTCATTTATTAATTGGTAGTTTGTTTTCTGTGGAACGGGCAGGAAACGTTCTCATTTCTTTTAATAATTATCCGGTTAAAAAAGCTATCCCTTTTTTAGAACAAATTGATATCGAAAATTATTTAAGTTTAGAATTTAGTCCTTCCCCTGATGAAACGAAAATTATTGTTGAAAAGGATTATCAAATTAGGCGTAATTTATTGATAAAATTCACCAATGATAATATTGATGAAACAATGATTTTAAGTCCAATTTTAGATGATAAATACCCTAATTTATTGGCGTTACAAAGTTTATCAGGAAACCATTTAACCCCATTATCTCAAGAAATAAAATGGGAAATGGGGGAAGTTTTTACTCCTTTGGATGCAGTGGGACAATGGGTTAAACAGGCGTTTTCCCGTGATTTGTATCGTCTTAAAGACGAAATTTTACGGTGGTTAAATCCTGGTAGAATTGTTTAAGCAGATTAAAGGGAGGAGTCCTAATCTGAAAATAAGCTAACTATTCAGCTTAATTTCTTCTGATAGTTGCCTAAATTTCCATGAATGGCTAACCAAATACAAGGGGGATCACTACTGGTACAAATAACCCGATGTTTTTCATGGGCTTTGATAAACAGATAATCCCCTGGCGTGAGGTGAATTGAGGAATCATCTACATATAATAACGTTGCTTCTCCTTGTAATAAAATAACCCATTCATCCTGTTCTTGATCGTACCAAGTTCCGTCGGGAGTGATTTGTCCTGTGGAAATAATACGCTCAACTTTTATATTATTGTTATTAATAATTGTCTCAAAAAATTCTTGGTTATTGAGATTACTAGGCAATTGAAAAATATTGTTCATTCTAAATTCTAAATTCTAAATTCTCAAACCCCTATCCAAAAAAACCAAGACGCGATATACTCCTTTCGGGACTGTTGATGGATAGAAACATGGTAGCAGTAGCAATTCTAGCAGCCGGAAAAGGAACAAGGATGAAATCTAACCTACCTAAAGTATTACACACTTTAGGCGGGCGATCGCTAGTACAACGGGTACTCGATAGTTGTCGTCTCATTAACCCATCTCGACAATTAATTATTATTGGTTATGAAGGGGAACAAGTAAAACAGTCCTTTGAGGATACCTCATCCCTGGAATTCGTAGAACAAAAGGAACAATTAGGTACAGGCCACGCCATACAACAGTTATTACCCCATTTACAAGGGTTTGAAGGGGACTTATTGGTATTAAACGGCGATGCGCCCTTATTACGCCCCGAAACCTTAGAAAAATTATTACAGATTCATCAACAAAATCATAACGCAGCTACCCTATTAACGGCTAATTTACCCAACCCCAAAGGATACGGACGAGTTTTCTGCGACGGGAACAACCATGTTAGTCAAATTGTCGAAGATCGCGACTGTAACGCAGCCCAAAAAAACAATCATCGGGTAAATGGCGGGATTTATTGTTTTAACTGGCCAAAGTTAGCGCAAGTATTACCAAAGCTTTCCACCAATAATGATCAAAAAGAGTATTACTTAACTGAGGTTGTCGATTATCTTAACCCTGTCATGGCCGTTGATGTGGAAGATTACTACGAAATTAACGGAATTAATGATCGCTATCAACTGTCTGAGGCCAATGATATCCTACAAGATCGCACTAAAAAGCTTTGGATGAGTGCAGGGGTGACAATGATCGACCCGGACAGTATTACCATCGATGATACTGTAACCCTTGCCCCCGACGTTATCCTCGAACCCCAAACCCATCTACGGGGGAATACATCTATCGGTGCAAAAAGTCGCATTGGTCCGGGCAGTCTGATTGAAAATAGTACCATTGGAGAACAAGTAATGGTACTTTATTCTGTGGTAAGTGACTCGGAAGTTGCGTCCCATTGTCGGGTTGGTCCTTATACCCATCTGCGAGGAAAAGCGAAAATAGAAGCATCTTGTCGTATTGGGAATTTTGTGGAGATTAAAAAGACTCAGGTGGGTAATAAGAGTAATGTTGCTCATTTATCCTATCTTGGGGATGCCAAGTTAGGTCAACAGGTTAATGTAGGGGCAGGAACCATTACCGCTAATTATGACGGGGTGAAGAAGCACCCCACTATTATCGGCGATCGCACAAAAACTGGTGCTAATAGTGTGTTTGTGGCACCGGTTACATTGGGAGAGGAGGTAACGGTGGCCGCTGGATCGGTGGTTACCCATAATGTCCCCGATCATGCCTTAGTGATTGCTAGACAACGACAAAGAATTATTGAAGATTGGAAGGCAAAAATGGCGCAAAGAAAACAATAACAATGATTACCTTTCGTCTCAACCCAACCGACAGGATCGGCGATTATTTTCAGGGGTTTCAATAGATAATTGAACTACCCCAAGTTAGGTTAGTTGTTGTCTGAGGGCATGAAAAGGAATTTGAACGAAGTTTTGATTATTTACTTTACCAATATTAATCCTCGTTTTCCCCCCGTCATTCACTCCTACAATTAAAGTCCCTAACTTATGTTCTAGACAGTAATTAATCACTAATCTTGCTGTCTTCTTCAAGTAGTCATTTACCTGATTAGTTCGCTTTAAGATTAACTTGGCCATCTTATTAGTTAATCTTTTGATACCGTGTAAATCCTTCAGAGACTGTAATTTACTTAGCTGTTTATTGTACCACAAAAAGAATACCCCAACTTCTACAAGTTGAGGGATGAATTTTTGTGTTTCTGGTTTTTCTTTTATTGGGATAAACTTTAGAGACTGAGATTGCTTGACAAAATCACTTTCAATTGTGTACAATGATAGATTGTGTGAACTCTAGCTACTTTATAAAATCTTGGCTAATGTAATTGTAATCGGCGCTCAATGGGGCGACGAAGGAAAAGGGAAAATCACCGATTTATTGAGTCGTTCAGCTGATGTGGTGGTACGACCCCAAGGGGGAGTTAATGCCGGCCATACCATCGTTGTACAAGGACAAACCTTTAAATTACACCTGATCCCATCAGGCATTTTATATCCCGAGACAGAGTGTATTATCGGTTCAGGGACAGTTATCGACCCCAAAGTTTTACTGGAAGAATTAGCGCAACTTCATCGTCTGAATGTGGCAACGGACAACCTGTTTATCTCCCAAACCGCCCATGTCACCATGCCCTATCATCGTCTGTTTGATCAAGCATCAGAACAAAGACGGGGGAAAAAGAAAATTGGGACAACGGGTCGCGGTATTGGTCCAACCTACGCCGATAAATCAGAAAGGACGGGCATTCGGGTCGTTGATTTAATGAACCCGGACGAACTCCAAGAAAAGTTAGAATGGACAATCAATTATAAAAACGTTATCTTAGAAAAGCTCTATAATCTAGATCCTCTGGACCCTCAGGTTGTTATTGAAGAATATATCAATTATGCAGAACAACTCAAACCCTATGTGGTGGACAGTTCTCTAAAAATTTATGACGCTATTCAACAAAAAAAGAATATTCTTTTTGAAGGCGCCCAAGGAACACTATTAGACTTAGATCACGGAACTTATCCCTATGTTACCTCCTCAAATCCCATTGCAGGAGGGGCCTGTGTGGGGTCGGGGATTGGTCCAACGGTGGTTGATCGCGTGATCGGTGTGGCTAAAGCCTACACAACCCGTGTCGGAGAAGGACCCTTTCCCACAGAATTACACGGGGAAATTGGGGAATTATTAGGCGATCGCGGGGCAGAATTCGGTACCACCACCGGTCGTCGTCGTCGCTGTGGTTGGTTTGATGCAGTCATTGGTCGCTATGCAGTTCGAGTCAATGGGTTAGACTGTTTAGCGATTACCAAACTGGATGTCCTCGATGAGTTAGCAGAAATTAAAGTCTGTACCGCTTACGAATTAGACGGCCAAACCTGTCATCATTTCCCCAGTAACGCCAGTGAATTTGCCCGTTGTACCCCTATCTACGAAACCTTACCCGGATGGCAAAAATCTACGGAAAACTGTCGTAATTTGGAAGATTTACCCCAAGAAGCCCTAGACTATCTTAAATTCTTAGCGGAATTGATGGAAGTGTCTATTGCGATCGTTTCTTTGGGGGCCAGTCGGGATCAAACCATTATCGTTGAAGATCCCATTCACGGTCCAAAACGGGCCTTACTTGATGCCAACGGTGATCCTGTCACCACCCCTGAATAACTTAATTAACTAAAGCGTGAGTCATTACTATGTCTTTATCCATTGAATGTAAAAAACGTCCCGAAAACATTAAACCTAATGCCCTACGTCGTGAAGGTATTATTCCTGCCACTTTATACGGTCATGATGGCACAGAATCGATGCAATTAACGGTGGATCAAAAGGAAGCAGCGTTAATGCTGAGAGATGTAACCGTTGATGAAACCGTTATTGATGTCAATATTCCTGATTTATCTTGGAATGGTCAAGCAGTTGTCAAGGAAATACAGGCCCATCCTTGGAAACGGAATCTGATTCATCTTAGCTTCTGTTATGTTAAACCTGAAGCTTAATAATTAATTATTTAATTTCGAGAGGTTAACAACCGTTAACCTCTTTTTTATACCCAAAAGGCAAACGCAGCTAAACCCATAAATAAAATAGGGACTAACCATTTTAAAATATCATCTAAATATAAGGCTAACTCACGATAGCCCCCGGCAACTA
>JASJBX010000206.1 GCA_030066295.1 Crocosphaera sp.
CTGGGGACAGCCCCGCCTATGGCTAGCTACTGCGAGAGTGGAGATAGTTAAGCGGTCTGAATGAGCCAGTAATCCTTTCGCAGTGATGCTTGGAGAATCCACTCACTTCAGGGAGTGGAGTATGTCAAGGCTTACGACATTCTATCAAGAATTTTTTGAACAATTTCCATGCCACTAATAGCCTGCCAACCAAATAAACCGACAATAGCCATATTGAGGGTTATATGGGTATAACGGGCTAATTCATTTCCCTTCTGCATCAAAGGAGAGAGACTAGCAGAAACCGCGATCAAACCGGTTATGCTTAACCCAACCAACAAATGGGGACCGACAAATAATTTACCGTTGTTGATGTAGGTAACAGCCATCCCGCCGATGTTGCCCAACACCATTAAACCTAAGAGTAAAGAACCGAGTTGATAGTGTCGGTTGCGAAAATCTTTTTTTAATAATTCTTTTCTGGTATCCTTATCGGCAAAGCGAGTGCGCCGCCATTGAATGCCTAAATATAAGGCATAAAGTGTTAAAGCAAAAACAGCCCACATGAGAAGAGGATGGCCAAACTGTGACCATACTTTTATGGGTTCTGGAATATCTAGGGTCATAAAGTGTTTCCTAACAAAGCGTAAGAGTGAGTTACAAAACTTAGTGTAAATTATTTTTGCTTTAATTACCACCAAAAAGGGGGAACTAAATACTGATACATAAAACTGATACAACGCGACAGAACATGACACATTGAGGTTTACTGCCTGCAACGTCAGCGAACCGTGGGCGGCACTCTGTCCACAGGCTAACACGGTATAGCCTACCGCTTGGTTAGCTAATACTTTGGCGGCATTTAAGTCTCTATAGTATTAACCAAACAGCTAAGCCAAAGAAAGGAATAAATCTTAAGGAACGTTGTGAATTTTGTTGTGGAATCACCGCCCCCATTAAGATAATTTGAAAAACAGCAAAGAGAACTATATCCACAGCAAAAGCAATCACCACACGACTACTTTGTAATTGTGTCAGAAAGTAGTCAAATTTTTGGCTAAAATCTCCAAATTCTGGTCTTCCAATAAATAGCCAAGCAATAGCCATTATACCCACCGTTAACCCTATCCAGCCAAAACTCCGTTCTAGAAATCCTTTGTTGTGTTCTTCTTTTGTTTCTAAAATGGGTTGTTTAAATCGTAAAGCCATATAGGGCAAAAGAAAGACATTTGTTAAAAACATAGCCACAGTCCAAAGGGCTATTTTTGGGAAATTTATAATCCTTTGATCCGCTAATAATAAAGGAAGAAACATAAAAATCCAAGCTTCAGCAAAGTTAAATTGTGCTTCGATCGCAGGATGAACCACAGGGGATTTCATGAGAGAAATTCCCAAGGTATTTAAAATGGGTAAAATAAAGAAAAAATTGATCGATTCATTGATAACTTCTTTGATGGTTTCTGGTTGCACCGCCCAAACCGGTTCTCCGGGTAAAATAAAGTTAGGGGAGGAACAGAGTAAAACATAGATATACGTTCCAGCAAGAAACCATAATATTTTTGATACAATTAGTTGACTTTGGGGAGGATTGGATTCTTGTTTCAAAAAGGTTCTAATTAAAGGGGTGACTAAACGAATAACGAAAAAGGATAGTTTTCCTGGTTTGAGGGGAGGTTCTACGATATCCCTAGCAAAGATTAGTTTCCCCGTCTTTTCTGAGATGCGATAAAAGCTAACTCCTCGACCATTAGGAATGGGAATGTTATCCAGTTCAACGTGCCATAAAACCCCTGCTTTTAAGGGGTCGCCTGTGGTAATTTGATCTATGACAAATTTCAGATCCCTAGGAACATTATCACAGGATTCTTGAAAAAGATGTTTAACCGCTTCTTTTCCTTGAAACGGCTTAGAAAAGTTGACATCTTCGTAAATACAATCCTCATCAACCCATTGCATCGCTTGCTCAATTTTTCGTTGATTAATGGCTTGATAAATGGATTCAATAATATCTTTTGCTGTTTTTTTCATCATGAATAATAACTAGCTGGAAAAAAATAAACGTTACAGATAAAAAACCGGCCTCTTTCAAGAAACCGGCTAGACAATTAATTTACCATCAAAAACTTATAAAGAAAGTCCTAATTTTAGCCCTAAAATACCATGAGCAATTAACACAATAGCAACCACACCCCCTAAATAGGCATGAAAGGCGCGATAACCTTGTTTTTGATCCCCATTAAAGCCAATCAAAGGGGTAATGGCACTAATGGCCATTAAGCCGATAACGGCAGTCCCTGTCCAAAAGTGACCACTGTTTAAAATCGGCTGTTTTTGCATCACTAAGGATAACACTCCTCCCGTATATCCCAAGGTAACAAAGAGAAAGACCCAAGGGGCTAATTGACGGTGAGAGGCGCGACTTTCTGATACCACGTTGGGATCAGTGACGAAACGACTGCGCCACCCCATGTAAGCGGTGAAGCTACCCAATACTAAGACGACAATACCCATCATGACTGGGTGTCCCCAATGAACAATGGGTTCGGGTACGCCTAAACTACGGAACCAAGCAGCCAGGGGTTCCAAGATATCTGTAAGTTTGTCTCCCATAGTTCTAATGCCTTATCATAATTTTTTAACAGCAGTTATTATAATTATATTAAAAAATTGACCCATAATTAGGGTTTTTTGGGATCTGTCTTAATATTTTTTTAAGTGGGTTGTTTTTCTTCCATAAATGCAACAAATTGTTGCACTAACTTGACATTTCGCCACCCTTTTTGGGCTTCTTCTTTGATAATTTTTAAGGCTTCTGGGGTACTATAAGGTTGTTTATAAGGTCTTTGACTGGTTAAGGCTTCATAGATGTCTAAAATCTGAAAAATTTGTGCTAATTTGGGGATACTTTCGCCAATTAAACCATCAGGATATCCGCTACCATCCCAACGTTCGTGATGATGGCGAATAATTTGGGCAATACCGCGACGGTTTTGCATGGGTCTACAAATTTCTTCCCCAATTAAAACGTGATTTTTAATTAATTCTTTTTCTTGTTCGTTTAATTTTCCTTGCTTCATCATCACCGCATCGGGAATGGCAACCGTTCCGATATCATGGAGATGAGACGCTAAAATTAGGTCGCTAATTTCTACGGGGTTTAAGTTTAAATATTCTCCAAATCCTTGGGCTAATTTATCAAATCTAATTCCTGATTTTCCTTCGGGAGAATACCGTTTTTCGATGGCTTGAGAAATCAAAAACAAAACTTGCTGCATTTGTTCTAGCCATTCATAAAGCCGTTTTCGTTGGATTAATAATTCGACTTCAGGTAATAAAACAATACTTTCTAGGGGCTTACTCATGAAAGCATCTGCCATCACTTCCTGACTTTTGAGACGAGATTGATTATCGTCGGCCACACTCATTAAAATAATAGGAATTGGCCGAGTATCTTGATTTTGTTTTAATTCTTGACAAATATCAAAGCCATTATAATTAGGCATTTTAATATCCATCAAAATAAGATCCGGTGAGATAGTTCTTACTGCGGTCAAGACATCGGAAACACCATCATGTTCAATGACATGATAACCATTGACGCTTAAAAGATCCACCGCCATAACACGACTAAAGGGGTGATCATCTACCACTAAGATTTTCGCGGGTTCTGAACTTCCAAAAATATCCACGTTTGTTACGGTTCCCTTTCTGTTTATTAATTATACCAAATTAACGGCAAAAGGCTATTTTTTTTGAAGAATACCGGCCATAATTTGTCCTAAGGCAATACCTCCATCGTTAGGGGGGACAGTATGATGCCAAAAAGGGGTAAAGTTTTGTTTTTTTAACTGTGAAATAGTTCTTTCAGTTAAGTATTTATTCTGAAAGCATCCCCCTGTTAGGATAACATTTGTTTGTTGGCTTTTTTGGGCAATATTGATAATAATTTTAACTAAAGTATTATGAAATTTAGCTGCAATTTCTTGATGGGATCTTTTTTGTAAAATATCTTCTATAATACTTTCTATTATCAACTGCCAATCAATGACTAAAGGATAGGTTGACTCTTTAATATGATAGGGATAAGTTTGCTCAGTTTTAACGTCATTAATAGTATATTCTAAGGCCATCGCCCCTTGTCCTTCAAAAGTAATATTTTGACAAATTCCTATCATAGCTGCTACCCCATCAAATAACCGGCCAACACTGGAAGTCAACGGGGTATTGAGGTTACGGGACAACATTTGTTTCACTAAGTTTAATTCTTGGGTTTTCATGGTTTTTAGAAAAGGTAATTCCTGAAGATTATTGTCTCCTAAAACTTCAGATAATAGGGATAGAGCAATTCTTCTGGGATCTTTGACTGCTTGCTCTCCTCCGGGTAATTTAAAGGGACGAAAATGAGCAATTCTTTCGTACTCAAACCCTATATTTGACCTTGGTATATTATCTGTAACTAAAAGAAATTCTCCCCCCCAAATGGTATGATCGTCACCGTATCCTGTTCCATCCCAGGCCACTCCTAAAACGGGAGGGTTGATGTTATTATTGGCTAAACAAGAAAGAATATGGGCATAATGATGTTGAACGGTAATAATGGGTAAATTTTTAGTTTTTGCATATTGACTAGATACATAGTCAGGGTGGGCATCACAAACAATTATCTCTGGTTCAAAATCATATAATCTTTTTAAACTTTCCATGACTTGATTAAAGGATTTGAGGGCTTCTCTTGTACTTAAATCGCCAATATGTTGACTGATAAATACTTGATTATTTTTAAGAATGGCCACGGTATTTTTTAAGTGTCCCCCTACGGCTAAAATATTAGTTTGGGAATGATGATTAATTGTAATAGGAAAAGGGGCATATCCTCTGGCACGACGAATGATGATTTCTCGTCCTGCTATTACTCTAACTACCGAATCATCTACAGGACGAATAATGGGACGATTATGAACTAAAAATAAGTCAGCAATATTTTTTAATCTATTTAAAGCCTCTTTATTATCAATACAAATGGGTTCACTGGCAAGATTGCCACTGGTGGCGACGACAGGAAAATCAAGATCATGGAGTAATAAATGATGTAAAGGCGTGGAAGGTAACATCACCCCTAAATAGGGATTATTCGGGGCAACATCTGGACTTAAATAAAGACTTCTTTTGCGTTGCAAAAGAACAATAGGGGCTGGAGGCGAGGTCAATAATTGTTCTTCAATCTCATTAACTTCACAGTCATTTTTAATTGCTTCTATTGACTTATACATTAAAGCAAACGGTTTATGAGGTCGATGTTTACGCTGTCTTAATTCTTGTACAGATTCAGTGTTTCTAGCATCAACCAGTAACTGAAATCCCCCCAAACCTTTTAAAGCTAAAATTTTGCCTTCTTTTAAAGCATTAATACCTAAGGTTAACGCATCATTTTCATTGCTTAATAGGTTACCTTGTTGATTCCATAATTGTAACCTTGGACCACAAACAGGACAAGCATTGGGTTGGGCATGAAAGCGACGATCAAGAGGGTTTTGATACTCTGCTTGACAAGTATCACACATGGTAAATGTTTTCATGGTTGTGTGGGGGCGATCGTAAGGTAATTCCTCAATAATGGTGTAACGAGGTCCACAATTAGTACAATTGGTAAACGGATATAAATAACGTCGATTATTAGAATCAAAAATTTCTTGTAAACAATCAGAACAAGTGGATAAATCAGGTAAAATAATCGCTGTTTTTTCCCCGCTACTACTATGACGAATTTCAAAATTGGGATAGTTCACAGGGTCTAACCAACGGGTTTCTAAACTATTAATTTGAGAAATCGGTGGTTTTTTTGAGGGGATGCTCGATAAGAATGTTTCTAAAAGTGTTTCACTTCCTTCCACTTCAATAAACACACCAGAAGCAGAATTATTAACCCATCCTTTCAGGTTTAAGTCTGTGGCTAAGCGATAAATAAAAGGACGAAACCCTACCCCTTGAACAGCCCCCTTAATAATAATTTGTAATCGTTTTAACTGGTTCATAATCTCAAAAAATACCGCCGAATACTGAACTCTCAACACTGGACTCAACTCAAAATGTCCCTTATCTTGGTAAAATGGTAAATCAGATGAGTTTATCGCTGCGCTAGATTGGTCTATTCTAGTGCTAAGCGAGTCTTCGATGAGAGGCATCCTTTCCAAAGATACGACTCTCTCTTTACTCTTCAAGCCTACTTCTGAAGCATGACATTACAGGTTATTAAGGGAAGACTCCATTCGGACTCGACTTATTTAACCTTCGATAGCTAACCCGTAAAACTGGGGTGTGAAGTTTAAACTAACGCATTACTCATCAACCTAACCAATCCCGTGTTTATCTTCCTATCTTCAGATCAACTCAGACTCACTCACATTTAGCAAGGACTATTTATAGATGGAATTTTCAATCGCTACATTATTATCCCACTTCAGCGATAACAAATTGGTGGCGGCCAAACTCCTAGAGAGAAAACTGGGATGTGAAGACGGAGAAAGCGTCGAAAAATTACAAATCATCCTAGACGCCTTAGAATTAGTGGGTATCCTCGAAAAAGAACGGGGCAAATATCGTCGCGTTCCCGAAGATGACCTAGTCGAAGCCAAGTTACGCTGTTCGAGTAAGGGGTTTTGCTTCGCTATCCAAGACGAAGAAGATGCAGAAGACATCTACGTCCGCGAAGTTCATCTCAGCAACGCTTGGAACGGCGATCGCGTTTTGGTCAAAGTGATCAAGGAAGGAACCCGTCGTCGTTCTCCTGAAGGGGAAGTTAAACTCATTTTAGAACGGGCTAACCCCTCCTTACTGGCCCAAGTGAAAAAAGAAGAAGAACAATATCAAGCCATTCCCCTCGACGATCGCTTATTGTTTGAATTACTCTTAGAACAAAATGGCGGTAATTTAGAAGAGGCGGTTAATCATCTGGTTCATGTTTCTGTGGTTCGTTATCCCATTGGCGAACATCCTCCCGTCGGTCAAGTGACCCGCATTTTAGGCAGCGATGCTGAAGCGGCCGCCGATACGGATATCGTCTGCTGTAAACACGATCTCTCCCAAACCTTCAGTGAAGAGGTGGAAAAAGCCGCGTTAGAACTCCCCCTCACCTTTGACCCCGAAACTATCGAAAAGCGGGCCGACTGGCGTGAGGTGCTCACGTTTACCCTCACCGAAGATATGGAACGGGACAGTCTCCCCTTTATCGAAACCGCCTTTACTCTAGAAAAAACAGAAGACAACGATTGGCAGTTTGCTGTCCATATTAGCGATATTGCCCACTATATTCAACCCAATTCTTTACTGGATAAAATCGCTAAAAAACGGGGAACCACCATCTATTTAGGGGAAAAAGTTCTCTCTATGTTGCCCGAAGTTGTGACCAAACGGTATTCCCTCAAACCGGATCAAGACTTTTTAACCATTTCGGTGATCATGACCTTCGATAAAAACGGTCAACTGGTCGAATACACCATTGAACCGACGGTCATTCGGATAGACCACGAACTGACCTATCCCGAGGTTCAGTCCATTTTAGCGGACTTAGAAAACGTTCCCGAAGACCAACAACCTTTGGCCGATAAACTTAAAGACCTCTTTTTTACCCTCAGTCCCCTAGTCAAAGCCCAACGGTTACAACGAGGCGGGTTTGAACTACAATTGGAACCGCGATCGCCTTATCAAGATGAGGGCCGCATCGGGACCTTATTGGCTTCTTCTCGTACCCCTATCCGTTCCCTGTTAACGGAGTTAGTGGTTTTAGCTAACAAAGCGGTGGCGGACCACATTCGGGCCCTAGGGATTCCAGGGATCTATTGTACTCAACCCGAACCGGACTGGGAAGAGTTAGAAGATTTACTCAAATTAGCCCAAAATTTAGGGTTAGACGTATCCCTGGAATCAGAGGAAGAAATTACCCCCCAAGACTACTATAACTTAACCCAAATGTTAGGGAAATCTTCCCATGTTCATGTCCTCAGTTATTTACTCCATGAAACCCTAAAATCATCGAAATACAATAGTCACCCCGGTTCTCATTTTGGTCTCGCTTACGACGACTGTTACACCCATTGTGTCTCCCCTGGGAAACGTTACGTTGATTTATTGATGCAACGGGTCTTAAAATTAGTCTTTAGTGATGGACGCGATCGCCGAACTCGACAAACTAAAACGGGGGTTAATCTCTTTAGTAATAGCTGTCATGGTAACATTAATTGGAATGTGCTACCGCCAGCAATGCAAGAGGAATTAGAAGAAATGTTTCATTTCTTAGTTCCCTCTCTGAACGATCGAGAAAAGACCGCCGAAGAAGCAGAAAAAGACCTGGAAGGCTTGCAAAAAGCGGAGAAAATGAAGGAACGTACTGGCAAAGTTTTCAAAGGGTTAATTACGGGGGTTCAATCGTACGGTTTCTTTGTGGAAATCGAAGATTTATTAGTAGAAGGATTAGTCCATGTTAGTTCTTTAAAAGACGATTGGTATGAATATCGTTCCCGTCACGGTTGTTTAGTGGGACGGAAGAATCATATCGCTTATCGCTTAGGGGATGAGGTAGAAGTTGAGGTAAAAAGTGTCGACTATTATCGGCAACAAATTGATTTAGTTACCGTCAGTGGAGGCAGTTCTACCAATAATGGTGATTGGGAAAGTGAGTAAAATTAACCTGGGGGTTTAGAAATGCTAAACCCACTCGGATTGATAGTTTAACCAATTAGTTAATTGTTAATTTTTCAAGGGTGAATTAACCGTGAATCAACAAACAAACGTGACTAAGACTAACCATAAAGTAGGGAAAATTAAGCAGTTATTTCTGCCTTTAATTCTCGGTGTATTAGTCTTATTAACTGGATGTGTTCGTTACGATGTAGGCATTAATTTCGATGAACAACATCATGGAGAAATTGTTCAACATATTCGCTTAGCCCAGCAGTTAACTAGCTTGAGTAAAACGGAAGCAACTCAATGGTTAAACAGTTTAGAAAGTCGTGCCAAATCTTTACAGGGAAAAGCAAAAAAAGTCTCTGATGAAGAAATTATTGTCAGAATCCCTTTTAGTAATGGTCAAGAACTAACGGATAAATTTAACCACTTTTTTAACCCCAATTATTCTAAAATCGTCTCTGGTTTAAAACTAGAAAATCCCGAATTAGTCCAACTCAAGGCTGAGATGTCCATCAAACAAAGTAACTGGATATTTTTTGAGCGAAATAAACTGAATATTGATGTCGATTTAAGGGCTTTGGGGGTACTGTCTAACCAGGGCAATATTATTGTCAGTCCAGGTTCTTTAGTGGATTTAGAGTTTGTTTTAAATGCCCCTTGGCGAGTTAAAAATGCGACTAAAGATAGTAACATTAAGGGTGAATTAAATCCCGACAATACCCAAGGGACTTGGCAACTAGAACCCGGTCAAATTAACCATATTGAAACCTCATTTTGGGTTCCCAGTTATTTAGGGATGGGAACCATGATTATTATCCTATTTATCTTATTAGGATTCTACGCCAAACATCGGCATTTTCCAGGGGTTCAAGTAGATTAAACTTAGTTGGTTAAACCAGACTAAGGATAACAATCTTTAACCAGATGTCGGTCAGAATTCCCTAACGTTCTATAACTTAGGGATGAATGACCGACCAATAAAT
>JASJBX010000207.1 GCA_030066295.1 Crocosphaera sp.
GATCTCTACCAATTGTAGCGGTTTTTAGCCTACAAAGCCGATCTTTTTTCCTCATCCAATATGGGTGTAACCTTTTAATAACAGGGGTTGTGGTTTTATTCAGCAAACCCTATTTAGTCCCGACTTAGCACTTTGACCATTAGGAAGATACTTACCAGTATCATCTTGAACGGGCTTATTTTTGCGACTTAATCCTTTAAGATTGAGCTTTTCATGAAAGAAAACTTGTTTTCCTGTTTTTAACAGTTTGTGTGCCGTCTTGTAAGCATGATCTTTTCTTGCCCTAGCAATTCTTTGATGTTCTCGACTTTCTTTTTTAGCTAATTGTCTTCTAGCCTTACTGCCTTTTTTCTTATTAGTTTTACGCCTTGAAACCTTAGCTAATCTAGCTTCAGATTTACGAAAAGACTTGAGAGAAGGCAGTTTTTCTCCATCAGAAGTAGCTAGATAATCATCTTTATAAAGAACAGCATCTAGACCAAGAGAATTAGCCCAAGTCGGAGTAATACTATCAGAATTAAACTTAGGAATACTAGGGTCATCAAGCCTTAGATTGACATACCACCCATCAGCTTTCTTGATCATTTGAGCCTGTTTAAGAATTGCTCCATCAGGCAAACATCTGTGCATTCTTACTTTTATTAATCCCATTTTAGGGATTTGAATATAAAGATATTTGCCTCCAATCGAACAGGAATGAATGTTCACTCCCCCTCCTTCAAACACCATTGACCGAAATCGGTTACTAGATTTGAAACGGGGCTTACCTGATCTTTTTCCTTGACTATCACCTGAAATATAACGGGAGAAAACCTTTTCTACCCGTTGACAAACTTCTTGCAAAGTTAGAGATGGAACTTCTGATAAATCTAATTCTTCTCCTGACCAATTAACAGTTACTTTACCTTTTTTAAGAATAGGCAACTGTTTCTTTTGTGAATAGTAATTAGGTTTTTCCTTTAATTCAGAAAGATAACAAATAAGAGGACAAGAATTAACTGCACATCGATTTTGTTCCCACCACTGAAAACGCTCACCTAATTGCCGATTAAACCAAAAACGACAGACCCGTAACCACCGATTTAAGGTGAGTTTCTGGTCTGTGGTTGGCAATAACCGATACTGATAGGTGTACTTCATAAGTGTAGGTTAATTGTGCTACTCTGATTATAGCTATTTTGTGCTGAGAGCGTCAATGAATAAAGATTTTGTTTCTAGTGGTAGGTCCGTCTCTGACTTAAAAGCTCATCTAGTATTGACGACAAAATACCGTAAAAATGTTTTTACGGGAGAAATGATTGAGCGTCTTCATGAAATTATGTTTAATTTATGCAAAAAATGGGACTGCAAATTGATTGAGTTTAACGGAGAAGCCAACCATGTTCATCTTCTTTTCCAATACTATCCTCAAATGGAGTTACCCAAGTTTATTAATAGCATTAAATCCGTTTCCAGTCGTAAAATTAGACAAGAATACTCAGAACACCTGAACAAGATATATTGGAAAAAGGTTTTATGGAATGAGTCTTATTTTATTGCTTCTTGTGGTGGTGTTACTATATCAGTTCTTAAAAAATACATTGAAGGACAAGATAAGCCCCAATAGATTATTTGTAAAAAGGGAGGGCATCGAACCCTCCCTTTTTACCCGCCTATCATCCCGACACTAAAACATTGGCGGTACTCATCTACCGTTCGATACATCCGCCTCGTTTATAGTGCGGGGCTTCTCGGCGGTTAGCTAAAAAGGTAGGTTAGGACAGGGAACTTAAGTCTTTTATAAGATCCTACATTCTAACTGTCTAACCCACCCGACAGGATATTGCTATGAGATTTCAACCGTTGGTTGCCTTATTGAGCAACTTTTTCCCTATCTTTTTCGGCCAAGAATTTTTCTAATTCCGTTAAAGCATCGGCATCGACTTTCGTTTGCATCGGACAGAACTTAGGCCCGCACATCGAACAAAATTCAGCCGTTTTGTAGATATCTGCGGGTAAGGTTTCATCGTGATATTCCTTCGCCCGATCCGGATCTAAGGATAGCTCAAACTGACGGTTCCAGTCGAAATTATAACGGGCTTGGGATAGTTCGTCGTCCCTATCTCTAGCCCCTCGACGATGACGAGCAATATCGGCCGCGTGTGCTGCTATTTTATAGGCAATTAGTCCGTTTCTCACATCCTCTGCATCTGGTAACCCTAAATGTTCTTTAGGAGTCACATAACATAACATGGCGGTTCCATACCAACCAGCCATGGCTGCACCAATGGCCGAAGTAATATGGTCATACCCTGGGGCAATATCGGTCACTAAGGGACCTAAAACATAGAAAGGGGCTTCGGAACATTCTTCCATCTGCTTTTTGACGTTAAACTCGATTTGATCCATCGGCACATGGCCAGGACCTTCGACCATTACCTGTACATCGTGTTCCCAGGCACGACGGGTCAGTTGTCCCAGGGTTTTCAACTCTGCCAGTTGTGCTTCGTCAGAGGCATCATGGGTACAACCCGGACGTAAAGAGTCCCCTAAACTAAAGGAAACATCGTATTTCTTGAAAATTTCGATAATTTCATCAAAATGAGTATACAGGGGGTTTTGTTGATGATGGTGCAACATCCAACGGGCAATAATACCACCACCACGAGACACAATACCGGTTAAACGACTTCTGACTAAAGGCAGGTGTTCGATTAAAATACCGGCATGGATGGTCATATAATCTACCCCTTGTTGAGCGTGTTTCTCGATAATATGGAGAAAATCGTCAGGGGTCAGGTTTTCGATGTTGCCATGAACGCTTTCTAAGGCTTGGTAAATGGGAACCGTACCAATAGGAACCGAAGATGCTTTAATAATAGCGGTGCGAATGGTGTCTAAGTCGCCCCCACCTGTGGATAAGTCCATGACGGTATCGGCACCATATTTGACCGCTAGATTAAGTTTGGCCACCTCTTCATCGAGATCAGAGGAGTTAGGAGAAGCCCCAATATTCGCATTCACCTTACACTTGGAAGCAATCCCAATACACATGGGTTCTAAGTTAGTATGGTTAATGTTTGCAGGAATGATCATCCGTCCCCGTGCTACCTCTTCGCGGATTAATTCAGGGGGAAGATTTTCCCGTTTAGCTACATAGTCCATTTCTTCAGTAATCACGCCTTGACGTGCGTAATACATCTGAGAGACGTTGCTTTGTCCCCGTCGCTCGGCAACCCATTGTGTTCTCATACTTTGATACCTCTATAAACAGCTTCCCTACGCTGGTATTACCCAGTCTCAGGTTCTAAGGGTCTTTCTCAGCCTTATTCCACAGACACCCCTAGCTATGGATCTCATTCTAACATTTATGCTTCTCTGTTTTGCTTTTGTGACTAAGGTAAAGAATTTTTGCAAACCCTCTTGCATTGCCCAGAAATATTTGCTATGCTTGTTAAGCACTGAATAAATAAGTGTTTCAGCCGGGATAGCTCAGTTGGTAGAGCAGTGGACTGAAAATCCTCGTGTCGGCGGTTCAAATCCGCCTCCTGGCATGGTCTCATACAATAAGGACATAAGAAGACTTGCAGTCTATGGCGATAATTGTCGTTTCAAAGCTTCTAAACCAGACCAACGACCATCAGTAATGGGGGTATTCTCATCGTTTTCTGTGGTTGGGGGTTGACAATCTTTCCCACATAACTGTCTTAAAGGAACTGCTAAAGACAACTGTTCATAAAGCCAACTCTGAGCATCAAAATGACCTTCTGAGGATAAGGTTTCTGATAAATCTTCCCAAGCAATTTCCCTTTCTTGGGGATAACTTTGTATATCTACATCTTTATCTAACCAAATAATTTCCGATGTATCAAGATTCAGACGACGATTGTACTGTTGTAAACAGCGATCGCAGGTTAAAGTAATAATCGTTTCCCCTTTGACACTCACCTCCAAAAAAGTCCCTCCATGACGAACCCTCATTTTTCCCCTGAAAGGGGTTAGGGTTTCAAGTTCAGGGATAAAATCATCAAAAACAAGGGTCTGGGTTCTATGGAGGGCCTGGAGTAAATGGGGAATATAAATAGCTTGCATAATCTTACCTAAAATAACAAGGGAGCATTTCATCCATAACCAAGGGATAGGGTTCCTGGGGGTAGTTTCAGGGTGGTTTTAGACCCTGAAGACTGTAACGTAACCTTTAACTCTCCTTGAGCGGTAACACCGATGATCGTGCCTCTTACCCCTTCAATCATAACGGTACGCCCGACACTCTCCAATATTTCTACATAATTTCTCAGTAAAACGTCAATCCCCTCCTGCTGATACACTTCATAACCCTGAAATATTCCATTAATCGTAACAGCAGCTAAGGTTTCTAAACTGTCAATATTATGGGAGTCAGGGTAGGATTGAATCGTAATACCGGGGTGGGGAACCGCATTGGACCAGTTAATTCCCACACCAACAACACTGTGTGTGATTGTCTCTTGTTGAATGCGGGTTTCGCTTTTGATCCCCCCCAGTTTTCCCCCTTCTAAGATTAAATCATTGGGCCATTTTAGGCTAATAGGGAGTCCGTATTGACGCAAACTTTGAGCGATACCCCAAGCTGTAAATAGGGTCAGATGAGGGGCATTGTCAGCAGGAAGGTTGAGGGTTAACCCAACGGATAAATAAAGTCCCCCCAGAGAAGAAACCCAAGTTCTTCCCCATTGTCCTCGTCCTGCGGTTTGTTGGGCTGCGATCGCCATTAAAGGAAAAGAGTGACCCTCTGCTAATAAATCCCAGGCCACTTGGTTGGTGGAGGTAACAGTATCAAAAACAAACAGAGAAGAGGATGGATAGCTTAAACAGGATTTAATGTTGAGGGGATCGAGACTCATTTATTAAGATTAAGAAAATAAAAACGATTTTAAAAGTTGAGAAAAATTTGTTATGCTTGCAAAGCGTCAAAATTAAATGATAACAACTTTCGGCTTGAGAATTTTATGAGTATCCATAGAGATTATTTGACTCATTCCTAAAAAGTCCTCTTCTTCATTATAAACCTGAATAATTGGAGAAGAAGTAGCAATTTTGGGGGGATCGATGGCAATTTTTTGTCCTTGACACCACCGTTTACCTGCTTCTAAAGAAAGGGTGATTTTAGGTAAATGTTTTAAACATAATTCTGGTTTAAGTAAGGCAAAGGTTCCTTGTTCAATTTGTTGGTCTAACTCTTCTAAGGTTATGGTTTCTGAGAGAATCATGCCACAACTTTCGGTGCGGGTTAAGGCGGCTAAGGTTCCCCCAACTCCCAATTTTTCCCCTATGTCTCTAGCGATCGCCCGAATATAAGTCCCCGGTCCACATTCGATATTAACGACCAATTCGGGGAATTCTCCTGTATTCCAATCTACAAGTTCTATGTTATCAACCCTCACAGTTCTTACAGGAACTTCCACCGTTTCTCCTTTCCTGGCTAACTCATACAAGCGTTGACCATCCCGTTGAATGGCACTATACATAGGGGGAATTTGGGCAATTTCTCCCAAAAACTGGCTTAATAAGGGTTCAACTGCTTCTATGCTCAAATCAGGGACAGATTGACGTTTAATCACCTCCCCTTGAAGATCATCGGTGGTGGTTTGGATACCAAAGCGAATGATGGCTTGATAAGCTTTGTTTTCGGGCAAAAAAGGCAATAAACGGGTAGCTTTACCCACTGCGATCGGTAAAACACCAGTGGCTGCGGGATCAAGAGTTCCTCCATGGCCAACCTTTTTGATGTTTAACAGTCGTCTCACCTTAGCAACACAGTCATGAGAGGTAAACCCCGAGGGTTTATTTAAAGGGATAAATCCAAACATCCGATAATTACTCATTGATCACTGATAACTGACAAAGGTTTTGCTATCATAAAACTTAAAGATTAGTAAATTTTTATTAAGAACCTTGACAGCTAACTTGAAACCATATCATCAAAGCACTTTAGCCCATCAATGGCACGCCTTGGATATTGTTTGGGAAGGAGATGAAAACGTTGTCAGACGTGGACTGCCCCATGATCTGCTATCTCCTACGTGGCAAATTTTATTATTGGGGGATGGTTCTCCTACCCGTCATTTACAATTGTTGACCACAGAAAAAACGGAGGTTGACCTGATCGATATGTCTCCCATCGGCACGGAAGACGACGGCGCCCCTCCTCACGTGGACATTGTACCGGAACCCCGCTTAAGACGACAGGTTTGGCTAAGAACCGCATCAGGGCAACGATTAGCCTATGCTACCTCTTGGTGGGATGCGAATCATGTGGATGACTATCTACAAAATCGTTCTTTACCCATCTGGGATAGTTTATCAAGGCTACACACAGAATTATACCGCGACATTCAAGGAATTTATTATGGTCATTCTCCGGCATTAGAAAAAGCGTTTCAAGAGAAGGGGCCTTTCTGGGGAAGACATTATTTATTTTGGCACGATCGCAAACCATTAACCTTAATTTACGAGGTCTTCTCCCCTTATTTGAGTAAGTATTTAGGACCTATTAAGCAAGATTAAATGTTATGGTGAGCAACAATAAATATAAACTTTGCTCACCTTAGTCTGATCGGTTAAAAACTTCTATTGGCAACAATAATGGTGATACTGTTTGTAAAGGTCTAACATGATTAATTTTTTCTTGAAATCTTGAGGTTGTCGATATTGATTCCAGGGATGTTGGCGACGAATCGACTCTGCTATTTTATAGAATTTATTCCAAGTGCCTAACACTTCGATTAGTTTTTGGAATTGACAGTATACCTTAGCATATTTCGCTTGTAAGACGATATACTGTAACATGGTTGCGTAGGTTAAAGGATGGTTTTTGCTTTCGGGAATTTCTAAAATGCGCCCTAATTGCTCGAAAATAGTGTGATTTTTTTTGACAATTTTCACTAAACTACTGGTATTCTTAATATCGTTTGTTTGTAGATATTCAACGATATTAGATGCTTTTTGTAGAAGAGAGTAGTTGCTGAGTTGATATTTTTTAAAGAGATAAAGTAACTGGAGTCCAAGTTCATCTTTGTGGGTTAAACTATCCAAAGCATTCACATAACATTCTAAGGCTCTTTTCCCTTTTTCCGTTTTTATCTTTGGTAATACTTCTGTTAGTTGTTGGTGAATAAATTGATAAAACCTTTCATTAGAAATATTTTGTTCTAGTAAATGAAACACCAACTCATAAAAACTTTGTTGTTGAGAACTGCGATTAAGTAATTCGATTTTTTCAATGGCTAAGAAACTATTTTTGGCTTCAATAGCCACTTGAAACAGTCTTAAATAAGACTTGAGTCCTTTATATTCATTCAACCCTTCAGCAAACTTATTTTTGATTTGTAATAAGAGAACAAAATTCCTATCTCTAAATCGTTTATGCTCTAATGCTTGGGCCATAATTTGCAACGTATTGGTTTTATCGAATGCCTGATTATGTTTGATAATGAGATCAGGATTAATGGTTTCTTTGTGAAAGAAGTTACTTAGTCTCCCTTTTAAAGACAAGGAAGATTCGTACACTTTCTTCTCTGTTGTTGTTGGTAACTGTCCAGAAGGAATTATATTAACAGTCATGGGTTTAAATTCCAGTTTTTCTCGTCTCTAATAAATACCAGTATAAGGAGGACTGTTATATTAAGGAATGGTAAAGTTACGGATTTATTATCAAGTTTACACAAATTTTCTTAAAGATTAATATAATTTAGAGATACGTATAATTACAGAATAAGTGAATGAAACCCTACCAAAGTATCCCCATTCAAGACTGTGGAGAACCTCTCATTGCTATTCCTTTAGAACAGTTTTCCGTAGAAACACCCCACCCCTACCAAAAGTTAGGTGCCGGTTATGGCGAAAAATCCCCTTATTATTTACGTTCTAACGTCATCGAAGCACTAATACAAGCACAAACCTATCTACAACAACAATATCCAGGGTGGAAAATACACATTTTTGATGGCTATCGTCCCGTTACTGTACAACGGTTTATGGTGGATTATACGTTTACCTCTTTACTCAAAGAAAAAGGCTTAAACTTAGATAACCTATCCCCAACCCAACAAGAAAGCCTTTGGCAGCAAGTGTATCAGATTTGGGCTGTACCCAGTGATGATTTAGCCACCCCTCCCCCCCATAGTACCGGTGCAGCCGTTGATATTACCTTAATCGATGATGGGGGTCAATTATTGGATATGGGGGGGATGATCGACGAATTATCCGAGCGATCGCAGCCTAATTATTATGCTAACAGTACCGATCGCATCGAACAAAATTATCATCAAAGACGAACCTTGCTCCATCAAATTATGACCCAAGCCGGATTTTTGCGTCATCCTGGGGAATGGTGGCATTTTTCTCTAGGGGATCAAATGTGGGCCTGGCAAAGTCAAACCGAGGTGGCCTATTATGGCAGGATGTGACATCCTCCCACGCTAACTGCTAGGCAGTATAGCGTGGGCTTCCCAACTCACGATGGGATATTTCTGCCCACAGGGGTATTTCCCTATGCCAGTTATCTAGGCTCATCACCCCCGACACCTCGACTTGACAGACGGTTTCCGTTCGGCAGAGTCCCTGCCTACTATGTGTTTCTATGCCTCGATTACAGATTTCTTGTGCGCTGGCCACGTCTCTATCACATTGATAGCCACATTCAGAGCAATTGTGAACCCTATCAGCTAGGGTTTTTCTGAGGGAGGCACGACAATTAGGACAAGTCTGGCTAGTTCCCCGATGGTCAACCACTCCAAAATACTTACCCCTTATCTGACAGACATATTTTAGAATATCCCTAAATTGCCCAAAACCTGCATCAAGAGTATGTTTTCCCAGAAAGCCTTTAGCCATTGTACGAAAGTCAATATCTTCCATAAAGATAGAGTCTCCCATATCACAGACTTTATGGGCTAATTTGAATTGATAATCTTTCCGCTTGAAAGCAATATGATTGTGTTGCTTTTCTACTTTCTTTCTGGCTTTTTCGTAGTTCTGGGAACGTTGTTTTTTTCGACTTAAGCGATGTTGCAGTAATTTCAACTTGCGGTATTCACTTTTGAAGAATTTGCGTCCTTTTTCTACATAATTATCACTGGTAGCTAAATAACTAGAAAGTCCAACATCAAGGCCAAGAAAATGACCAAATGGGGTCTCTATTTCAGGTAAAGTTAGGTCAGATTGAATGCTAATTCCAGCAAACCACCCCTTAGCTTTTTTGATAACTCTTACCTGTTTAATAACAAATCCGTTAGGGATTGGACGATGAAGATTTATTTGTACTTTCCCCAGTTTTGGTAAGTTTATTTGCCACCCAGTCAAAGGGTTGCTTCTAAACTGAGGAAACAATAACGATTTCATCTGTCCATATTTCTTGAACCGAGGAAAACCAAACCCCCGATTACGAAAAAAATCCCAAGCATCATGAAGTCTTCTTACATTAGTTTGTAAGACTTGGCTTGGGACTTTAGCTAATTCAGGAAATACTTTCTTAGCTTTCGGTAATTGGTTTTGTTGCTGATGATAACTTGGGAAAGGATAATCAGCAGACATTATATATTCTGACTCCAAACTACACCGATCTATTGGACACTTACGAGAAGCAATCCAATCCTTTAATTCACGCAAAGCGTAGTTATAAGAACGGCGACAAATCTCTAGCCATTCAGACAACATTGCCTCTTGTTTACTATCAGGGTAGATTCGGTACGAGTAATTCAGAGTCAGCATACAAACGATGTTAGCACAAAACTGCTAAAATGGTAACACAGCTTATCTAGGCGAGGTTGTGCTGTCGCACGTTAATATATTGGTCGGGCTGTATCCACACGCTGACCGTTGCCGATTCCCTTAAACTCCTCGGACGGTACAGCGTGGGACTTAGCCCGACATTTAAGTTAAA
>JASJBX010000208.1 GCA_030066295.1 Crocosphaera sp.
GGTTGGTCGGATGTGGCTCCGGCAATGGAGACATCTGCTTTGGTAAAGGATAACTCGATGTCCTTAAGTCCTTGTTCAGTCAGACTTTCTTTGAGCGTTGGAGTAAAATGCTGCTCCATAAACTCGGTGAAGGGTTTATCTTCAAGCGCGGGGGGCTTTTCTTTTTTTGCCTTGGGTTTTGTTTCTTCTGCCATAATTTTGTCTTAACAATGCGATCGCAATGGACAACACAATTTTTCTACTTCTACCATAAATCATCTCTTCGACTCTCACCAGTGATTGCCCTGAAAAACTTTACCATCTGGTGAGGTTTTCTTCACCTTTGAGCCAAACCAGGTGAATTGTTTTATATTGTTCGGTAATTCAAAAAGTTGATTGATTCTGAGACAATGAAAAAAAATAACTTGATAATTTTCAGTGCTTTACTAACTGTGTTAACGGCAGACGTTGCTTATGGAACTTTGCCAAAATATCGAGAAATCAATAACACAAATTCAGTAATTAGTCAAGGTTTAAATAGTGAAGAAATTAAACAAAAAGCGGAAGCCATTACCGTCAAAATTGAATCGAATCATAATGCAGGTTCTGGGGTCATTATTGGCAAAGAGGGAAATACTTATACTGTCCTGACGAATGCTCATGTTATTAATAGTAAAATTCCTAATCAAGTTATTACGATTGATGGCAAAATACATGAATCTAAAATTATTAAACAAGGTGATTCTTTAGAGGGCAATGACTTAGGGATTTTAACTTTTAATTCTCCTCATAATTACCAAGTTGCTACGTTAGCAATTAATTATGATATTCGAGACAATCAACGGGTTTATTCGGTAGGATTTCCTGAAGAAACCAATCAATTTTATTTTACTCAAGGAACCATCAAGTTACAAGCACCAAAACCATTTTTAGGAGGTTATCAAATCGGTTATGATATTGATGTTAAACCAGGGATGAGCGGGGGCGCATTACTAAACGAAAACGGGGAATTAATTGGGGTAAATGGATTACTTAAAGAACCGATTTTAAACGAAGCTTATAATTATTTAGATGGTTCTCAGCCTTTTGAAGAAAATATTGCGACTTACCGTCAATTAAGTTTTGCCGTTCCTATTCAAACTTTGGTCGAGGTTGCGCCTAATTTAGCATTAATTCCTGAGCAGTGGAGAAGGGGGTTAAATTTAGCAGCCAATGTGGAGCAAATTGCTAAAAAAATTACTGTTAGATTTGACCATAAAGATCAGGTAATGGGTTCAGGGGTCATTGTCGGAAAAAATGAAGATACCTATTATATTTTAACCGCTTGTCATGTCATCTCTGATGCTTATTGTCAGTCAGGAAAAGTTAAAGATGATTATACTTTAGTGACTCCTGATGGTGAGAGATATACTGTAGATTCAAACGATGTAATATTGCCAGAAGGACTGGACGCAGCTATCATTAAAATTAACAGTAAAAAAGCCTATCAAGTCGCTACTTTGGGCAGATATGAAATCCCTAGACTGGAAAAACAATTAGTCTTTGTTTCTGGCTTTCCTGGGGAATTAAATGGGGTAAGAAAATTTACCGCAGGTTATCGCTTTCAAAGAGATAGGGGGTTAAGTTTAGCCTTTAATACGGATAGTCAAAGTCTGAAAGCGAATGTGGATATTTCGGGTTATGAATTACGGTATACAAACCTGAGTCAACCGGGGATGAGTGGGGGGCCGGTTTTGGATATTAAAGGTCAAGTAATTGGCATTAATACGGGACAAGAAGGGGAACAAATAAGTTCAACAGAAGTGCGTCAGTTAGGTTACGCTTTTGGGGTTCCTGTTTCCACGTTGCTCGGTTTTGCTAATCAAAAAAAAGTCAACTTAAATCATTTTACTATTGTTGATCAAATGCCTGAACTTTTAAAGGATCAGGATCTCAAAACTGTTCAACAACATTCAGCATTTATTGTCGAAAAACCCCCAGAAAATAGCAGTAAAAACACTTGGTTAAATTATGGTAACGAGTTATGGCGTATCGAACGCTATCAAGAAGCGATCGCAGCGTTCAAAAAAGCCATTGAACTTGATCCTAAGTTTGCTGAAGCTTATTATGCGTTGGGGTTGGTTTATGCCGATCAAGCCACAAAAACAAACAATGATAGTTTAGAAAGAGAAGCCATTGCAGCGTTTGAACAAGCTATTTCTTTAAGTCAAAATTGGATTTTAACGGGACAAACCTGGTATCGAAAAAGTCTCAGTTTCAGCAAATTAGAAAAATATGAAGAAGCGTTAGGTGCGATCGAGCAAGCCATTAAACTGATCGATGATGACGCTAAATTTTACAGTGAACGGGGATGGATTTTACAGGAATTGAATCGTTATACACAAGCAAAAGAAGCTTTGAGCCAATCTCTAGAAATCTCTCCCTTGGGTACGACTTATATGCGTCGGTGTATTCTTCTCATGCTAGATTTACACGAGCTAGAAGCAGCCAGACAAGATTGCACCAAAGCTATTGATAATGGTGTCATTGAAGGCCATGCCATTCGCGCTCTAGTACACTTAGCTTTAGGGGACGAACAACAGGCCCTAGCCGATCATAATCAAGCGATCGCCTTAGCTCCCAAGATATCTACGTTCTATTCTCTTCGCGCTCAGACTTATGAGTCAAGGGGAAACCCTGAACAAGCGATCGCCGACTGGACTAAAGCCATTGAATTAAATCCCAATAATGCTGATTTCTATAGCTCGCGGGGTTTTCTGTATCATAAGATGACAAATTATCAACAAGCGATCGCCGACTTCACTAAAGCCATTGTGTTAGAGCCAAAGGATGATACAAACTATGTTTATAGAGGTTTCTCTTACCGTTTGAATGGTCAATACGATCTAGCTATCAAAGATTTGACCAAAGCCATTGAAATTAAGCCGGATCAGGGAGACTATTATCGTCAACGGGCTGATCATAAGTTTTTAGCTGGTGATCCTCAAGGGGCATTAGAAGACTATAATCAAGTCATTAAGCTCGACCCCGATAATGCTCAAGCCTACCAACACAGAGGGAATTTATATCAGATTCAGTTTAACGATTATGACAAAGCCATGGCCGATTATGATCGCGCCCTTGCGATCAATCCTCAATATGGAATAGCTTATGAAGCTAGAGGAAACTTGCGGAAATTATTATCTGATTTAGCAGGAGCGTTAGAAGATTATAATCAAGCCATTGCTTTAATCGATGAAGCCGATCCTACGACTCCTTGGTTGTGGAAAGGAACACCCCGAGAAGTATGGGGAAATTTTTTGCCTCATCAACTCAAAACAGTAACGATTAACTATGATTCGGTTTACCGATCCAGAGGGGATCTTCGTCTGCAATTAAAGGACTATCCAGGAGCATTATCAGATTACAACGAAGCCATAAGATTAAATCCCAATGATGGCGATAATTACACCCGCAGAGGTGATTATTATAGCCAAACCAACCAACCAGAAAAAGCAAAAGCTGATTACAATCAAGCCATAGAAGTTTATGGTAACACCATCAAAACTGACCCGCAAAACACTCTCAATTTTGGTATTTATGCTTCTCGGGGACAACTTTACCGAAAACTGAAAAACTATGAAGCAGCGATCGCTGCTTATACCAAAGCGATTGAGCTTGCTCCTTATCATCAAGATATTTATTATGTTGTAAGAGGCCATGTTTATAGAGAGATAAAGGAATATCAATTGGCCCTTCAAGACTATTCTCAAGCCATTGAAATTGATCAGAAAGACCCCAATGCTTACTTATCTAGGGCAGGAGTTTATGGTAGTTTAGGAAACCATGAAGCAGCCATCAAAGACTACTCTAAAGTGATTGAATTAAATGAAATAATAGATCATCCTGTTTACTATATAGCTTATCTATCAAGAGGAGAGTTACACCAAAAGCTTTTTAATTATTCAGAAGCGATTGATGACTTTTCTCATTTCATTGAACGACAACCGGAAAATTATCAAGGTTATTTATCTCGTTGTGGTGTTTATAAGCAATTAGGAGAATATAATCAAGCCATAAATGATTGCAATCAGGCGGTTACACTGAACCCTAATTATCCTCTTGTTTATATATTCCGAAGTGAGATTTATGTAAAATTAAAAAATTACACAGCAGCAATGGAGGATGCTAATAAGATTGTAGAATTAGTCCCTAGTTTGCCTTTTGGTATGTTTCTCAGAGGCTTTATTTATCATAGTCAAAATGATTATCCAGCAGCGTTAACTGAGTATGAATTGGCCTTAAGTAAGGATGAGAATTTTTTTCTGACTATCACTAATATTGGGTTAATAAAATATGAGCAAGGCGACATAGAAAAAGCGGTGGAATTATGGCAACAAGCTATTAATCTTAACAAGAATTTTCTTCCTGCTAAGTTGGCTCTAGCGGTAGGATTATATCATCAAGGAAAACAAGAAAAAGCCTTTTCTTTATCTAAAGAAGCTCTCAGCATAGATAAAAATTTAGCTGATCTTGATTATCTCAAAGACGAATCTCTTTGGGCTAAACAGTTAAGTAAAGATACAGAAAAACTGTTACAAACTCCTGAAATTAAGAGATTTTTAGCCCAATAATATTAAGGTGAGTGAATTTTGAGTTTGCCCACCACTTAATGATCTTAATTAAACTTGAAAGACAATAAGTCTTAATTTTTATTTAAAATTTGTCTAAATTTTCCCTAAATCCGATAAACTCTGTTTCAAGGATTATTCACGGAGAAATCTTTTAGGTAATTATGGCTTATTATTGGTTTAAAGCTTTTCATTTAATTGGTATTGTGGTGTGGTTTGCGGGATTATTTTATTTAGTCCGTTTATTTGTATATCATGCGGAAGCATCAGAGAAAAAAGAACCTGATCAAAGTATTCTCAAGGCCCAGTATGAAATTATGGAGAAACGTCTTTATAATATTATTACCACCCCAGGAATGCTGGTTACTGTTACCATGGCCATTGGCTTACTTTCTACGGAACCTGATATATTAAAGTCGGGATGGTTACACATCAAACTGGCATTTGTGGCTTTGTTATTGGGTTATCATTTTTACTGTGGAAGAATTATGAAACAGTTAGGAAAGGGAGAATGTCAATGGACAGGACAGCAGTTTAGGGCCTTAAATGAAGCACCAACTGTGCTGTTAGTTATTATTGTTCTCTTGGCCATCTTCAAGAATAACTTACCTTTGGATTTAACCACCTGGTTAATTGTTGCTTTAGTCATTGCCATGGCAGCCTCTATTCAATTATATGCTAAAAAGAGACGACTGGCTCAAGAAAGCTTAACTTCATCCACGGATTAAATCCAATATTAATAACTTGTCTAAAAAGACAAGTTATTTAACTTTACATTCTTTCTAAGACAGAAATCCCCAATAAAGATAATCCTAATTTCAGAGTTCTTGCTGTTAAATCACATAAGAGTAAACGGGACGTTTTGAGGGGTTCATCTGATTTTAAAACCGGACAATTTTCGTAAAAACGATTAAACTTTTTACTGAGTTCGTATAAATAATCGCAGAGACGATTAGGAAGTAAGGTTTTTTCAACTTCTTTAATGGTTTCACTCAGTTGTAATAAATATTTTCCTAATTCGATTTCGGTGTCTTCCTGGAGAATAATTTGTAAATTTTCCCCTAAGTTTTCATAGTCAATGTTGCCTTCTCGACTAATACTTTGAATCCTAGCATAAGCATACAACATATAAGGGGCTGTGTTACCTTGTAGGGCTAACATTTTGTCGTAACTAAAGATATAATCACTGATGCGATTTTGACTCAAATCAGCGTATTTTACGGCACTGATTCCCACGATTTCAGCCACATGATCGATGAATTCTTCGGATTCTTGTCTCTCCTCTGTTTGTAAGCGATTTTCTAAGTCTTTACGCGCATAATTAATCGCTTCATCTAATAAGTCTTTTAGTTTAATGGTTTCCCCTGAACGAGTTTTTAATTTTTTGCCATCTTCTCCTTTTACTAACCCAAAAGGAACGTGAGTCACTGCTACTGTGTCGGGTAAAAAATTGCCTTTTTTTGCTACTTGAAAAACTTGGGCAAAATGATTGGATTGTCCGGCATCGGTTACATAAATAATCTGTTGCGCTTCATCTTCTTTAATACGATATCTTAACGCTGCTAAATCTGTGGTTGCATAATTATAACCTCCATCAGATTTCTGTACAATTAAAGGTAAAGGATCACCAGATTTATTGGTAAATCCTTCTAAGAAAACACATTGCGCCCCTTGATCTTTTTCGAGGATTCCTTGTTGCTCTAAAGCATTAATTACATCCTCTAAATAAGGATTATAAAAAGATTCTCCTCTTTCTGTTAGTTGAACATTCAAGCGATCGTAAATTTGTTGAAATTCTCGGCGAGATTGATCACACAGTAATTGCCAAGCTTGACGAGTTTCTTTGTCTCCTGATTGTAGTTTTACCACTGCTTCTCTTGCTAATTCTTGAAACGTTGGATCTTCATCAAATCGTTTTTTTGCTTGTTTATAGAAGTTGACGAGATCCCCTATTTCTAAAGCATCTGCTTGGGTTAAAGCATCGGGATACACTTCTTTTAAATAGGTAATTAACATCCCAAACTGTGTTCCCCAATCTCCCACATGATTGAGTCTTAACACCTCATAACCTAAAAATTCTAACGTACGGGCAATACAATCACCAATAATAGTTGAACGTAAATGACCAACGTGCATTTCTTTGGCAATATTAGGACTAGAAAAATCAACAATAACCTTAGAAGAATTCCCGATCTTTTTAATGCCTAAACCCTGATCACCATATAAGGATTTAAGTTGCGCTTCTAGATAATTAGGTTTAAGCTTTAAATTGATAAATCCCGGACCACCAATCGTAGGGGTTTCACAAATAGTTTCTAAGGATAAATTATCAATAATAGTTTGAGCAATTTCTCTGGGGTTTTTTCCTAGTTTTTTAGCTAAAGGAAGGGCAATATTGGCCTGATAATCTCCATGTCTGAGATCCCTTGCTGGTCCAACTTGAGGATCAACTTCTTGAAAATCTGACCCAAAGGACTTCCCTAAAGCATCTTGAAACTTCTGGGTTAGTTGTTCATTAATAGAAGTCATAATACTTAAAAATAGCTTAGAAAGATTTAACTTATTTTTTTAGCTTATTTAGCTTATCATAATTAATAGGCTTATAACTATAAATTAATCACAAAGATTCATTAAAGTCTTTAAATATTGCTTTTTATCGCATCAGAAGCGGGGAGATAGAAACAATTATGAAAAAATATCCACGAGAACTTATCCAACGACTAGAGACATTACCTCAAAGTTTCATTATTGGGTTATCCTTATTTTTAGTGGTTATTATTACCTTAATTGATTATTGTATAAAAATTGATATAGGCGTTTCAATTTTTTATTTATTTCCCATTTTTATCACCACTTGGTATGGTAGTCGAAAAATTGGATTAATTTTTTCTTTAATTTGTTCTTTGGGTTGGCTATGGGCAGAAACACAAATTAGTGGAAACCCTCAACTTTGGTTAGAAGAATGGAATGCTGCTGTTAGATTTTGTTTCTTCGTTATTGTAACTTATTTATTGTCGGAACTCAAAGAAGCTTACGAAAGAGAGAAAAAACTTGCTCGTACCGATAGTTTAACGGGAGCAGTTAATCGACGGTTTTTTCGTGAACTATTGCAAGGAGAAATCGAGAGACTTGATCGTTATAATCATCCTTTTACTTTAGCTTATTTTGATGTGGATAATTTTAAAACGGTGAATGATAAATTAGGTCATAGTCAAGGGGATTATTTATTAATGGTAATTAGAGAAACCATTGAAATTAATATTAGACATAACGATACATTAGCGAGACTGGGAGGAGACGAATTTGCTTTAATTTTAATTGAAATTGATTATGAAAGAGCTAATGTTGTCTTAAATCGTATTCAAGAGCAACTTTTAAAAATGGTTAAAATCGAAAAAATGCCTGTTAGTTTTAGTATCGGTGCTATTACTTATTATGTTAGTCCCGAATCAGTTGACCGTGCAATTGAAGAAGTTGATTATCTGATGTATGATATAAAGAATAGTGGAAAAAATGGGCTTAAACACAAAATCCAAGACCCTATCAACGTAAGAGAATAAATTAAAATGTCCCTATCTAGAAGAAACTTTATTACTTTAGCTGGTCTAGGTTTTAGCAGTATTATTGCTGCCAATTCTCTCAAAAATTATTATCTTCGTGTTGCTCATGGAAAACCGATCAATACGAACAAATTTGGTCAATTAATTCCCGATCCCAATGGCATTCTGGATCTGCCCAAAGGGTGGAAATATAAAGTTATTTCCCACGGAGGAAAATCCTTAGACGATGGGACTATTGTTCCCCCTGCGTTTGATGGAATGGCTGCATTTCCAGGCAAAAATAAACAAATTATTCTAGTCCGTAATCACGAATTAAGTCCTGATTCAAATTATGGGGTTAATACCTCACCAGAGTATAAATACGATCCCATTGCAAAAGGAGGAACAACAACTTTAATCATTAACCCAGATGGTACATTAAATAAAGAATTTGTCTCTTTAGCAGGAACAAATAGAAATTGTGCTGGCGGCAAAACCCCGTGGAATTCTTGGATTAGTTGTGAAGAAGATACGTCTATTTCTACCATAAAATACTCAGAGGATAGTGAACAGATAATTAAGAAACATGGGTACAACTTTGAAGTTCCGTCTCAGGGAAAAATTACCCCACCCCATCCTCTAATTCAGATGGGAAGATTTCGCCACGAAGCCATTGCAGTTGATCCCAAAACTGGTTATATTTATCAAACAGAAGATCAAAATGATAGTTGTTTTTATCGCTTTCGTCCCGATCAACCCCAAAATTTACAAGCAGGGGGCGTTTTAGAAGCATTAGTAATCGAAGGGATGCCAAAGGTTGATACTAGCAAAAACTATCCCATCAATCAACCAAAATCCGTACAATGGGTAAAGCTAGAAACCGTTGATCCCGACGAAGACACCCTACGGTATGAAGCACAACAAAAAGGGGCTGCCATTTTTCGCCGAGGGGAAGGCATTTGTTTCAGTAATAGTGAATTTTATTTCACTTGTACCAGTGGAGGAAATGCAGAAAAAGGTCAAATTTTTCGTTACAATTCTACGGAAGAAACCATTGCCTTATTTGCTGAATCTCCCGGTGCAGAAATATTAGACTATCCTGATAACTTAATTATGTCCCCGTTCGGTGATTTAATCGTTTGTGAAGATGGAATGGGAGAACAATTTTTAATCGGTGTTACCCCTGAAGGAAGATATTATAAATTAGCTCGTAATGCTTATAATAATAGTGAGTTTGCTGGTGTTTGTTTCTCTCCCGATCGCCAAACCATGTTTGTTAATATTTATTCTCCAGGAATAACCTTAGCTATTTGGGGAAATTGGGAAACGATCTAAATGAACAAAAAACTTAAGCATTTAGCACTCACTGTTCAGGATTCAGCTAAGAGATAAATCAGTAATATTAGCAGGGATTGAAGGACAATAGAGGAGCGTATGATAAGTCAATCCATAAAGCAAGCTGATGGATGATTGCCGATAGCTGAAGACTTACAAAAAAATGCTCTGAAAGGAATCAATTATCAGACAAAAATTATGATTAAAACCATTTCTCTTTTAACTTTCTTAACCTATGTAAGTTTATCTTTCATCTCATCCTCTTTCATCTCTATGATGGCCATTCCTGTCCATAATGTTTATATTAATTTTGCTGGTGCAGGGGGCGATTTTTCATCCCGTACAGGAACGTTTAGGGTATCTTCTTCTACTACAGTAACCCCAGTTAAATATGGGTTAAGATTGTATGAAATTCACCTAGCA
>JASJBX010000209.1 GCA_030066295.1 Crocosphaera sp.
CCCCCCCCCCCCCCCCCCCCCCCCCCCCCCCCCCCCCCCCCCCCCCCCCCCGCGGCCCCCCCCGGCCCCGCCCCCGCGATAACCGGTCCCCCCCCCCGGGGGGGTAATGGCCAGCCATTTTTTCTCTGCAGGAGATGGGGCGGGTTCGGGGGGTGAGGTGGGGGTGGGGGCCGTAGAAACCGCAGAGGTGGCCACGATTTCGGGGGCGATGGATGGAGGAGACGCTTGAGTTGTCGCGCTCACCTCTCGACGCACTTTCAACTCAAAGGTGTCTGTTTTGAGGCTAACTTCGGCAATATCCGTATGAGCGATCGCCCCTAATAACTCTCGCAGTTCGTTAAAATTAATTGACACAGATTATCTATCCCATAATCATTGATCAAACATCGGTTGTCTCTCTAAGGACAACCATTCGGGCTTTAAGTTTCCCGTCCAAGATAGGACCCATCACGGGTATCGACTTTAATTTTTTCCCCAATGGAAATAAACAAAGGCACCATGACTTGTGCGCCTGTTTCGACAATGGCGGGTTTGGTTCCCCCGGTTGCCGTGTCTCCTTTTACGCCGGGATCGGTGTCGGTTACTTCTAAAATAACTGAGGTGGGTAGTTGCACCTCTAAGACAGTCTCGTTCCAGAAGAGAACGTCGGCTTCCATTTCTTCTTTGATGTAATTAACCGTTGTTCCCATTTGGTCGGGGTTTAAACGCACTTCTTCGTAGGTTTCCATATCCATGAAAACGTATTGTTCCCCTTCCTTATAGGTATGTTGCATGGTGCGTTTTTCTAGGTTAGCCTGGGGAACGGTTTCTCCAGCACGAAAGGTTCGTTCTACCACGCTGCCGGTTTGGGCATTTTTTAATTTGGTTCGCACAAAGGCTGAACCTTTACCGGGTTTAACGTGAAGAAATTCAACCACGCGCCACACCGAACCATCTAATTCAATGCTGGTACCAGTCCGAAAATCGTTACTAGAAATCATGAAAGGCGTTTAAAGCTTAGAAATTCCAGATTCATTTTACAAGAGTTTGGCAACCCTGAACCATGGAACCTCATATCTGTTAACATTTTGCTTTGGCGACGATCGCCCGATGACGGGGACTCACAGGGGTTATTTTTGGAGAGTCAAACCCGACTTCTGTGAGGACTGTTCCCATATCTAAGGCAAAATATTGATCGAGATAGGGTTCGGTACTTTTCAGGAGGGTGAAGACATAAGGGGGCATTTTTTTAAAGGCTTCGGCGCGGGGGTTCATGTCCATCAGGGTCAAGTATCCCCCTGGTTTGAGCAGACGACGGGCTTCTTGGAAAATCGCGATCGCTGCTGCTTGGGGGAGTTCATGGTACAACAAAAAGGTCGACACTAGGTCAAAGGACTCTGACGGGAGTCCGGTTTCTTCTCCTGCTGCGTGTACCCAGTTAATGGCAAGGTTGCGTTGTTGACTGCGGTAATGGGCGACGGCTAAATGATAGGCCGATAAGTCCACGCCGGTTAGCTTGGCCTCGGGGTACATTTCTTGGAGGGGAAAGGTACTCATCCCCACGCTACAACCGATGTCTACAACACTTTGGGGAGTGATGGGTAACTGTTGTTTTAAGATTTGATGATAATTGTGCCGTAACCGGGAATCTCCATTCACCCCTGCTTCTGGCCAAATACTGGCATGGACTGCGTAAGCGGCTGATTCTACTTCTAGGGCTGATTGCCAACTTAAATTACCGCTATCATAACCATGAAAGGAACAAACGTAATAATCAGGATAGATGAGGTTGGGGTTTTCAACCTTAGTTATTTCCTCTTGCCAGTTATGTTCACAGAGTTGACGCACATTCTCTCGCCAGGGAACCCCGATTTTTTCTGCCCGACTGATAATCATGTTGCGGGCTTGATGTTTGGCGAGTTTGGCTAGGGGTTTGATGGATAAAATGCCATTGATGACACGGGAGGCCATACTGGGTTGAGGTTGAACAGGGGTAACAGTCATATAATTCTCGTGATGTGGCTTGTCTCAGTAACCAAGTCGTATCGATGGTTACTCAATGGTTTTCGTTGTCGATTGTACCATTTTCTGTTTCGATGACTGTTAAGATTTTCTCTTCTAAGCTGGTTAAAAAGGGACGCTCAATTTTCCCTAACGCCTCTAAAAAGGTTTTCACTGAATCGTCTAATTGATTTTGGTTGATTTCAGACAAGCGATCGCTGATTTTTTTGATTTCTTGTTGTTGCTTCGATGAGTAATAAACATCTTTTAAGTTCTCAATTTTTACTTGAATTATTCCATCCCAAGTTCTCACTAAACAAGAAAAGTTTAAAACTTCTTCAATAATACACCACTGACCACTTCTTCCTCTGAGATCAGGATTATTTTTAATAACAATTCTGGCGACTTCTCCCACACGCCAAGGGTTCGGCACTGGCCGACGCTCACGAATTTCATCAACAATGCTTCTTTCTTGATTATTGTTTCTTCTGGTTTTTACCGTCTTTTTGATGATTTTATTGGCATTTCGTTTCTTTTTATTTTTATTAATTGCTGGCAAAGAATTAATAGAGTTATTCATAGCTAAAACTTCTTGATTGTCAATTGTTTTTCCCAGGATAATGGCTGTTTTTATCCTTAATTTACTTTCCTTGGTTGCTTAATTAACTCAAAATGTTTTTCAGTCAATTGAGTTTTTTTATGGTCTATTATCCTAATCTATTATAACACAAAAATCAAGCCCCTAATTTTCTGATTTTGATGATAATCTGGTTACTATTTTCCCCAAATTAGATGATTCGGCAATGGGTTAAGTTGCCACAAAATTGATGAAGTCAACCTTTCACCCCAGATAAAATTATTTTTTTATTGTTGAAAAAGCTGTGGAAAATATCCCTAGACATGGGGAAATCTCTCAAAAATAAACAAAATCACTTTGTGTAACAATAAATAACAAATTCTTAAAAGGGTTAAACATAAAAATTATTAAGACTAAAATATGACACAATGGTGCATAGACATTGACAATTAATTTTAACGGCTATGAATACAATTTATCCTGTTGTTTGGTCTAATAATAAAGTTTTATTGATCGATCAAACCTATTTACCCAGTCAATATACCCTAGTAGAAATTAGTCGTTATGAAGATATGGCAAAAGCCATCAAAACCATGATTGTTCGGGGTGCGCCAGCCATCGGAGTTGCTGCTGCTTACGGAATGTATTTAGGAGCGAAAGAAACTAACACAAAAGACAGAGAAATATTCTTAAAAAAATTAGAAGAAGTTGCCGAAACATTACGTCAAACTCGTCCCACTGCAGTCAATCTTTTTTGGGCAATTTCTCGAATGTTAAAAACTGCTTACGAAACCCTGGGTACAGTAGAAGAAATCAAAACTATCTTATTAGAAACAGCACAAAAAATTCAAGCAGAAGACCTACAAACTTGTCAAGACATTGGTCAAAATAGTTTAGAAATATTACCCAAAAATCCAGACAAATTAAGCATTCTAACCCATTGTAACGCAGGGGCATTAGCCACAGCCGGTTATGGAACCGCATTGGGGGTAATTCGTTCTGTCTGGACAGCAGGAAGATTAAAAAGGGTTTATGCGGATGAAACGAGACCCCGTTTACAAGGAGCAAAATTAACCGCTTGGGAATGTGTTCAAGAGCAAATTCCTGTGACTGTTATTAGTGATAATATGGCAGCCCATTGTATGCAAAAAGGACTGATTGATATGGTGGTTGTTGGTGCTGATAGAATTGCTGAAAACGGAGATACTGCGAATAAAATAGGCACCTATGGAGTGGCAGTTATAGCGAAAATGCACAATATTCCTTTTTATGTGGCTGCCCCCCTTTCTACAGTAGATTTTAGTTTAGAAAATGGGGAATTAATTCCCATTGAAGAACGAGATCCCTCCGAACTTTCTACAATTGGAAATACAATAATTTATCCCGATGGTGTTGACTACTATAATCCTGCTTTTGATGTAACTCCCGCTCATTTAATTACAGGCATTATTACTGAACAAAAAACAGTTAAACCAGAGGAATTGATTCATTTAAACCCTAGTTAAAATGACTTCTAAACAATTTTTTTAAGGTTATTTTCTTAATCTTTCGGGTGAGAGGAATCACAGTCATCTGCTGCTTTCTATCATATTCTAAAATAGTTATTATTATGCTTAATGATCAATAATTATAAGACTTGTAAATTAATGTTGACGTAGTCAGACATAAATATAATTAACTGTCTTAAGAAATGTAAACAAGCTGTAACCCATCTCCCTGCTCCCTTTGCTCCCTGCTCCCCCGCTCACTTGACAGTAAGGTTTATTTTTATCCAGTTACTTATCTAGGAAGTCGATGTCTGGTTGCAGAAAACAGAAGCAAAAAATTCTGTTAAACTAGAGATTGACTAGCATACGGGGAAAATATAGTGATGCAAAAAAAACATTCTTTTGATTCTTCTCAGGTGATGTACCGCGCACAAGAGTTACTAGATGCTGCATCTAACCGTTATCGAATTACCGTACAGGTAGCTAACCGAGCTAAACGTCGTCGTTACGAAGAGTTTGATAGTATTGATGATCCTCACATGAAACCGGCTGTCCGTGCCATCATTGAAATGTCCGATGAACTAACACAACCAGAAATCATCAGTGATGTGAGATCGTAAACAATATGATGAGAAAAACACTTATCCTCTCGAGGAAACACCAAAAATGGTTAGGGGTTTTTCTCCTCAGTCTGACTGTCAGTTGGGGAGTGATGCAGCTTGAATGGAGTCAGTTTAAAAGTTGGGGTTTAAACAGTGTTAAGGCTCAAACCCTGAGGCCTGAACAAGCAGCAAAAATGATTTATGAGAAATTTCCTGACCTTCCTAAAGAAAATCAGTATCGCAGTGCTGAAACAGGGGAAATTAATCCAGAACACACCTTAATGAGTCGTTTTATCCGTTATCATCGAGATTTTAAAAGACGTTCTCCCCAATACCGCTTAGACTGGAAAGTGACTCTTGCAGACTATTTAGGGGTTAATCAGTCTCCCAGAGAATCTAACTATCCAGGGTCTACCCTAGAAACAAATCCCTTAGAACAGGATGTCGAAGTCATTCGTCAACTGAGTCGTCGTCAACGTCAACAGTTAGTAGATTTATTAGTTGAGATTTATAATCCGCAATCTCAAGCCACCCCTAATCAACCTCTCCCAGAAGAAGAAACAGAAGCAACATCAGAAGTGTCAACCCCTTCAACTCCGAGTTTATCCGAACCGGGAGACGCTCAACTGTTAGCACCCTGACAATCTTCCCGTTACATCACAGATTTTAACGGGAGATTCTTGCTTCTTTCAGATTGCCTCGTGAACTAATTATCGATAATCGTTTTTGATACAATTAATGGTTCTTAAAATTGCTGCTGCTGTATAGTCTCGCTTTGCTGGTTCATTTCCCCACGACTCTAAATACTCTTCGAGAGTTTTCGACTTTCTTTCTTTAACTAATCCTATTAATTTTCCTGTATCTAAATCTACTAAAAGAATAATAAACTTTCCGTGACTCTTGACCAAACTGATTTCATCTATTCCCAATCTTTTTAAGTTTTTTAGACTGATGGGTAAAATTTTTTGACTCATCTACTTAATCATTGTTTCTACTTCAGATTCAGTCAAATTATTTCTTTCGGCTACAGATTTTAAATCGCTGTTAACAACTTGTTCGGTAATATGTTGAGCATATCTTACTGTGTGTTTTTGTCTTTTTCTTACAAAATTTAACTCTTCACTAAATGGTAAGGAGCATTTTTCACACTTAAATTGCCTTCTATTGACTCTTAAGAATACTTCTTTTTCCCCCCAAGGAATATCCTTTATTAAACTGTAATGATTCTGATGAAGACGTGAACTAATTTTATGACATCTAGGACAAACAGCTTTTTTTGAGTTACTTTCTACTTCTAAAATTAGAATATCATCTACTTGTTTTTGTGATTTTACATGGACTCCTGTTAAAGAAAGAAGTTCGGTTAACTGTCGTTTCATTTTGGTAAGTTATAACAATACTACTAATACTTTAGCATAGTATGTACTGTAGAACCCTTTTTAAGTCTTCCACTACATCTAATAATACATTTGTGATCCATACTTTCGATTGTAAAGCATTTTCTATTTACATTGTCAATATCTTATTCTTTCACCAAAAAGCGATCGCCGTTTAAGCCCTATTCAGTCAATGGTTGAAATAGTGACCTTTGATCGTTTAAATTTTAAAGAAAAATGACATTAGGAAAGGAAACGTTTAATGAATCTACGTCAAGCCAGAGACAGTCGTAACCTTGTGTTAGATTATGCTCTAGGAGTGTCAATCTTAGGGCTTGTTCCTATTTCTAACTTATTTTCCCTAAAAATATCCATTACTATCGTCCTCATCATTAAAATGTGTTGGGATATTGGTCGTAAGTGGAAATTTAGTAAAGGACAAGATATTTTAGCCATGATGGGGTTCTTTTTTGGTTGGCTTGGAGGGTTTGCTATGGCATTTATGGCTTGGTTAACTTTTTTGGGAATCGGATTATTTATCCCTTATATTAGTAGTTTTAAGTTAGCTGCCGCCCTATTTACATTAACTTGGATGTTGGGACAAACTACCAACCAATATTATGCTAGTGGCCATGAAAAATTAAAGAGGAGAAAACCATTAAATGAAGTTTAACTTGAGTCGTCGTCAACTGTTATTAGGAGGGGTTGGGGTTGGTATCGCAGCTACAACTGCTAGAGATTATCAACATCAACAACAACAACAACAGTTACAAACATTAGCCCAACAACAAATGCCAACAGACAAAGAAAGTTTGCTGAAAAAAGCATTTGAAGCGGATGCAAACAAAATTTATGAAGGGCAAATAATCATTGATGCTTTGCAACTTAAGCCTCCTATTATCCCTTATGATCGAGAGATATCAAAACTGCTGATTCAGTGTAGTAAAATAGCGACACAACAGTATTTAACGGGTAAAACGATTCCGGAGTATGATGGTTCCATTAAAAGCCTACCTGCTTATGATAAAAAACTGGATCGTTATCAACAAATTGCTTCCTTTAAAGGAAAAGAAGCGCAAATTTCAGAAAATGTTGCTGTCAATCTCTCCGATGATAATTTAGGGAACATTTCTGATCCACTGCAGGAAAAATTAGATAATACTGAAAATCAAGTTGGCCAAGCTATCCAAAAAATTGTTACTTTATCAAAAGAAATACCGGTTTATTTTGGATTTGTTTTATCGTCCCCAGAACATAATATTATTATCTTTCGAGGAACCCAAACTCGAATCGAATGGATTAATAATTTTATGGCTTTACAAAAAGATTATACTGATCCCATTTCTGGCCAATATTTTGGGAAAATTCATGAGGGTTTTATTAAAAATTATCTAAGAATTATTGAACCTGTTCCTAAAGCGATCGCTGAACAACTCGCTCCGGCTCTTCCCTGTTATATTAGTGGTCATAGTCTCGGGGCTTCTTTAGCGACGTTAGCAGCGTTAGATATTGCTCTGAATGTGCCTCAATTAAAAGATAAAATTCAACTGTATACTTATGCCAGTCCTCGGGTTGGTGATCCCACTTTTGCTAAGCTTCATGCACAATATATTCCTAATAGTTATCGAGTGGTAAATTTAGCGGATATTATCGCTTTTATGCCCCCAACGCAATCGGTGGGAACTTATGTGGATGTTGGTGAAGAATGGTCGTTTTTATCCCATCAAAACGATTTTATGCCTAATCATGTTGTGGATACCTATCAAGCAGCGATTAAACAAGAAGTGGAAAGCGATCGCCCTCGTCAGTATCCCATTTCTGCCTTAACCTAAAAAAAGGAGAGGTCAATTATTTTTGACCTCTACAAAAACGAAAACTTTGATAATTTTCTCTCAAGAAGGAGATTTTTTATGATGGCCATGAAAACGAATCCCTAAGAAGACATCGTAAAGAAAACTCCAGAGATTTTTCCCTTGTAATAATCCTAAAGATTGATCGCATCCTTTTGCATCTAATAAGGGTTTAGTGGCATGATAAGCTGGTTTATATTTATACCAGGGAATAGATGGCCATAAATGATGAACTAAATGGTAATTTTGTCCAAAAATTAGGAGATTAAGAATAGCACTGGGATATACCCGCGCATTTTTCCAGCGATCGCGTTCTTCAAAAGGCCGATGAGGTAAATAATCAAAGAATAATCCTAAAGCAACCCCTACCACTAACGCTGGAACAAACCAAAAGTTCATCACATAGCCAATAAACCCGTAATGAATTCCTAAAAAAACGATAGTGAAGAGAAATAATCGGCTCAAAAACCATTCTAACAGTTCATATTTTTTCCACAAACGACGCTTAAAAAAGAAAATTTCGTGATAAAAAAAACGTGCTGCGATCATCCATAATGGCCCACCGGTGGAAACAAAATGATCGGGATCATTATCAGGATCATTGACGTGAGCGTGATGTTGTAGATGTACCCTCGTAAACACAGGGAAGGCAAAACCTAACATTAAAGCACTACCATGACCTAAAATGGCATTGATAATGCGATTACGGTGAGCCGCATTGTGGGAAGCATCATGGATGACTGTACCTGATAAGTGTAGGGCAAGAACACTACAGACAAAACAAATCCAGTCTGGCCATTCCCACAACCAATAACCACTAATTGAACAACCCATGAGGGATAAGGCGGTAAAAAACATCACCACGTTGGGATTGAACCCTCCTGGGGGTTTGAGAAACTCTCTTGGGACTGATTGCAGCGTCTGTGCCGACTGCATGGCTGTTTCTTGCTCCTTTCTCGACATTATCATTAATCTTTGAGTAGTTTACACGATAACAGAAATTTAATAAAGATTTGTAACATTATCTCATCTTATGTAAAGATACGAGTTAAATTACGAAAACTCAAGGTTAAAGTGTAGTTGGCTTGTTCTCTCATAAGACCTAATAAGTTAAGGATAGTTTCTCTATGGCTCATTTCAGGAATAAAACATGACTATTTTAAGAATTTCCTACGAGGCTGCTTTTAGAATCAATAAACTATTAAAATTAGATGACAATTCAAAAGATTTAATAATTATGAGTAATTAATTTTTGGGGAGTGAAAAGCATTATTATAATTTAGATTAGTTTTACCTATTGCAACATGGTAGGTAATTTCGTTAACTATTTTTGTGTTTATCAGTCTGTTCAGTTTCTTCATCACTGATGATATAAATCATCAGTGATTTAACTCAATATGGATTATTGATTAGAAAACTTTATCATCATTAAATTACATCTCAAGTAACTGACAGCTTGCTATAATTAACGATGCTAACCTTTAAAGAGTGATGTTATTAGTATGGGTCAAATTTGGCGATACATAAAAACTGTAATGGGGATAATTTTCCGTCATCCCATTACAGGGGCTACCATTATTCCAGTGCTTCCTGATGGGCGTATTGTTTTGATACAAAGAAAAGATACAGGACAATGGGGACTACCAGGTGGTATTGTTGACTGGGGAGAAGACATCTTAACCACAGCGAAGCGAGAATTAAAAGAAGAAACCGGGTTAAACTTATTAAAAGTTCGGCGGTTAGTGGGGGTTTATTCGTCGATGGATCGTGACCCGAGGATTCACTCAATTTCTATTTTAATGGAAGCGGATGTTACAGGAGAATTTGCCATAGAAGATCCCTTAGAAGTCATATCAATAGAGGCATTTTCTCCCGAAAATTTACCATTAGGAAACCTTTGTCACGATCATGATCGCCAGTTAAACGACTATTTACAAGGGTTAACCGTATTAGCTTAATTAATATCTTCCAGGGCATATTCAACCGGTTTGATTTGATGAATATTTTGGAAACTAACAGCCAAAAATAGATAAATTCACCTAAGTATAATTAGGGTTTGCTGAATAAAACCACAACCCCTGTTATTAAAAGGTTACACCCATATTGGATGAGGAAAAAAGATC
>JASJBX010000002.1 GCA_030066295.1 Crocosphaera sp.
CTGGGTAGATGGTTATTTAGCTAGAAAGTTAAATCAAGTCACCGAATTAGGCAAATTTCTTGACCCTTTGGTGGATAAATTGTTGGTACTTGCACCCCTTTTGAGTTTAATTTCTTTGCAACAAGTTCCAGCTTGGGCCGTCTTCTTGATTCTTGGCCGAGAAATAGCGATCGCAGGATGGCGTATTAACCCCAATCTGACGGGAAATACTGCCATTCAAGGGGCTAATCTTTGGGGAAAATTGAAAACTGTCACCCAAATAACCGCGATCGCCCTTCTCATCGCCCCCCTTCCCCAACCTTGGGAAACCATTTCTCTGATAGTGTTTTGGCTATCTGTGGTCTTAACGTTAGCCTCTGGTGTAATCTACCTACTTCCTACAGGGGTACCTGAAAAGATACACTAGAAAGGTTAAGAAATTATAAGCAAACATGACTGGGAAATCAACGGCGATCGCCACAAACCACTACGATGTTATCATCATTGGCTCCGGAATGGGAGGGTTAGTCACAGCCACCCAACTCGCTGCAAAAGGGGCGAAAGTATTAGTGTTAGAAAAGTATCTCATTCCTGGGGGAAGTGCCGGTTATTTTCAACGGGAAGGGTATCGTTTTGATGTGGGGGCTTCGATGATTTTTGGCTTCGGAACAGAAGGCACCACTAATCTTTTAACCCGTGCGTTAGATGCCGTTGATATGAGTCTAGAAACCATCCCCGATTCGGTTCAAATACATTACCATTTACCCAACAATTTAGAGTTAAAAGTACACAAAAATTATGATAAATTCATTGATGAATTAACGGAAAAGTTCCCCCAGGAAAAGGTAGGAATTCGTCGCTTTTATGACGAATGTTGGCAGGTTTTTAATTGCCTCAATGCCATGGAATTACTTTCCTTAGAAGAACCCAGATATCTGATGAGAGTGTTTTTTCAGCATCCTTTAGCCTGTTTAGGGTTAGTGAAATATTTACCCCAAAATGCCGGGGATATTGCCCGTCGTTATATTAGTGATCCTGAACTTTTAAAATTCATTGATATGGAGTGTTATTGTTGGTCGGTGGTTCCTGCGGATAAAACCCCGATGATCAATGCTGGTATGGTATTTTCAGACCGGCATTATGGAGGAATCAATTATCCCAAAGGAGGAGTGGGAACCATTGCCGAAAAATTAGTGGAAGGGTTAGAAAAGTTCGGGGGTAAAATTCAATATAAAGCCCGGGTAACTAACATTTTAATGGAACAAGGGAAAGCAGTCGGCGTTAGATTAGCCGATGGAAAAGAATACCGGGCAAAACGCATTGTCTCTAATGCCACTCGCTGGGATACTTTTGAGAAATTGCTCCCTAAAAGTACCCTGCCCAAAAAAGAGGAAAAATGGCAACAACGTTATCAACAATCTCCTAGCTTTCTCAGTCTTCATTTAGGTGTAAAATCTGAAATCTTACCATTAGGAACAGAATGCCATCATATTCTTTTAGAAGAATGGGAGAGGATGGAAGATGAACAAGGAACCATTTTCGTTTCAATTCCCACTCTGCTTGATCCCAGTTTAGCCCCCTCTGATCATCATATTATTCATACCTTTACCCCCAGTTATATGCAAGAATGGCAAGGACTTTCTTCGCAAGAATACCGGGACAAAAAAGAACAAGCAGCCAGTCGTTTAATCGAAAGGTTAGACAAAATTTTTCCAGGGTTAATTGAAGGATTAGACTATCAAGAAATAGGAACCCCAAGGACTCACCGACGCTTTTTAGGTCGAGATCAAGGAACCTACGGGCCCGTACCCAGTCGCAAGTTACCGGGGTTATTAGGAATGCCCTTTAATCGTACCGTTATCCCTGGATTATACTGTGTAGGGGATAGTACCTTTCCCGGACAAGGACTAAATGCGGTGGCTTTTTCAGGGTTTGCCTGTGGTCATCGTATCGCCGTTGATTTAGGATTATCGGTCTGAAAATGTCTTTGTTATATTTCTTTGCATTTGTTTAGGTGAATCTACCGTTGAACAATGCTGTCTTTTTGTTGATGATAAGTATATGTTGGTAACTTCTAAAGTTACGAGTTAATCCTGTTTTTTCTCAGTTAAAATAGAAATTGGAACCAGTCACTATGCTTACAATTATCCCTGTGTTTGGTTGAGAACAGAATTGACTAAAAAAAATATTGTAAATATTTCTGCAACCCTTCGATTTTTTATCAATAAAATGTTCTTAGTACAATGACACATTCCCCTTCAAATAATAATATCTCTCAATTTTTACTTCAGGAAATTGTCAATATATCGGACTATAATACCAATATAGAAAACATATCTAAAATCATAAAAGATTCTTTCTTAGTCGATTTTTGTTTCATTATTTCTGATTTAGATAGTTTAAAATATTTGGGTTGTCTCAATAATCTTTCTACGGAAGAATTAAACTTTTCTGAACAAAAAATAAATTCTTTACTTCATTGTTCTTGGATAAAACAATTAATCAATAAGTCACAATTAAAATCCATCACCCATTTGAAAGAAAAAACACATCCAGATTTATTCTGTTTTTGTGAAGGAATCAAAATTAACTCTTTATTAGGAATGGGGACTCATTTTAAAGGACAGACTAATGGCATTATCATTCTAGGAAAAAAAGATAATTATCGCTGGAGTCAGAAAGATAAGACCAAATTAAAAGAATTAGAAAATATTTTAGGAATTGCTTTTCATCTAAGTCAGGTTAATACAGTTCTTGATGAAAAAAATATTAGCAAAGATTCCTATTTTTCCCTGAGTAATATTCCTAAACTTCTAGAAGAAAATCCTATTTTAAGACTGTGGTGGGAAAGTACCAGAAAACAGTTAGAAAGACAGCTAGAATGGAATCGAAAAATTATCTATAATATGATCACTATCATGAGTGATCAAACTCGTAATCCCTTAGCAATTCTTAAAATGGGAATTACGGTACTACGAACAAGGGAATTATCACCAGAAGATTTTAGTAAACGATTAACTATGTTAGAAGAAGCTTGGAGTAAGCTTAATAATATCAATGAAAAAATATTACAACTTAAACATTTAAAGTCACAAGAAATAAGTTGTAATGTAATGCCTGTCAATTTAAAAGAGTTAATTAATAATATCATCCATTCTTGCCACATAAAATGGCAAGAAAATACTAAAACTTCTCTGAAATTAACCACATATTTTCAGCTTAAATCAACTCAAATAATCAAGACAGATATTCAACATTTAACCAATATTTTAGAAGAATTATTAAACAATGCCAGTAAATTTTCAGTGTCTAACTCGACAGTAACGTTTAGACTAACTCAGGATAATGATGCTGATCAAGATCCAATTATTATTACGATTACCAATATTACTGACTGTGCTTCTCTCGAGCATATTAACGAATTTTTTCAACCTTTTTATCGAGAACAAATTGTCATCGATACGGCAATTCCAGGAATTGGTGTGGGATTATATATTGTTAAAGATTTGGTGGAACTCCTCCAAGGAAAAATTACTATTGAGGGTCTTCCCACAGAAAACCCTAAACATTGTAAAATTATAGTTAGATTGGTTCTTCCTCAATCCTTATCCTCATCGTAATTTAAAGGTTGTATGCTGACCAAAAGCGGTTCGTCTAAGTCGCTACGCTGGCAACATTCTCGATATTCTCCCATTGCGCGTCAATGGGAAGTTTCCTTATTTACATTTCAATTCTTACTGTTTCTATTATGGGATAAAATCTTAAGAAAAAATAGCTCAAAACAACGACAAAAAAGAGCGAAATGGTTAGTTAGAAATTTGCTGCAACTAGGTCCAACATTTATTAAAATTGGTCAATCTTTATCCACTCGGGCCGACTTAATTCCCCTAGAATATATTCAAGAATTGAGTCAACTTCAAGATAGGGTTCCTCCCTTTAGCAGTGAAGAAGCGATCGCTGTTATTGAAGCAGAATTAGGTCAACCGGTTTATGATTTATTCGACAGTTTTGAAATTGAACCCTTAGCGTCAGCTAGTTTAGGGCAGGTTCATCGAGCAAAATTATACACGGGAAAAGAAGTCGTTGTCAAAGTTCAACGGCCGGGTTTAGAAAGAATTTTTAATTTAGATTTTGAAGTCGTTCATCGCCTAATCCGTATTTTAACCCGCTATTTTCAATCTTTTAAAAAGTATAATTTAGAAGCGATTTATGAGGAATTTTTTGAGCTTTTATTCCAAGAAATTGATTACATTCACGAAGGAAAAAATGCAGAGAGATTTCGCAATAACTTTCGAGGATATTCTCAGATTCTCGTCCCTAACATCTACTGGAAATACAGCACGAAGAAAATTTTAACCTTAGAGTATTTACCAGGAATAAAAGTGGATGATCGTGCAGCATTAGAAGCGAATAAAATTAATTTAGATAACATTATTCAACTGGGGATTTGTTCTTATTTAAAACAGTTATTAATTGATGGATTTTTTCAGTCTGATCCTCACCCTGGTAACATGGCAGTCAGTAAACGAGGAGAACTGATTTTTTATGATTTTGGTACCATGGCCGAAGTCAAAACCTTTGCCAAAGATCAGATGATTCAAGTATTTTTTGCTGTCTTAAAAAAAGATACGGATAAAGTAGTAGAAAATCTGGTTTATATGGGGTTAATTGAACCCTTAAATGATATGACTCCAGTGAAAAGAATTGTCTCTTTTTTATTGGAAAACTTTAGGGATAAACCAGTGGATGTTCGTGCGTTTGAACAAATTAGTGATGAAGTGTATTTGATGTTCAAAAGTCAACCGTTTCGGTTACCTCCACAAATGACGTTTATCCTCAAATCTTTAACCACCTTAGATGGTATTGCCAGAGCCTTAGATCCACAGTATAATTTATTAGCGGCCAGTCAACCTTTTGTCAAGAATTTAGCCTTGAGTGGTAGTCGCGGTAGTTTAGTCACAGCTATCGTTAAACAAGCTAAAGATATCATTAAAGATACTCTAAGTAAACCCAATACATCTGAGAAATTTCTGAGAGGTTTAGAGGAGAGAATAGATAGAGGAGAGTTACAGTTTAGAATTCGTTCTTTAGAAAGTGAAAGAGTTTTAAAACGTATTAATTTAGGAATAAAAAGTTTAATTTATGCTTGTTTAACGGGATTTGTTTTATTATCAGCATCTATTTTAATGACAACTATTTATCTTAAATTTGCTGTCATTTGTTTTGGGTTTGCTGGACTTTTTAGTTTATTTTTATTCAAGTCTTTAGTTTCTTTAATGTTACAGGAAAAAGTCGATAGTTTATTGGAAAAATAATCGAGTTATTTTTCAACTAATTGGTAATATTATTTTGGATATTTGTTCGGGATGACTCCATACTTTTATGGTGATAATTTTTGCTTCAATTAATCTTTCTTCGTTGACAAATTTTCCTGTTCCTGTATTCAAAGCATAAGCAGGAAAATTAGCCCCACTCAAACTAAGTCTTAAACAGCTACCTTTTCCTATTTTAATACAAGTGGGTTGTAAAGGAATAGTTATGGGTAATTTATTTGAGTTAATTCTTCTATAACCTTGACTAAAATTATAAACCTTTCCATCGGGTTTGACTTCGGATAAAATGGCAGAAATATCAAAGCTTTTTGCATCAGATGTACAATAAATTTCCAGAAAAGGTGTACCGCTAATTGATGAATCTTCTGTTAATGTTTCAGAAGTATAAGTTAGAATATCAAAACGAGGATCTAATTGCGAACGATCAAATGATCCTGATGGAATACTAGCATGGCCGCCGAAAGATGGAACCGGTCGCCAAGGATCATGAACGATGATATCATAAATATTATCGTCAGAAACTTTATCAATTAATTGACCATCATCTTCTCTGACATTAGCCAAACCTTTGCTAAAAATATAGTAAATTTTTTCTGTATTTGTCTCCCATTTTTTAAGATATTGCCATTGATTACTCCCCATTTCAAATAAAGAAATAGGGTGAGAATATAGAGGGTTTCTCTCTTTACCTTTTAGGTGATGATCAAACCAATCAATTTGATACTCATCCACAAAACTACAAGCGGATTTTGTATAATTTTGATGCCCTAGTTTTGACCCCCAAGGAATATGACCCCAAGGACCAATAATTAAGTTTTGGGGATGGTTACTCTCTTGTTTCATAGCATAATATAAATTCATAGTTCCTCGTAAATAAGGGTCAAACCATCCCCCAATATGTAGCATGGGTAAATCTAGTTTATGAATAAAACTTTTAGGGGATAAATGACTCCAATAATCATCGGGATAGGGATGATTGATCCAATCATGATAAAAAGAGTTAGCAGCCAATTCTTTCATCAAGTTTGGATAGGCAATAATGGGGTCAAATAACGGTAAATTTCGGGACGCTTCATAAAGTTTATGATAAGCAATACTATCCCCTTTTAACCTTGCTGTTTCTGCTGCTAGTTGGATCGCCCAACCTAAATTAGTTTGTAAACAAAATGCTCCGTTTTCATATCCCCAATCATGGTATAAATCATAAGCAACCATGGCAGGACAGAGAGTTTTTAATGCTTTTAATTGATTGGAAGCTGCAGACAATTGAGTCATTCCTTGATAGGAAAAGCCGTACATACCTACTATTCCTGTACTGCCCGACAACTGAGAAACCCAATTAATGGTATCAAAACCATCTTTGATTTCATTAGCAAATAAATTAAATTCTCCTTCAGATGTCCCTCTTCCCCGAATATCTTGAATCACAACAATATACCCACGGGAAGCATACCAAATAGGATGGGCATAAACCACTGTTGAGGCTATTTTTTTTCCGTAAGGCTGTCTCATCAATAAAACAGGAAAAGACTCGCTGCTGAGGGGTCGATAAACATCAGCATCGAGACGAATTCCATCTTGTGTCCTTAAAGATAAGGTTTCTTGTTTAACCTGATACATTTTTATAATTTAAAAAAGAAAAAGTAACTAATTAGTAACCGTTGAAACTCCATAAGTTTCGATTAATAAATCTTCTTCAGTTTCTCCTGTTAATTGAACATAGGTTTGAACACTTCCATATTTAAACTTCCATAGATATCCTTGATCATCATGATGCACCATAGCACTATCATTCTGTTGTAAACTATCGATCACTGTTTCTATCGCTTCTTTATGGCTGATTTCGGTGCTAGTAAAATTATCCGGTAACGTCGATTCTGCGGTTGTGTTAGTCATAATCAACAAATAATCTTTAGTAAATTGAGGGCATACTGTGTTATTATCTCGTGTTAAGGGAGCTAAAAAACAACATTTTGTGAAGATATTTAAAAATTGCGTCCCTTTTGGGAGAAAATAGTCTGAGTCGTTATGCTTGTGATTATGGTAATGTCAGGTTTTCGCTCTACTTTTGCCTCTGAAACCGTTAAGGGTTATAACCCAGAAGAAGATACGCGATCGCGCATTCTCAAAGCGGCCTTACGCCTATTTGCCGCCAAAGGCTATGATGGTACAACCACTAAGGATTTAGCCAAGAAGGCAAAGGTAGCAGAAGGAACCTTATTCCGTTATTTTCCCAATAAAAAAGCCATTTTAATCGAAGTAGCCACTCAAGGATGGGTGGATATTTTAACCGACTTGTTGACCGAATTAAGCGAGATGGGAAACTATAAGGCTGTCGCCCAAGTAATGCGAAGAAGGGTATTAAGAATGCAGGAAAATAATGATCTATTAAAAGTTTGTTTTATTGAGGCACAATTTCATCAAGAATTACGAGAAAAAATACAGTCAGAAGTGATTATAAAAATGACAGATGTAGCGGAAGCCTTCTTTGAAACCGCCATAGAAAAAGGCATTTATCGTCCCATGAATCCTAAAATTGTTGCTCAAGTTTTTCTGGGAATGTTTGCCATTGCCGGGTTTTCTTCAGAAACCATCATCACCCCAGAAGCTTCTCCTCAAGCCTTACAAGAAATGGCAGAAGGCATTGCTGATATATTTTTGCATGGGGTTGTAGCATCATGCTGAAAATAGCTTCTTTAACCAAAACTTACCTCAAAAAACAAGAAAAATTGTCAAGAACAAGAAGAAAATAAAAACAATGTCGTTATGACATCGTGGTTACGGAGAAGTTAGAAACTAAATGGTTAACAATCTGTAGGGTGTTCCCTGTAATTTAGGCCGGTTCATCCATTCATGTATTTCACATAAGATTGGATAATTTTGTCGTTATAAACCTTAGCAGTTGAGTCAAGATATAATGATTATTATTCTTAAAAACAAGCAGATCAATGTGGGCAATTTTAAGCGGAATTGAAGGAAATATAGCAGCTTACGAAGCAGTATTGGCGGATATCAAACGTCAACGCACACCAGTAGAAGCATTGTATATTTTGGGGGATATCATAGCAGCTAACCCCAATAGCGACAAAGTAATTAAACGAATTCAAAACTCTTTACCTGGAGAATTACAACCCCAAGTGTGTATAGGTTGGTGGGAGGAACAATGCTTTGCTTTACACGCTGTGGGTTCAACAGCAGAACCCACAGAATTAATCGATCGCTTTGGGATGGAAACCGTAAAACTTCTTTGGGATTCCGTATCCCGTGAAACGGTACAATGGTTACGTAATTGTCATTTTGGCTTCTTTGAATTAGATTGTTTGTTAATTCACGGTAGCACTGTTAGTGCCAGCGATGAGTTGACCCCCGAAACCCCACCCTGGCAAATGCTCGACCGTTTGCAAAGAGTGGAAGCCAATTCTCTTTTTTGTGGTCGTTCCGGTCAAGTATTTGAATATATATTACAAGGCGGTTCCATTAATAGTTCGGTGATGACTTTAGATCGTCAGCAACCGATGCAAACGATGACTGCACCCAAAAGAAGAGTTGTCGGGGTTGGGAATGTCGGTAGAGAACCCGGAAAGGCTACTTACACCCTTTATAGTCCTAATAGCGATCGCTTGGAGTTTAAGACAGTTTACTATGGGGACAAAAAGGGTTTTGGTAATTAAATCGAATTAATCTAATTCAATTATTTGCTTGTGGTAGGAACAGACAAACAATGCTCGATTTGTTCATATAATGTATCCTTATCCATTGTGTCATTGTTTACTGACTGTTTATCCACTATTTGCATAATTTTTCCCGTAGTTAACTTATGGACAAGAAAACAACCAACAGGGAGATTGACTCTATCGGTTGATATACATTCTCTTTGTATATTAACTCATTAACGGCTAAAATGAGAATGATTATCATTCTTGTGCAGGAAGTATATCCAGGTTGTCTGCTGTTGACCTCCTCACGCGCCCTGAAAGGGCGGTGATTCCTTTTATATGATAATGATTATCAAAATTGAAAAGTTGAACCAATATGAATCCCCTATTTACTGCCAGAACTTCAGTAGAACAAGTAGAAGAAGGTTTGTTCCTTGCTCCCAAATTCGACGGCAATGGTTTGATTCCAGTCGTTACCACCGATGTCAACACGGGTGAAGTGCTGATGCACGCTTATATGAACGAAGAGGCGTTAGTTAAAACCATTGAAACGGGAGAAGCTCACTATTACAGTCGCAGTCGTCAGCAACTATGGCATAAAGGCAAATCCAGTGGACTGGTGCAGAAAGTAGCACAGTTAACCATTGATGACGACCAAGATTGTCTCTGGATGCAGGTTATAGTAGCTGGTTCGGGAGCTAGTTGTCACGTGGGTTATCGTTCTTGTTTTTATCGCCGTATTCCTACAGGAAAAAGTGCTGTTTCTTCCCAGCAACCAATAGAGTTAACTTTTACTGAAACCGAGAAAACATTTGATCCCAAAGCCGTTTATGGTGATGCCCCTAACCCAACACAATTATAAATAAAATCGATGACTTTAAAAATTTACAATACCCAAACCCGTCGCCTGGAACCCTTTATAACGCTTCGACCAGGTAGAGTAAAAATGTATTGCTGTGGCGTGACCGTTTATGATTATTGCCATTTAGGTCATGCCCGTTCCTATATTATCTGGGATATGGTACGTCGCTATCTGCCATGGCGGGGATATGAAGTAACCTACGTGCAGAACTTCACCGATATTGATGATAAAATTCTCCGTCGCGCCCAACAAGAAGGGGTATCGATGGCGGATATTTCTGAACGTTTTATCGAAGCTTATTTTGAAGATATCCGTCCCTTAAATGTTATGGATGCCGATGAATATCCCCGCGTCACCGATAATATTTCTGGAATTCAACAATTAATTCAGGTATTGCTGGAAAAAAACTATGCTTATGCTGTGGATGGAGACGTTTACTTTCATGTGGAAGCGTTTGATCAATATGGCAAACTCTCTGGACGTAGCCAGTCAATGATGCAAGCGGGGGCTAGTGGTAGAGTAGCAGTTAGCGATCCTGCAAATAGCCATAAAAAACATCCTTCAGATTTTGCCCTCTGGAAAAGTGCCAAACCAGAAGAACCGGCTTGGGATTCTCCTTGGGGTGAGGGTCGTCCTGGTTGGCATATTGAATGTTCTGCTATGGTGAGGGCATTATTAGGAGAAACCATCGATATTCATGGGGGTGGAGGGGATTTGGTGTTTCCTCATCATGAAAACGAAATTGCTCAGTCAGAAGCTGCTAATGGGAAACCCCTGGCTAAATATTGGGTGCATAATGGCATGGTGACGGTGAATGGGGAAAAAATGTCTAAGTCTTTGGGCAATTTTACGACAATTCGCGAGTTATTAAATCGTCCCCTAGAGCCAATGGTCATTAGATTGTTTGTTTTACAGGCACATTACCGCAAGCCTTTAGATTTTACTGAAGAGGCCATTAGTTCAGCCACCAATGGTTGGCAAACTTTAAAGCAAGGTCTACTCTTTGGGGAAAAATATGGCAATAGATTAGGTTGGAAGGAAAATCAAGAACTCGACTCTGTTGTTATAGAACAATTCAAAGCAGCAATGGATGATGATTTTAATTCTCCTGGGGGGTTAGCGGTTTTGTTTGAACTAGCTAAAAATCTCCGTCGGGAAGGAAATCTATTAACCCATGAAGGTAAAACCAATACTGATGGTGAAGATTTACAACGACAATGGCAAACTTTAGTCCATTTAGCAGGGATTTTAGGATTAGAAGCTAAACCTGAAGCCAATGTAGAAGATACCCAGAACTTCGATGAAGCAGAAATTACTAAATTGATTCAAGAACGTAATGCAGCCAGAAAAGTCAAAGATTATGCCCAAAGCGATCGCATTAGGGAACAATTACAGGAAATGGGAATTACTCTAATCGATCAGCCTAATGGCGAAACCAGCGTTGTTTATAGCTCATAGCAGTTTCTCCCCCAACGATTAAAGCTTTAGAGTTGTTTAAGAACAATAGTTCAAACAACCGTCTAATATGAGAATGATTATCATTCTTATTTTTTGTTTGGGAAAAGACAAGATGTTCGATTTTCGGCAAAGTATTACGGTATCAATCTTTGGAGTTGTGACAAGTCTAGTTTTCTGGGCAGAAAGTCCAGCCCAAGCTGTCACCTTCCAACTGTCATGGACTGGGCAAATCCTTGGTTATCGGGCTGAGGGTTCATTTAGCTATGATGAGACAAAAGATTATGACAATGGCATTGTTAGAAAGGATGACCTTGAATCCTTTGACATTGCCTTTTTTGACCCAGAGGGCAATCTCATCAAAGAATTTATCGATAATCATTTGACCTATCCCAACTTTAATTTTAATTTCGACACAAGAACGGGAACAATTTTACAGGATGGCTCTTTTGGCGAACCCAATGGTATTGATATTGGCGAGTTTGTGTTAACTGACGAAAACGAAACTGGGGGGTTGAATTTTTGGTCGGCCGCACCCATCGGGTCAGACGGGGTTGCGATTCCTCACGTTCATTTAACTGACTGGGGCAATGATTTTCCCGATTTAGAAATTGGTTTTGGCCGTCATTTGGATGTGGCATTTTTCACCCGAACCACTGCCGAATTATTAGACGATCCAGCAGCAGGGGATGAATTCGGACAACCCATAATTGCCAGTCAAGTCCCTGAACCGACTACCCTCATAGGATTAGGATTGGTTTCACTGATGGGACTAGGAAAACGTAAAGGTTTTATGACAAGAGGTTAAACAGTTATGAATCACATTTTGACCAGACGGACAGCTAGTGAGTGTGTCCTCATAGCGTTGGGATTACTTTTATCAGTCGGTCAAGCACAAGCTGCCACAATTTATGCTTCAGGACAGCGTTTAATCCCTGCTGTACCGGGTGAGCATGATGATATTCGAGAAAACTTTATCTATGCCATTGACTCTAGTACGGGGATAGCGACACCAGTATCCCCTGAAACAACAGGTCTTCCCTCAGCCCTTGCCGGAACCCTGGATCAACGGTTGCTTGGTTTTGCATCGGGGGGACAATTGGTAGAAATCGATCCCCTAACAGCCAATTTAACCTCGATTGGTAGTGCAAATGGACTCACTAGCACCGGTTTTGACATTCTCGACGATGGGCGTGGATTTCTCATTCCCTTTGATAGCAATGGCAACACACAGCAAATTCAGGCCCTAGATTTGGCTACGGGAATGACAACCCCCAAAGGAAGTGCAACGGAGGCCGGAGATGCGATCGATGAGGTGCGAGGAACGCCACTAGGAACAGCAGAGCCTTTTATTATTAGCCTTGGTTCGGTTGAAAATCAACTTTACGGCGTGGATCTCAATACTGATAGCTTAATTGCCTTTAATCCTGATACGGGAGAGGCAACGGTTATCGGTTCGGTAGGAGCGGTAACTTCTGGCGATCGCTCTATTTATGATGGATTTGCTGCACTGACTGGAGTGGACACGAATCAAGATGGGTCTTTTGATGCTTTATTCGGCAATGTTAATTTTATTGACTCTGATAACGATCCTGATACCCCTTCTGAGCGATTAGGTGGAATTGCTCGCTATGATCTCACCGATGGCACTTGGGAATTGGTAGGAACGAATCCGGGGGTCATTTTCTTTGGTTTTGGTAGTTCACCTACTTCTGTCCCTGAACCGGGGATTTTATTTGGCATTATCACAGTTAGTCTTTTGGGGATTTGGACAAAAAGAAACGCCAAAGAGTAGCCATTGTTTTGAGCAATATTGTTTTGTTCCTAAAGAAATTGACGACTCACCTTTTCATCTTTGGCTAATGGATAGATAAGTGAGTCGTTCTGAATTTTCAGCGACGGAAACTGCAATTAACGTCACATCACTCTCTAAAGGAATAGAAGCAAAGTAGCAACAGAGTTCTTCTGTTGTTCCTCCAGGACATAGGGGACAATCGTTGACAATTATCGGTAAACGTTCTCCCCATTCCTGTAATCGCTGTTCCATCTCGACCATATCTAATCCATACATATCCGATGGATTACGTTGAGCGCGAAGATGTAAGGTAATTTGAAAATCATGCCAATGGTTATCTGTCCAGATTGGAGGATTATGATGTTTGCGACGTAAGATAGCACGGATTTGATAATCGAAAATTAGGGACTGCTTAATCACTTGTAACGATGAAGGTAGAATCAAGCGAGAAGAAAGAGACCTCTCTAAGCCTGATTTTACCTAATCCATTTCTAAGGATGTTTTCAACAATTAAAATGCGGCTGCTCCAGCTTCGGCTACAGCATGGTCTTGCTCTCCCGACCCCCCACTAACTCCAATTGCCCCCACGACTTTTCCGTCACTGTAAAGTGGTATTCCTCCAGCAAAAATCATGATTTTGCCATTATTAGAGGCATGAATCCCAAAAAATTGTCCTCCTGATTGACTCTGTTCGGCTAAATCTTTAGTGGCCAGATCAAACGCCCGCGAAGTATACGCTTTTTTAATGGAGATATCGATACTCCCGATCCAAGCTCCATCCATTCGTACATGAGCTACCAAATTTCCTCCCCCATCCACTACTGCTATATTCATGGGTTGACCAATTTCGAGTGCTTTTTTTTCGGCGGCACTCATTACTCTTCTGGCATCTTCTAATGTAACCATTAATCCCTCCATTGGATTTTATTTAAGATATCTGTTAATGTAGCTAATTCGGTTAACATATATTGAGACTTTAAGTACACTAGCAAATTACAGGCTGTTAAACAATACCATTTTATCATCTCTAAGTTTCAGTCAATCTCGGAATTAATTGAATTAAATTTCTGTCTTAGCTAGGCTTAATTTTTCTTTTACTAATACGTCGCCAAAATGCTTTGACTACTTTAAATTGATCGATAGCGTGTAAGATAATAAATGCTAAAAACGTATAAGCTAACCAAAAATGAATGTTTCGACCTAAGTCTACTAAGTCACTATTCTCGGAAAATAAATCCGGTAAGGTTACACCAAAAAAGCGGACATTATTACTTTTAAAGGAGTTAGAGAAAAAGAAACCACTAATAGGAACAGCCCACATAAAAATATAAAGAGAAGTATGCAGGGCTACTTTTTGCATCCATTGAGGACTATATTTAGGCAATCGCTTAGTATATTTTTTCCACCACACTCGTAATAGAGTTAAAATTCGCCAAGTTAATAAAGCCATTGTCAACACTCCTAGAGATTTATGGAAATCATAAAGAAGATTTCGTCCGAAGACTTCTCTAGGCAAACGCGACATAAAAGTACCACCCATAAAGAGGATAATGTAACAATTAAACATCCACCAATGGATCGACATTAAATTTTTGTAAGCAGAATTTTTTCTAGATTTAGTTATTTGTGAAGCTTGAGCCATGATTGTCCCTCAACTTATTTTGTAATGATACTATTTCACGTTGAATTTAAAGATTTAATATCTATAGACTGATCATCTTTAAGTTTTGTTCAATCTGGGAATCAATTGAGCTAAGTTACAAGGACGATTACGAGAATCAAGTTGCTCTTTGATAATACTCCATCCTGTTTGACAAGCACCGGTAGAACCAGGTAAACAGAAGATGTAAGTCCCATTAGCCACCCCAGCCAAACATCGAGACTGAATGGTAGAGGTTTTAATTTCTTGATAGGAAATCATGCGAAATATCTCACCAAACCCTTCAATTTCTTTGTCTAAGAGAGGTTTAATAGCTTCTGGTGTTCCATCCCGTCCGGTAACTCCTGTCCCACCAGTGGTTAAAATTACTTGAACAGATTCATCTGCAAACCATCTAGAGACTACAGCACGAATTTGATAAATATTATCGGGAACGATAGTTTTTTCTGCTAATGAATGACCTGTGGTGGTTAAATTATCCACTAATATTTTGCCCGATTTATCATCAGCTTCTGTTCTTGTGTCAGAAACTGTTAGCACGGCAATTTTTAAGGTAAGTAAAGATTCTTTTTGGTTCATTTTTGTTATTTTTAAATTTAATTTTAAGAGAAATATTTTTCTACTTCTAAAACACTTTTACCAAAGCAACTATTAACAATTGTTGTAACCTGATCGCTATTTAAGTTAGGTAGAAAATCGCTTATCACTAATTCTAAATATCCTGAATCACGATACACAAAGAATCTAATTTTCTTATTTTCCCATAGCCAAACTTCAGGAATCTTTAAGTATTGATATTTAGTTAAATCGTCGATACTCCCTGATGTTAGATTTATTTCTACTGCCAAATCTGGCTTGTCTTTGTCTATCTCAAAACAGTAAGCCACGTCAGGTTCTTTCCCTTCTTTTCCTTCTTCTTTAAGAGTCGTTTGGTTGTAAGAAAACAGTGCAATATTGTTTTTACGACAATACGCCAAAATAATCAACCTGACATAATCACCAATCAATTCATGGTTCCGTCCTGGGGACACAATAGTAATAACTCCATTGCGAAATGAGACTCGTTTACTGGGTAAATCTAAACTAATATATTCAGCCCAAGTTGTATTAGTAATTGTGGTAATGCGGTCGCTTTTTTGTGTTCCAATCGTTAACATTTTTACTTAGGGGATATAATTACTGTGATGCTTTACTAATTGACAGTATCAGACTCAAAAATCTAAATATTAGCCTCATTAGCCATCTTATCATCTAAACTCTCTTTCAACTCTATTATATTTGTACCAAATAACTATAGCAATCATAATCATGATTTATGAGATATCTTTGTTCTTATTTCCTGTTACCTTTTACTCAGACTTAATTCTCACAACTGATTGCTATAGCTTGGCAAAATTAGCTTTTATTTATCTTTCTACCAATAACCCATTTTCACAACTGTCTTGCTCTGCACCAACTGTCTGCAATGCTTCAGGAGCTTGAGGTAGAGCAGATGAGTGATGTTCGATAATCTCCCATTGATTATTACCGTCTTTCTGATAGACAAAACTATAGCGCGCTGGTACTTCTCTAGTTTGACCGTTTTTACTATAGGTGAAAGTATAATAGCCAGTGTTTATAGCAAGATTTTCATCGTACATTCTTACGCAACCTTTATATGAACTAACGCTCAAGTCGGGAAGCTTGGCAAAATATTCAAAATAATCCCGGATTTCTGCAGGGGTATCCCTTACTTGCTCGGAGACAGTCCCCCACAAAACTCCATCTTCCGCATATAAAGCGACTACCTCATTTACTACTTTCTGAGAACCAGAAGTAACTGTATTTAGCCAGATATCAGTCGTTTCTGCTACCTCTTTTTCGGCTTTTTCCGTTTGAGCAAAACTAGATAGAGGACTAATAGCAATTAACAAAGCTGTGATAGAAATAACAGAGATTAATCTCTTTCTGTTCCAAATTGAATCGAAAAATTTAACGCTACCTGAAATTGCCAAATCTTTTGATAAGGACATACTTTGTTTACCTAAATTTCACCAAAAACAAGACCACATTGATCGAAAATCATTGCAACCAAAACCCTACCTTTTAAGAAGGTTCGGCGAAGCTCCTTAAAAGGCGTGAATCGTTTTTGAAACGGAGCATAAATCTTTGTTTCAAAAACAACTCTGACTTCTGACTTCGTTAAGAGAGTCTTCTTTTGGCATTTTAAGATAGATTCCCGACCCAGAAAATAAAGAAAATAAAATATTTTCCTTTGGACATCCCCTAAATCTTAGTCTTATTAACTAAAACCTCTGCAAAACTATCTTTTAACTCAGTCAAAGTCATTGTTCCAATATCTCCCTGTTGGCGAGTACGAATACTCAAAGTTTGAGTGTCAACTTCCTTGTTTCCAACTATGGCTACCACAGGAATTTTTTCGAGTTCGGCCTTACGTATTTGTTTGCCCAAACGTTCCTCTGTGCAGTCTATTTCTACCCGATAACCAGCCTCTTTTAGCGAAGCAACGATAGTTTCCCCATATTCTCTTTGTGCTTCACTAACTGGTAGCAAACGTAATTGGATGGGTGCTAACCATAACGGAAAATCTCCTGCATAGTTTTCGATTAAAATTCCGTAAAAACGCTCTAAAGACCCAAAAATTGCCCGATGAATCATAATAGGACGCTGACGAGAACCATCGGCTGCTACATATTCCATGTCAAAGCGTTCTGGTAGGTTAAAATCTACCTGGATAGTGGAGCATTGCCAAGTCCGTCCAATGGCATCTTTAATTTTAATATCGATTTTAGGACCATAGAAAGCACCGCCTCCCTTATCTTCAACATAGTCCCAACCTTTGCTATTTAAGGCTTCTACTAACGCTTGAGTTGCCAACTCCCAACCTTCATCTGTCCCCACTGACTTATCTGGACGAGTGGAAAGATTAACTTCATAATCTTTAAAACCAAAATCTGAAAGAATCTTCTCTGTTAAATTTAGTACACCGAGAATTTCTTGGGCAATTTGTGTGGGTAAACAGAAAATATGAGCATCATCTTGGGTAAAACCCCTCACCCGCATCAAACCATGTAGAACCCCAGAACGTTCGTAACGATATACTGTCCCTAATTCTGCCCAACGCAACGGGAATTCTCGATAGGAATGGAGTTCATTTTTATAGGTTAAAACGTGAAACGGGCAGTTCATGGGTTTGATTTGATAAGCTTGTTCCTCAATCTGCATCGAATCGAACATATTTTCCCGATAAAAGTCAAAATGCCCGGATGTTTTCCACAATTCTAAGTTCGCAATGTGGGGGGTATAGAGGAGTTCGTAACCTCCATCTAAATGAGCTTTACGCCAATAATCTTCAATGATGTAGCGCATGGTTGCACCGCGAGGATGCCAAAAGACCAAACCACCCCCAGCATTTTCTTGAATGCTGAACAGTTTTAACTCTTTTCCTAGTTTGCGATGATCTCGGCGTTTCGCTTCTTCCCGTTGCTTTAAATAAGCGTCTAATTGTTCGGGGGTTTCCCAAGCTGTTCCATAAATGCGTTGTAATTGGGCTTTGTTTTCATCTCCTCGCCAGTAAGCACCAGCTACGCTTTCTAAGGCAAAAGCATGGGGGTTTATCTCCCCTGTATAGTTAATATGGGGTCCGGCACAGAGATCCCACCAAGATACTGTAGCAGGAATTTTGACAGGTTTAATTAAGGAAGGTTCTGGTAAAGCACCTTTGAGCTTTTCTCCTACATTGGGCAATCTACCACCGTCGGGACTGCCAATATAGTAACGGGTGATGGTTTCTCCTTCTGGAATGCTATCTAAAATTTCTAGTTTGTAAGGTTCGCCTAACTGTTCGATTTCAGCTTTAATTTCTTCTCTAGTAATCTCTTCACGAATAATCGGCAAATTAGCTTTAATAATAAAGCGCATCTGCTTGGTGATTTTTTTCAAATCTTCAGGGGCAAACGGTTGTGGGCGATCAAAATCGTAATAAAAACCCGTATCTGTAGTGGGTCCAATGGTAACTTTTGTCTCTGGAAAGAGGATTTGTACTGCCATTGCCATGACGTGGGCGCAAGTGTGACGAATACGCTCTAGTTGTTCTGGGTTGGCGATTGACAAGGGAGATTGAGTTAATTGGCTGACCACTGGTAAATTATTAGAATGATAATCATTATCAGTATAGCGTAAATTCAATGGGGATTAACAGTTGACATTTTTGTTAAATCGTGAGTTGGGAAGCCCACGCTATACTGCCTAGCAGTTAGCGTGGGAGGATGTCACATAATTGATTACCAAGGCTTACCACAGTCTAGAATCGTTGAGAGAATTAACACATTTTAGCTTGCCACCTTGAGGAAAAACAGTAGAATTTAACTTCATTGCGTGCCAACCTTCTGGATACTGAAGCGTATGAGGTGGAGTAAAATTTTGAGCGAGATTTGTTTTAAAGCCAAACCGAGAATAATATCGAGGATCGCCATAAACAAAAACTAGAAATGAACCTAATGAGGAGATAGTGTCTAAGCCAGATTTGACGAGGGTAAAACCAATTCCCTTTTTTTGGTCAGTTGGTAAGACTGCTAATGGAGCTAGAATGTAACCAAAATGTTCGTTGATGCTCTCTAAGAAGACAGGGCTAAAGGCAATGTGACCTATTATCACATTATTATTGATTGCCACTAATGATATTATCTTAATTATTGATTCTTCGTCTAATAAATTTATGGCTAAATTAGAAACTAAATCGCCTTCTAAATTGTCAAATGCTTGAAGATAAAGGCTTTTAATACCTTCAAAATCTTTTATATTTGCTTCTCGAATTTGCATAAATTGGTAACTCCCCCAAAAACAGCTTATCATCATACACCCAATCAGACACAAGGGGAAAGAGAAAGAGAAAACTTTTAATCGGTGTCCTGAGATTTCCAGATTGAGATAGAATGATAATCATTATCAAAAATTTGGATAACAATTAACTCAAGACTATGAATCGTCTAAACTTCAACCTATCCGATGCGCTGCCATCCTTACCGAAAAGTGGAATGCCAGTCACCATAATTACTGGTTTCTTGGGTAGTGGCAAAACCACTTTACTCAATCAAATTTTACAGAATAAAGATAATTTGAAAATAGCGGTATTAGTCAATGAATTTGGGGATATTAATATTGATGAACAACTTCTAATCTCAGTGGAGTCAGATATGATCGAATTGGATAATGGTTGTATTTGTTGCACCATTAATGATGGTTTAGTTAATGCTGTCTATCGAGTTTTAGAAAGAGAAGAAAAAGTAGATTATTTGGTCATTGAAACAACAGGATTGGCAGATCCGTTTCCCATTATAATGACTTTTCTTAGTACAGAATTAAAGTTTTTAACTCGTCTTGATTCTATTATCACAGTAGTTGATGCAGAGGCTTTTGATGCCAAACATTTTGATAGTGATGCTGCTTTAAAACAAATTAGATATGGTGACATGGTTATTTTAAATAAGATTGACTTAGCCACTGAAAATAAAATTAACGAATTAAAAACATTTGTTAAAGACATTAAACCAGGATTTAGAATTTTAGAGAGCGAATATAGCCAGGTGCCTTTACCCTTAATTTTAGATATTGGTTTAACTCAAACAGATAACTATCAAGCTGATATTTCCGAGTTTAGACGCAACCAATCTGCTTTTAACAATCATTTAGAAACCGATGGGTTTAATTTTATTTCTTTTGAAAGCGATCGCCCTTTTGAAATTGAAAAATTTGAACATTTTTTATCTGAACAACTATCCAGTAACATATTTCGTGCCAAGGGTATACTCTGGTTTCAAGAAAGTCCTGGCCGACATATTTTTCAACTAAGTGGACCTCGCTACGATCTCCAAGCGGATGATTGGACAACCCATCCAAAAAACGAACTTGTCTTCATAGGGCGTAATTTAGATGACTCATTAATTAAACAACAGCTTAATGAATGCTTAGTCAAGCTAGATATTCACCATCCATTTAGTTTACTTAATTTACCTTGGTAATTAAATGATTAAATTTATTTAAAAGATGCAATGATTAATATAACAAAACAACTCTAAATTTATGACTTTTTAAAATCAAAAAATTTCACTTAAATCTAAAACAAACCCAGGTAAAATATCTTCTCCTGATAGAGTTTGAGGATTATTTAAACTCTCTACTTGCTGCCCTAATCTGTATATTTCAACAGTTTTAGCTGATGGTTCGATTAACCAACCAAGTTTAACACCATTATCTAAATATTCCTGCATTTTTAACTGTAAATCTTCGTATCTTTGATTCTTAAGATCACTAGGACTGACTAATTCAATGACAAAATCAGGAGCAATAGGAGGAAAGCCATCTTGTTGCCCTTGGGTTAATTGATTCCATCGTTCTAGTTTAATCCAGCTAACATCAGGACTTCTTCTTGCACCATTAGGAAAGACAAACACTGTAGAAGAATCAAAGACTTCTCCTGTCCCGTCACTATCTGCCCAATTTCTAACTTGTTGAGTTAAACGGCTGTTTTTTCTACCTGCTGTTCCTTCCGTGGGACTCATAATAATTAATTCTCCATCTTTGGTTAACTCCATTCGCACTAGCTGTTCGGCTTGTGCTAGTTGGTCGAATTGTTCTGAAGTTACCCGAAATCCCTTGGGAATGGTAATTGTTTCCATATTTTTGCCATTTGATGTTGTTCATTATTATTTTAGAGCTTTTGATCGCCTCAGTCTTTTTATTTTATTTTGAGAATGATTATCGTTGTAGTATAATTAACTTTTGTAAACCAAATTGCTTCTCTTCCCCATGTCAGAGATTAACCAGCAAGGATTACCAGTCACCATCATTACCGGTTTTCTCGGTAGTGGAAAAACCACCCTACTCAATCAAATTCTGCAAAATGACCTTGATCACAAAGTTGCAGTATTGGTTAACGAGTTTGGTGATATTAATATTGATGCTCAACTTTTGGTTTCCTACGAGGATGACATGGTAGAGTTGAGTAATGGTTGTATTTGCTGTACTATCAATGACGGTTTGGTAGAAGCTGTAAAACGAATCTTAGCTCGGAAAGAAAAAGTAGATCGTTTGATTATCGAAACGACGGGGGTAGCTGACCCTTTACCGATTATTTTGACGTTTGTTGGTTCAGATTTTCGCTATTTTACACACTTAGATGCAGTTATTACCTTAATTGATGCAGAAAGCTTTACCCCAGAACATTTTGATAGCGAGGTGGCGTTTAAACAAATTGCCTATGGAGATATTCTCTTATTGAATAAAACCGATTTAGCAAACAAGGAACAACTAACCGCATTAGAAACCTACATTACCTCTATCAAAAAGAGTCCCAGAATTATCCATACCCACTACGCCCAAGTCCCGTTACCGTTAATCTTGGATGTGGGTTTAACTAACACAGATAGCTTTAAAGAACAAGAATATCGCCAACATTCCCATCACCTCAAAACAGATGGTTTTATGTCCTTGTCTTTCCAAAGCGATAAACCCTTTGATGTCTATAAATTTCAAAAGTTTTTAAACGAAGAACTTCCCCTAGAAGTATTTCGTGCCAAAGGAATTGTTTGGTTTGCAGGAAGCCAATTACGCCACATTTTCCAATTATGCGGACAGCGCAACGATATTAAGTCCGAACCTTGGTCTAATACTCCTGCCAACCAGCTAGTCTTTATCGGTCGTCATTTAGACGCCGATAAACTCCGCCAACAGCTAAATAACTGCTTAGCTACTTCTGTTACCCTTTAATTTAACTCAAACTTATGACCTTATCTCCCTCCCAACCCAATCAAGTTAACAAAATCGATAATAAATTACCATCATTAACGACAACACAACAATCTCCCGTATCTGAGGAGGAAATGCGCCAAGCGGTAAGGACTTTACTGTTAGGATTAGGAGAAGATCCCGATCGCGAAGGTTTGAGAGATACACCCAAACGAGTAGTTAAGGCCCTTAAATTTTTGACTTCTGGCTATCATCAATCTTTAGACGAACTGCTTAATGGGGCAGTTTTTCATGAAAATACTAATGAAATGGTCTTAGTTCGGGATATTGACCTATTTAGTTCCTGTGAACATCATATTTTACCCATTCTTGGCCGCGCTCACGTGGCTTATATTCCCGATGGTAAGGTCATTGGACTCTCAAAAATTGCTCGTATTTGTGAAATGTACGGACGACGTTTGCAGGTACAAGAAAGATTAACCGCACAGATTGCAGATGCACTTCAAGGTTTACTACAACCGAAAGGAGTGGCGGTGGTTGTAGAGGCAACTCATATGTGTATGGTAATGCGAGGAGTACAAAAACCTGGTTCTTGGACTTCCACCAGTGCGCTGAGAGGGGAATTTGCCAATGATGCTAAAACCCGTCAGGAGTTTATGAGTTTGATTCAACACAATCCTGGGTTGCGTTAATCGATTTGCGTGCCACTGTTAGAGATGAGTGTTAAGCTCATCTCTGGCGTTTTTTGACCACATTTTAAGATAAAATGCCCTACTAAATCTTTTCAGGCATGAATTTGCCGGTCACTTTTTCAGGCATAACTTTGCCGTTGCGGCAAAAACAAACTTTAAATTACAACTAAAACTTTCAGCTATTTTTCTGTTCTTATGGGCGATACTGGATTTGAACCAGTGACAGCCTGCTTGTAAGGCAGGAGCTCTACCGCTGAGCTAATCGCCCTTACTCGTGCTTTGTCATCATAACACATCTACCAGAAAAAGCAACACTTTTTTAAATTTCTCCCCACACTTTCCACACTTCCCACACTCCTCCGTCCCCTCCACTAAAATATAAATCAACTCAATACTGTACTGATCATTATGCCTTCTGGCCGTACTCACGATCGCATCACCTTGCTTAGTCTATCCCCCTTAGCCGTTTTAGCATATACCCTCACCCGTCGAGGAGACTGGTTATTATGGTTTAGTGGGGCTTATTTATTCAGTGGGTTGATGTTTGGCCCTGACTTAGATATTTATTCCCTACAATACAAACGATGGGGTATAATACGCTGGATTTGGTTACCGTATCAATCTTGTTTGAAACATCGTTCTTTTTTTTCTCATGGGTTGATTGTGGGAACGGTAATCCGGGTTATTTATCTTTTCAGTATTGTTTTGATTATAGCCATTTTTGTTGTTGCGATCGCTCAATTCATTTGGGGATTTAATTGGAATTGGCGTAATGTTGCACAAAATAGCTTAACTTTACTCAAACATCAATATTTAGGAGAGGCCATTGTTACCTTTATCGGGTTAGAATTAGGAGCAATGATTCATAGTATAAGTGATCATTTAGTTAGTCATCTTAAACGTTCTCAAAAAAAGCCTAAAAAACGTCGTTATAAACGCAAAAAAACGTAGGTTGGGCAAAATGAGCAACTTAATTCAAGTTATCCTTATGTCTTACATATTTGCCCACCGATAACATTAATTGATCAGGTGGATAAAACTAGCAATATAATTCAAAACATTGTTATTTTTATCAATCTTTGCCAGTGAAAACATTCATAGGTGAGATGGGCAAACTGGCAACTTAATTAAAGTTATCTTTATGCTCTCAAGATTTGCCCACCCTACAACTCAATTTACCATTTCAACAGATTAAATTGTTCCATATCTGTTGTTTCACGGTTACGATAAATGGTCAAAACAATCGCTAAACCAACGGCTGCTTCTGCTGCTGCTACCGTAATCACAAATACGGTAAATATTTGACCTTTAATACCAACAGGATCAAGAAAATTAGAAAATCCCATTAAGTTAATATTCACTGCATTTAACAGTAATTCGATAGACATTAAAACCCGTACCGCATTGCGACTAACCACTAATCCATAAATTCCAATGCAGAAAAGGGCAGCTGCTAACAATAGGCAAAACTCTAATTGTATTTCCATAAAACCTCAAACTTTGGACTAAAACTAACAGTAATTTCTATTTTTTAAGCTTCTGATGATTTAGAAGCAGATAATTCCCGTGATTCTAATTCACTCAATCTTTCAGGTAATTGTAATGAAGTAACCACACCATCTTCTGTGGACAAAGTATCAGGAATAAAGTCACGACGGGCTAGGACAATGGCCCCAACCATGGCCATTAATAACAGGACAGAAGCCAACTCAAACGGTAAGAGAAAATCACTAAAGAAGTGTTTCCCAATTTCCACCACTGTATTTTCAATCAACCCGGGTGCATTGCTTTCTAGAGACCAAGGGGTAATCAAAATCATGGTAGCTAATAACGCAAAAAGTCCCCCACAAACGACAGCAGTTGCTCCTTTTTTAATCCATTTTCTAGGTAAGTTAGAATAATCTTGTTTTTTATTGACTAACATAATCGCAAACAAGATCAAAACATTGACTGCACCCACATAAACTAACACCTGTGCAGCGGCCACAAAATCAGCATTTAACAGGACATAAATACCTGAAATACTGATAAATACCCCCCCTAATAAGAAGGCAGAATAAACAATATTTTCCAGCAGAACAACCCCCAAAGCAGTAATAATAACTAATCCTGCTAAGATGGCAAAGGAAATAATTTGAACGCCTTCAGCTAAATTCACAGCTTATTGATACTCCTTGTTTTCAGTGAACAATTGATCAGCGAGAGTTGATAAAAAATTGTGCATAAAATCAACAATCTTTTATCAACCACTCATTAATTAAGAAGAAGATTTGGCTTCTTCGATGATATCTTGGGGATGTTTACCGGCCCGTTGACTTCCTTCTGGTAAGTCATGGGGTTCGATGACACCTTTAGGTAAATAATTCAACTCCCGTAACGGCGTTACCATGGGGTCTTGAGTCACCTTATAAGGTAAACGTCCCAAGGCTACGTTATCGTAATTTAACTCATGACGATCATAGGTAGCCAGTTCGTATTCTTCTGTCATGGATAAACAATTGGTGGGACAATATTCCACACAATTACCACAAAAAATACAAACCCCAAAATCGATACTATAGTGTTTGAGTTCTTTCTTTTTACTAGCCTTATTAAATTCCCAATCAACCACAGGAAGGTTAATAGGACAGACTCTCACACACACTTCACAAGAGATGCACTTGTCAAATTCATAGTGAATTCTACCCCGATATCTTTCTGAGGGAATTAACTTTTCATAAGGATATTGTACGGTGATGGGACGACGACGCATATGGTCAAACGTAACAGACAAACCTTGACCAATATATTTGGCTGCTTCGATGGTTCCTTTGGCATAATCGCCCACTTGTTTGAGCATACTAAACATGATGTTTATTCCCTAATGTATTAACAACAAAGATTAACCGCCGAATGCCACTGGAAAGGCTAATTTTAAGGCCGCAGTTAATAAGAGATTCACCAGAGAGACGGGTAAGAGGAATTTCCAACCTAAATCTAATAATTGGTCAATACGGACACGGGGAACGGTCCACCGCATAAGAACCGCAATAAAGACCAAGAAATAGGCTTTAAGGACAGTCATGGTAATACCTAAAGAGGCGGTGATAACCTGTAACCAAGAATTGTCTTGACTCACTCCTAACCATTCGGCTAATTTATCTAAGGGAACGGGAAACTCCCAACCCCCTAAATATAGGATGGCAAAAACTAAGGCAGATAATACTAGGTTAACGTAAGACCCCAAATAAAAGAGGGCAAATTTCATGCCGGCGTATTCGGTTTGGTATCCGGCCACAATTTCTTCTTCTGCTTCGGGTAAGTCAAAGGGAAGACGTTCACATTCAGCTAAAGCAGCGATCCAAAAGATGAAAAAGCCTACCGGTTGTCGCCAAATATTCCAGCCCAAAATACCATATCCGGATTGTTGTTCTACGATGTCGATGGTACTGAGGCTATTGGACATCATGACAATGGCTAAGACGGATAAAGCCAGAGGAATTTCGTAACTGATCGATTGTGCTGCAGCCCGAAGTCCTCCTAATAGGGAATATTTATTATTAGAAGCATATCCCGCCATTAATAAGCCAATGGGCGCGATACTGGATAAAGCAATCCAGAAGAAAATGCCCACATTGAGGTCAGTTACCACGAGATTTTGACCAAAAGGCACAATTAAATAGGAGACGAAGACGGGTAACACTACTAAAACGGGTCCCAAGGTAAATAACCAGGGATCGGCTTTTGCAGGGATTACATCTTCTTTAAAGACTAATTTAATACCGTCGGCGACGGGTTGCAGTACCCCCAACGGACCGGCATATTCGGGGCCGATACGTTGTTGGGCAGCAGCAGAGATTTTTCTTTCTAGCCAAACGACGACTAAAACCCCCACTGTTGCGCCAATAATCATTAAAAACGAGGGGAAGGGTATCCAGAGGGCTTTGGCTGCCCCGCTAGGGATGCCTAACTGGGTTAGAGATTCGATAAAACGTGCTTGTAGGTCGATTCCTGAATTCATTGCAATTAAGACAGGGTATAAGTTCAGATCCTTTTCAACTATATCTTCAAGTGTAAAGTGTTGTCGGCATAAAGAGCATTTACCTTTTTGTTTCTTTATAAGTATAATTAACTTCTCCAGGGGTTAAAACCGCCTGGATTCTGAAGCAGATGTGCAGAAGCAGGATGAATCCATGCTTCTGCACCCTTATGATATGATTTAGCTTCTTCCGCAACAAGCCCGACGCCATTTTAAGTTATTTAAACGAAGCAGCAGACATTTTATTCGATATTGATGGAAATAATCAAATCCAACAACAAGATTACAACTTAATTGAATTATATGCGTGTCAATTAGATGTCGTAGAATTTGGATTTTTAGTTGAAAATTTCTCCAGTGATTTAATTGGAAACAATCCAACTCGTCCTGATGCGGATTCAATCCTCACCTATTTTGATAGTATTGTTCCAGAAACTGTTTAATCTCTTAACTTAATATTTAACGGAGAAAATTATGGCTAATAATTTGAATTTTATCGACGATATGACCTTAAATGGGATTTTGTGGCAGAGTGGTTTGCTGACATCTCCCAATTCTGAGGTTACTACGATCACTCAAATAGGGGATCTTACCATTAATAATGGTTCAGGTAAAAGGATAGATGGACAACTAAACAATGAAGGCAATATTAATCACATTAGTTTTCAAGATGTCTCTTTATTATTTGGTGCATTAATCAATAATATAGGTAACTACGACTTAAATGGCATCATTTTTTCGTCTTATACCAGTGGTGGATTTAACAATTTAGGCATCTTAAATATAACCCAATTGGGAGGAAGCATCGATGCTGTTTTTAATAACAGTGGAACCGTCAATATCGACCCAGGAAGTCGTCTTACTTTAGGAGGGGAAGGAATTAGTGATAATGGGATTTTTAACCTGGGAGATGGAAGCACTTTCTTATATGATGCTGGAAATTCTGATATTTTTAATGGAAATACTTATACTGTTACGAATAACTCCCAAATTACGGGAAACGGAGAATTAAATATAAACAGTGGGATCATTAATTTAGAATTATCTCAAGGTGCTGACATCGACGTTAATTTATTAACCATTCGTGCAGGAACTTTAAACGTTGATCAAGATTTTATTTTACCAGAAACAACGACAATTATTGGTGATATTAGTGGTCGTGTTTTAGGACATTTAAACATTGAAGGAAATTTAACTCTATCCCCTACAACAGTTTGGCAAGCAGGAATTATTGAAAGTTCTGGGATGATAACTAATAATGGATTATTAGAGTTGCAACCTTGGTTCACTGCTCTTAATGAATTTAATCCTCGGAAAATTTTAACAGGACAACTAGATAATCATGGAATTATTACTCATGAAGACGGTTTATTTGATTTTTTAGAGTTAACTTTTGGTTCAATTTTAAACAATTTTAATGAGTATGAATTAAATGGATTGATTCGCTCTAATAATAGAACCAGTGCGTTTAATAATGAGGCTATATTAAATGTTGTTAATACCGGCGGTGGTTTTATTGATGCTGTTTTCAACAATACCGGAACTGTCAATATAGATCCAGGAAGTCGTCTTATTTTAGGAGCAGATGGTGTTAGTAATGAAGGAATTTTTAATTTAGGAAATGGTAGTATTTTTAAATATGATGGGGGAGCAAAAAGTCGTTTTGATAATGGAAATACTTACACATTAACTAAGAATTCTCAAATCAATGGGATGGGAGAATTACTTTTAGAAAGTGGATTTTTAAATTTTAATATCTCTCAAGGTGCCTCTATCGCTGATACTATTATCTTAACTTTGAACCGAGATGGAACCTTTAATATTGATGATGACTGGACGTTAGTTACTGTGACAAATTGGAATGGGGGAACGTTACAAACATCAGGGATTATTACTAATAATGGAACTTTAAATATTGGTAATGTCGATAGGAAAAATATTGAAGGTCAACTGGATAATCATGGGACGATTATTCATAATAATTCTACTGGTCAAGATGTCCGTTTAAATTTTGGTGCAGTTATCAATAACCTGGGTAACTATGAATTAAACGGTACCCTTGTTTCATCTTATATGAGTAGTGAACTTAATAACTCAGGGATCTTAAATGTAACCGAATTCGGAGGAAGTATTGATACTTTTTTTAATAATAGTGGAACTGTCAATTTAGAATCAGCAAGTCGTCTCCATTTAGGAGGATCAGGAATTAGTAATAATGGTATATTTAATCTAGGAGATGAAAGCACTTTATTATATGATGCAGGAAATTCTAATATATTGAACGGAAATATTTATACCTTTACTAATAATTCTCAAATTAACGGAACAGGAGAGTTTATTGTTGAAAGTGGAGTTTTTAATTTAGAATTGTCTCAAGGTGCCTCTATTGCTGATACGATTATCTTAACCTTGAACCGAGATATAACCTTTAATATTGATGATGATTGGACGTTACTTCCTGTGACAAATTGGAATGGAGGAATGTTACAAACATCAGGGGTTCTTACTAATAATGGAACTTTGAATATTGGAAACAGAGAGCAAAAAAATCTAGACGGACAACTGGATAATTATGGGACTATTATTCATAATAATTCTACAAGTCGAAGTGTTTGGTTAAATTCCAGTGCCGTTATTAACAATTTTGCCAACTATGAATTATTTGGCACTATTTCTTCTGGTTATGATAGCAGTATATTTAATAATTCAGGAGAATTATCAGGACAGGGAATTATCGGAGTCACTGTCAATAACTCTGGACATATCAATGTAGGCAATTTTAATAATTCTCAAGTGGGAAGATTAACCATTGATGGTAATTATTTAGAAACAGATAGTTCTTTTCTTAACTTTGAATTAGGAGGGTATAATTCAGGAACTCAATATGATAAACTTGATATTAACGGGCTGGCTCGATTTGATGGTACGTTAAATATTAGTTTAATTAATGGTTTTTTACCCGTCCTAGGAGATAGTTTTGATCTCATTACTTATGATGAATTACACTCAGTTTCAGAGTTGAATTTTACTGGATTAACCATTGACTCAGACTATGAATTTTCCCCAGAGTTTTCTAATAATAAGTTAACCTTAACTGTTGTAGAAAAAACAAACAACAATCCTATTAGCTTAGATATCGATGGTAACGGACGTTTAGAACAACAAGACTTCAACTTAATTGAGTTATATGGGACTCAATTAGACGAAAGGGAATTTGATTTCTTAGTTAATAATTTCTCTAACGATTTAATGGGAGAAAATGCCACTCGTCCTGATACAGATTCAATTTTAAGTTATTTAAACGAAGCAGCAGACAT
>JASJBX010000210.1 GCA_030066295.1 Crocosphaera sp.
AGATCGTTAGCATCGTAACCGAAGGGATCTTCAATTTCTATACCAATGGCTTCGATGCCCAATATGGTAAAACTAATTAAGGCTACAATAGGGGCAGTCATCCAACCTAATTCATCTACAAATTGAAAGGGTAAGGTTAAACAATAAAGTAGAACCAATTGTTTTAAATGAATCGTATAAGCTAGGGGAATAGGGGTTTTGAGAATTCTTTCGCAAGCCCCTAATACATCCACCATGGTATCTAACAATTTAAACATGGCAGTTAGTTGATATGAATTTATCGATCCTTTATTGTATTGTTGTTGTAAATAATCCCCAATCAAAAAAGCGATCTCTAGGGGTGGATGGTTAATAGTGCATAATTTTTTGTGCCATTTTTCGGGTAAAAATCGAGCTAAATCTTCGTTAACTGGTTCCGAACGTAAGTGTAATTTAGTGGCGATCGCAAAAGCAATTAATAGTCGTAAAGTCACTATTTTTTCTGTGCGATCGCCGCTATCATTTTCTTTAATTGTCACCCAAATAGTCCGAGATAAATTGCGAACCGTATTAATTAAAAGTCCCCAAAGTTTTCGACCTTCCCAGTATCTTTCGTAGGCCGTGTTAGTACGAAACACTAACAGTAAACCCAAAACGATACTAGGCACTAAACCACTTTCTAGAGGCAAAGCCACATTCAACCCGAAATAATACAAAACACTAATGCCCAAGGCAAAAAAAGCACATCCAAAAACCCTAGGCACAATAGAGGGAATCACCGAACCTTGCCATTGCCAGAGGGAACGGAACCAGGGACGGGAGAGAGAACTTTGTTGGGATTTTTCCCTGTTCATTTTCAGGGGTTATTTTTTGTCTTTAGCTTTGGGACGAGGAAACTTAGAAGCAGCATGAAATTGTAAAACCGGTTCATTTTTGAGAGCTTCTGTCATAAAACTACGCCAAATGGGTGCAGCATGACCGCCACCAGTCACCCCTTTCCCCAGAGCGCGGTTAGCATCGTCTCCTACCCAGACAGCAGTAGACAACTGGGGAACATAGCCAACAAACCAGACGTTACGTTCATTATCAGTGGTTCCCGTTTTACCGGCTGCGGGACGACCAATATTAGCAGCCCGTCCGGTTCCATTATTAATCACCCCTCGCATAACGGTGGTTAAGGAAGCCGTTGCCCAAGGGTCAAGCACTAATTGAGGTTTAGGGGTGTTATCCACTAAAACATTGCCCCGACTGTCTGCAATTTGGACAATAATGGTCGGTTCAGAATACCAACCGTTGCTGGCAAACGTAGCATAGGCGTTAGCCATTTCTAAGGGGGTCATGTCGCCGGCACCCAAAGGAAGGGAAATGACGGGACGCATGGGGCTTTCTATGCCCAAACGACGGCAAATTTCAATCACCTTACTGACCCCGACTTTTTGCCCCAAAACCACCGCCGGAACGTTACGGGATTGAATCAAAGACGCTTGGAGAGACATCGGACCGGAGAAGCTACCCCCGTAGTTTTTGGGACTATAAACACCACTACCATCTCGATAACTAACCGGACTGTCGTTAACCACCGAACCTGGAGTATATTTTCCACTGGCAAAGGCGGTGTAGTAAACAAAAGGTTTGAAGGAGGAACCGGGTTGACGACGGGACTGGATAGCCCGATTTAACTGACTTTTATCGTAGTCGACACCGCCGACAATGGCTTTGATAAAGTGGGTTCGCGGGTCAACGGCCACTAGGGCAACTTGTAAATCTTTGGCGTAAACCCCTCGGCCCCTTAGCTGACGATAGCCTTGTTTAACGGTTTCTTGGGCTTTTTGCTGCATATAGTAATCGACGGAGGTTTGGATACGCATTCCTCCTTTAGTGATTACGTCTTTGCTGAAGGTTTCTTGTAACTCCTGCATCACCGTGTCGGTGACGTAAGGTAGCTTACTAGCTTGCCAAGAGGTGGGTTTTCCCACCCCTAGAGGGGCTTTATGGGCTGCTTCGGCTTCTTCAGGGGTAATCCAACCAACATCGGCCATACGGTCTAAAACCACCTTCTGGCGTTGCTTGGCGTTGGCGTAGTTGTTAAAAGGACTGTAGGTTTCCGGGGCTTGTATTAACCCAGCCATCAATGCGGCTTCGGATAGGTTCAACTCGGAAGCTGATTTGTTAAAGTAGCTTTGGGCTGCCGTTTCGGCCCCGTAGTTATTGTGACCCCAATAGATGTTATTGAGGTACATTTCCATAATTTCTTCTTTATCAAAGAACTGTTCGACACGAATGGCCAGAACGGCTTCTGAGAGTTTACGGCTAAAGGTTCGGTCCCGAGTTAGAAAAATATTTTTGACTAACTGCATGGTGATGGTCGAAGCCCCTTCTACCACGCCGCCGCTTTTCCAGTTAACCCACAAAGCCCGACCGATACTGGTGGGGTTAATGCCATGATGGTAGTAAAAATGGCTGTCTTCGATAGCTAGGACAGCCCGTTTTAACTCAGGGGAAATTTTTTCGAGTTTGACGGCTTCTCGGTTGGCTTCTCCATGCAGTCGGGATAGGAGCCGTCCTTTGATATCATAGATGTAGCTAGTTTCCGATGGAGAATAGTTGTTTAGGGTTCGTACATCAGGAAGGTTACGAAAGCTAATTGCTAAGCCAACCAAGCCCCCCGCCACGATGGAACTGGCAAGAAGACTGGTCCCTAAAACGGTTCCCCCGGCAACTCGAAGGACCCCTTGGATAAACGAAACGTCACCATTAGGGGATTTCTTGGGGTTGTGTTTCTGTCGAATAGTGCTAGACGACACGATGTTTAATTTCCTCACTCCGAAAGGTCGATATAGTTTTATATAAACAGGGATTTACAAGTTTATGATTTTTTAGTGTATTGATATAGTAGCTTACTAGAATTTTGCTAGGAGTCAATCCCCTATGTTGTTTATTATGGCTGTTTTTCTCTTGAGTGGGTAGCTGAGGAGTGGGGTTGACGGGGAGATGGGGCGGATTTTTGTTTTTGTCTAAGGAGGTGATTGATGAGGAAAGTGCAATTATAGCACTACGCATTTTGGTGTTTGACATTGGCAAACTCTGAAACTCTTTTCTGGCCTAATGATTGACTTTTGTTCGCTAGAGCCGGAGCAGAGCGAGGAACTTTTGCCTTTTAACTTTCGCGTAGCAGTATAGTTGTTTTTGACATGGCAGGGACAACGGTTCAGGATAATGATGAGGTGTTGGCTTGTTTTTTAGAAGCAGGAAAGGCAACTGGTTTAAAGGCTAATCCATGGGCTAAGGTTGGCAAACGAAACGCTGCGGTTAATAAAGTAGCTGGAGAATAATCAGAACATAAACAACTCACCACATTATTAGTAATAGCTGAAATAGCCTTCATGGAACCACTTTGACTTTTTCCTCGTAGAATATTCGGTGCGCCAAAAATAGTATATAAACCCATATCAATATCTTAGGAAATACTAGAATTTGTTTATCAATATTGTGTTTATTTTTAGCTTACCAATCCTCTCTTTGTTGATTTAATTGTTTACCTAATTGACTAAAGAATTCATCTGACCAAGTTTCACATAAATCTGGTCTTGTTTTTTGTAAAGAAGTAAAGACTTTTCCTGCTAAAGAAGGATTTTTTTCTACAATCATAAGCATTAGTTTTTTGGATTCTTCTGGTTGAGTAAAGTTATTTAAACTAAATTCTAATAAAGAACGCCAATTTTCATCAATGGTTAAACTATCATCTTTAATCAAGTTTTGCCAACGAGGAGTAAAATAGAGAGAAGCTAAATAAGCACGAATTAAATCATGTTGAAAATGATAGTTTTCTGTCCGTTTAACTAAGAATTTTTGCTTGACTAATTCATCTCTTAATTCATCGGGAACTTTAGGTTGTGACTGATTAAAAAATTGATCTTTATTGATAAACATATTATAAGATTTTTGGTATAAAATATCATCAAAATCAGCTTTTCCGTTCTTTTCCCATTCATCAAAAATAGGTTTCAAAATGGCTTGATATAAAGCTCGCTGAGATTTAGGTAAGGGTTTATTATTTTGAATCAGTTCAATAGCAAAGTCTAAGTTTTGAGGAATTTCGTAGAGTTCATAACTAGATTTATTGAATTGTTTTAAGACATCTTTTGTTTTTGCTTCTCCTAGCTTTTTTTCTAATAATTGCTTAATTTCTCTTTTTCCTAATGATGCTAACTGAACGATAGTTAATTCACTAAATTCATTATAGTCTCGTTGAGAACTTAAACAGAAATAGTTTGCTTGAGAATTGTTTGTAACAAAGGTATTTATTTTTTGTCTTTCTGCCTCACTTACCTCATTTAATCCATCCAAAAAGATCAAAAAAATTCCTTGTTCTAAAAACCATGAACTTAAATCTTTATCGAATAATCTTCCGTATTTTTCTAATTGACTTTGAAACATTTTTTCTGGTTCATTTTCTCGATAATGAGAGAGAGGAATAAAAACAGGAATAACATTTTTAGGAAGTAAATCATGTTTTTTATCACTATAATAATCCGTTAAATATTGAAAATAAGATGTTTTACCGATACCTGATCTACCTTGTAAAAAAATAGATTGTTTTTGCATTTGTTTTTGTTGAAATTTTTCGCCAAAGTTCTCAGGAATAAAATCACCTGATGGTACAATAAATTCTTCTCGCCATCGACTAAACTGTTCATCTTTACGTACTTGTTTCAGATAACGTCGTAAAATATAATTGCGTAGAGGAGGAATAACAGAAAGAGCAATGGGAATGAAGCCGAAAGAAGCATAGTTACGCAGAAAAGGATTCATTAATAAGTCATGGGAAAATTGATTATAAGGGGCAATAATTAGAGCAATTGCACTGCTGACCCAACTAGCAATGACAATAATCGTTGCACCAATACCTGTCAAAAATTCCCAACCACCAACAAAAATAGTTTGAGTTTTGACTCCAGAAATATTCCCCCATTTATCTCTCACACCAATATAAATTTTATGTTCTCCATTCTGAATTAGTTCTTCTCTAATTCCATTATCCATTGCTTTATATCCTTTATCTTTTAAGGTTAAGGTATGATCAAATAAGGGTTTATTATCGTTTTGAAAAATAACGAAAAATTCACGAGAAAATGATTCAAGGTCAGGCTGATTATTATCATAACAATTAGAATCTATATAGGTATAACAAGCTTTCAGTTTAAGGGGACTAATGTAACCAATACTAGGAAAGATATTGCTAAGTAAATTAACTAATATTCCTGCGTTGCCACCACTTTCTACAACAACATCAATTTTCAAATTTTCATCATAACGATAGGCACCTTGCTTTGTTCCTAACCAAAGTCGCCCTTCTTTATCTTCGGATATATCCCTAACGGATGATTCTGGTAATTCTTGTGTGAAGTTGATAGGAATCGGCAGATTCTTCTGTGGTTCAAGACGATAGACCCCTTGATCTGTCCTTAGCCAAAGTCGCCCCTGTTTATCTTCGTATATACCCCTACCCTTATCCATAAAAGAGAATCCTTGTGTGGACTCGATCAGACTTGCTTTATTGTTCTCTGGGTCGAGACGATAAGCACCTTGATCGGTTCCTAACCAAAGTCGCTCCTGTTTATCTTCGTATATGTCCGTAACAGATAATTCTTCTGTATCCTCGATCAGACTTGCTTGATTGTTCTTCGGGTCGAGACGATAAGCACCTTGATCGGTTCCTAACCAAAGTTCCCCCTGTTTATCTTCGTATATGTCCGTAACCGCTAATCTTTGTGTGAGGTTGATGGGAATTGCTTGATTGTTCTTTGGGTCGAGACGATAGGCACCTTTTTCTTGTGTTCCTATCCAAATTCGGCCTTGTTTATCCTTGTATATATCCCTAAGAGATAATCCTTCTGTGGATGTGATCAGACTTGCTTGATTGCTATCTGGGTTGAGATCATAGACTCCTTGATCTGTCTTTAGCCAAAGTTCTCCCTGTTGATCTTCGTATATACCCCTAACAGATGCTTTTTGTGTGGATGTGATCAGAATTACTTGATTGTTCTGCGGGTTGAGTCTATAAGCACCTTTCTTTGTTCCTAGCCAAAGTCGCCTTTGTTGATCTTCGTATATATCCCTGACAGATAATTCTTGTGTGGAGTTGATAAGACTCGCCTCATTTTTCTCTGGGTTGAGACGATAGGCACCTTTTTCCTCGGTTCCTAGCCAAAGTCGCCCTTGTTGATCTTGGTATATCCTATTAACCGGTAATTCTTGATCAGGAATTCGCACTGCTATTTGAGCGTTAACAGGGAAAATAGTGCCAAGGGTTGCCGTTGCTGTGATGGCACAGATTATTTGTTTGATGGAACGGAAAATCATTTTTTTATAAGTCGTTAGGACATTATTGTAGGTTGATACACTCCCCGCCTTATCGCTTATAAATTGTCTGACTATATTTTACTATTTATATTCCCCCTCGCCCTGATAGTTTACTATTACTTAATATAAAGCCGATGAAACTAATATTTTAGTTAATTTTCTAACTTCTAGTATTTTTTCCATAAGTTTTAATTAGTTTATAAAGGATGGGATATTCTGCCTGACATTAGGATAAACCATAGACGATAATAATTAAAAAAGGAACAATAAAGGTAAACATTAGGGTTAGGGGAAGTCCCACCCGAGTAAAGTCTAAAAATCGATAACCCCCTGGACCATAAACCATTGTGTTTGTTTGATAACCAATGGGGGTTATATAACTATTAGAAGCAGCAAACATAACCGCCAACATAAAAGCAATAGGATTAAGACTGAGGCTTTTAGCTACCTCAACCGCCACCGGTAACATCAACAAAACAGCAGCATTATTAGAGAGAATTTCAGTTAATAAAGCTGTGAAAAAATAAAAAAGAACTAAAACAAAGTAATTAGGCAAATAAGCTCCTAAAGCGACGATATAGTTAGCGATTAATTGATTAGTTCCTGATTTGTCCATGGCAATTCCCAAAGGAATCAATCCGGCTAACAGAAAAATAATATCCCAACGAACTGCACCATAAATTTCTCCAGGTTTTAAACAGCCTGTAAAAATCATCAACATAACCCCCACCAAACTACTCACCAAAATGGGTAAAATATTAAAAGCAGCAAGGATAACCACCCCACAGACAATAGCGATGGCAATGTACGCTTTATTCTGTCGTAATGTTTCGATATCCCTTTCTTCTAAGACTAATAGTTCTCTAGTAGTTTGTAAGCCAATAAAGCTTTCTTTTGGACCTTGAACTAATAATAAATCCCCAAATTTTAACCGAACTTTTCCTAATCTTTCTCGTAATAATTCTTCCCCGCGACGAATAGCAATAACCGTGGCATTATATCGTTGTCTAAACCGTAAATCTTTGAGCGTAGAAGCAATTAAACGAGAGTTAGATAAAATAAGAACTTCTGCTACTTTATCCTCGCCAAAATTTAGTTCTTCTTCAACTTTTTCTTCATCAAATTTAACATCTGCCAAAATATCTACACCCCTTTCGTCTCGAATTTGTAGTAAATCTTCTTTACCTCCTCTGACCAATAAAATATCCCCCAATGATAAAATTTTATCAGCCAGAGGTTGAGGAAAATGAATATCATTATGGATAATTTCTAAAACATCTATATCAAATTTTCTTTGAATTCCACTTTTTCTTAAAGTTTGGCCAATGAGATTAGAACGAGGGGTAATAATAATTTCACTAACATAATCTTTCAGATCATAATCAACATCTAATCCTTCACTATTAATTGATTTACGATCAGGAAGTAGTTGAGGAGCAATAAAAGTTAGATAAATTAATCCGATAAAAAAAACAGGGATGCCAATGGGAGTGATCAAAAAAATACTAAACTCCCCATAACCTAACTTCTTTGATAATCCACTAGCTAAAATATTAGTTGACGTTCCGATGATGGTGATAACGCCCCCTAAAATGGCCGTATAAGAAAGAGGAATTAGTAACTTAGATAAAGAAATTTTGCGTTTTTTACCCCAAGATTCTATGATAGGCAGAAAAACAGCAACCACGGCGGTATTATTAATAAAAGCACTAATAAATCCGACAATAATTCCCAAAGAAGCAATTTGTTTTTTTAAGCTTTTTCCTCCCAATTGAAACAGCAAATCCCTGACAATTTGTAACCCCCCAGTTCGGGTAATTCCAGCACTCAAGATAAACATAGCCATCACCGTAATAGTGGCTGAATTACTAAAACCAGAAATTCCCTCCTCAGGGGTAACTAATTGACATAAAATCAAGAGAACTGTAATTCCAATCGCTGTGGTATCCACAGGAAAAAACTCGCACACAAAACTAATTAAAGCTAACAATAAAATGATTAGGGTTAAAAGGATAGGTGAGATCGACATAAGAAAGAGGTTTAACCTGTTCAAAACTCATTCTCATATCATACACTCATCTCACAATAAATCCTTTAACTCAAAAATAGTTTATCTTGTTCTAAGTTGTCCAGAGTAGAAGCAACCCGAAGAAAAAAGGGAAAAATTTTTAAATAAGTGGGTATAATTTATAAGGAAAGTCAAAATCCGTATATATCTAATGAGACGTTCTCAGGGAAAAAGACAATCAAAAAAACGGAAACCCGATCATTCATCCCTTGATATCAAAGAGAAGCTGGCACAAAAACGTAAAGCGAGAGAAACAAGACGAAAACTAATGGGATTAATCGGTTTTTCCCTATTTTTTGCCGTTCTTGTTGGGGCTCCCCTGAGTTTTACCATCAGTCCTAAAATTGGTGCCTCAGTGGGATTATTAATCCCTATGTTAGTTATTTGTTACAATTATCCCCGCACGGCTTTATGGGCTTTCCTGATTTATATGCCATTCAGTGGGACTGTTACTTATTGGATTGGCGGTGGTAACGCCCTTTTCCAGCTTTCTAAGGATGGGTTTTATATTCCTGCTTTATTGGGTTTAATGCAAGAGTGTAAACGCAAAAGACAGCCGATTATCGTTGCGAAACCCCTGTTAACAACCTTAGTGTTTTTACTAATATGTGCCTTATTAACCTTATTTTTTGTTAATGGAATTAAGCAATTTTTACCAGCTTGTGATTCCCTAAGTGAATATGATAAATTTTTACGGGATGCCAATGGGGAATTAATCCTAAGTGAAAGGGGTATTGTTATTACTACCCCTTGTAAAAAGGCAATTCCCCTTGCCCAAGGAATATTGGGATTAAAAGTTTTCCTTGGCTATATTCCCTTGATTTTTTGTGCTTATTACCTAATTCAAGATAAAAAAAGGTTACTTTTTTTAGGCCGCTTATTAGTTGTGTTAGCGATTATTTGTTGTAGCTTAGCTTTCGTTCAATATTGGATGTTAAAAACAGGGCGATGTCAAGGAACTGATCATTTAACAGGGGTGGATTTGTTTAAACCTAAACTGGATGCAAAATGTTTTGTTGGCGGTTCTGTTTTATACTCGCCAAGTCAAGGACAAATTCGATTGCCCGGAACATTTGTTTCTCCTTGGCATTGGGCCTGGTTTTTAGTGGCCAATGCCGCTATTTGTTTTTCTGTTGCCTTTAGTGATACTGCATTCTTTTGGAGGAATTGTGGCTTACTGGGAATGGCTATGGTCTTTGTTAATGCAGTTATTTGTGGTCAACGATTAGCGTTAGCTATTGTGCCAATTCTGCTTATTGTTATGTTATTTTTGACAGGAAAGATTGCTGATTTTAAACGATTTATTCCTGTTGCGATGGGGTTATCCGTGGTCTTATTTATCGTATTTTCTTTTCTAAATCCTGACTTTCTTCAAGAACGAATTGATAGTTTTGTTGATCGTTGGAATGCTTCTCCTCCCTATCTATTCATATTAGAACAATTTAATCACGCCATCAGCAATCAACGAGGTATTTTTGGATGGGGTTTAGGAACAGCAACTAATTCAACTCGCGTCTTTGGTGACGTTTCCCTGGTGGAAACCTATCACCCCAAACTCCTCTTTGAAGTTGGTTATTTAGGTTTATTCGCCTTCATGGCTTTTGTTACTCATTTATGTTTTTTAACCTTTCAAATTTATCGTCGTCTCAAAGATCAATGTTTACAAAGTTTTGCCTCGGGTTTCTGGGTGTTTCTTTTAACTATTAGTTATTTCCCTTATTGGTATCCCTTAGATACCGAT